>NZ_JBFBJB010000022.1:0-147882 GCF_040685895.1 Streptomyces sp. NPDC088124 | reverse complement strand
CCGTGGCGTTCGGCAGCCGCCCCACGAGCGTGCCGGTGAGCAGCCGCGCGGCGTGCGGTGCCCTGATGATGTCTGCGTACCCGGTGACTCCTGCGCCGCGCCCGACGGCGGCCCGGGCGCGCGGCAGAGCGCGTACCAGATCCGGGCCGCGACCGGGCGGCGCGCGCTGGTGGCCGGGCGTGAACTCCTCTGGGACACCGGCCGGGTCGCGTCGGACCGTACCGTCGCCGTGCCCTACGCGGGCCCCGCGCTGCCGCCCCGTACCCGCTGCCACTGGCAGGTCCGGGTCTGGGACGGCGAAGGACGCGCCTCCGCGTGGAGCACCCCCGGCTGGTGGGAGACCGCGCTCGGCACGGAGCGGTGGCACGCCCGGTGGATAGGCGCCGACCAGCCGGCCGCACCGCCCGGCCTCGACGGCGCGTCCTGGATCTGGACGGCGGACGCGACCACGGGCGGCGCCCCCGTCGGGCCGCGCTGGTTCCGCGGCTCCCTCGGCCTTCCCGCGGCCACGGACATCGCGCGGGCCACGCTCGTCGCCACCGCCGACGACGACTTCACCCTCCACCTGAACGGCCGCCAGGTCCTGCACACCCCCGAGCAGGTGGACGCCTGGCGCACCGGCGCCGCCGCCGATGTCACCGGCGCCGTGCGCGCCGCCGCCGACAGCGGCGGCCCGGTCGTCCTCGCCGCCGTCGCCACCAACCGCGGCGGGGCCGCCGCCAATCCGGCCGGCCTGCTCGGACTGCTCCGGGTGGAGACCACCGACGGCACCGTCCGCGGGCTCGCCACCGGAGAAGGGTGGCGAACCACCGACACCGAGCAACCCGGCTGGGAGCGGCCCGAGTTCGACGACACGGGGTGGGCCGCGGCCACCGTACTCGCACCGTATGGCCAGGGACCGTGGGGCAGCGGGGTCTCGATCGCCGCGCCGGAGGCGCCGGCGCCCCTGTTGCGCAGGGCGTTCACGGTACGCAAACCCGTCACCCGGGCCCGCCTCTACATCAGCGGACTGGCGTACTACGTAGCCGAGTTGAACGGGGAGCGGGTCGGCCGTCAGGTGCTCGACCCCGGTTTCACCGACTACGACGAGACCGTGCTGTACGCGGTGCACGACGTGACGGCGCTCCTCAGACGCGGCGACAACGCGATCGGCGTCACCCTCGGCCGTGGCTTCTACGGCATGACCACCCCCAACGTGTGGAACTGGCACCGGCCGCCCTGGCACGGCGAACCGCGCCTGCTGTGCCGGCTGGAGGCCGACCACCCCGACGGCTCCCGCACCACCGTCGTCTCCGACACCGACTGGCGCATCACCGAGGGCCCCACCCTCACCAACTCCCTCTACGCGGGGGAGACGTACGACGCCCGACTGGCCCCGGAGGGATGGACCCGGCCCGGCTTCGACGACCGTTCCTGGCGCCACCCGGCCGAGCAGCCCGCCCCCAGGGGCACCCTGCGCGCCCAGCCGCACGACCCCATCGAGGTCATTGCGACCCACACCCCCACCGCGATCACGGAGCACGCCCCCGGCGTGTACATCGTGGACCTGGGCCGCACGACGGCGGGATGGAGCCGGCTGAGCGTACGGGCCCCGGCCGGCACCGTCGTCTCGCTGGTCCACGGCGAGAAACTGAAGGCGGACGGCAGTGTCCACGCCGAGACCGGACATGTGCCGGGCCGGTTCCAGCGCGACGAGTACATCTGCGCGGGCGGCGGCGCCACCGAGGTGTGGGAGCCGTCGTTCTCGTACAAGGGCTTCCGGTACGTCCAGGTCAGCGGGTTGCCGACCCGGCCACGCCCGGCCGACGTGGTGGGTAGGACCGTCCACACGAAGGTGGCGGAGGTCAGCGGCTTCGCCTGCTCCGAGCCGTTCTACGAACAGCTCGACCGGGCGATGCGCCGCACCCTGCTCAACAACCTGCACGGCATACCCACCGACACCCCGATGTACGAGAAGAACGGCTGGACGGGCGACGCCCAGCTCGGGGCGCCCGTCATGGAGTACGCCTTCGGGGTGCACCGCTTCCTCACCAAGTGGCTCGGTGACCTGGCGGACAGCCAGAACGCCGACGGGCAGCTGCCGGTGATCGTGCCCAGCGGCGGCTGGGGCTACGGCGACCTCGGCCCCTCGCCCGAGTGGACCACCGTATATCCGTTCCTGATACGGGAGATGTACCGGATCTACGGCGACGACCGGGTGGCACGGGAGCACTGGACCACCCTCACCCGCTATCTGGACTGGGAGCTGGCCCGGCTCGTCGACGGCCTCGCGATCACCGCCCTCGGCGACTACCTGCCGCCCGGCTACGGCGGCAATCCGCCCGAGGACACCCGGCTGACGGCGACCGCGTATCTCCACCGCGCGCTCACCGGCACGGCCGAGCTGGGCGACCTGCTCGGCCACGGCGGGACGGCGGAGCGCTACCGGACCGCGGCGGCCGGCCTGAAGGACGCCCTCAACGCCGCCTTCCTCGACGCCTCCGGCCACTACCGGACCGCGAAGGACCCCGGCTACCGCCAGACGTCCAACGCGCTCCCGCTGGCCTTCGGACTGGTCCCGAACGGCGCCCGCGCCACGGTCGTGGACAGCCTCGTCGCGGACATCGCCGCGCGCGGCAACCACCTCAACACGGGCGCGCTCGGCACGAGTGTGCTGCTGCGCGTGCTGTGCGCACACGGCCACCCCGAAGTGGCACACGCCGTCGCCACCCAGCGCACCTACCCGAGCTGGGGCCACTGGTTCGACAACGGCGCCGACACCATGTGGGAGATGTGGCCCCTCGACTCCCGCTCACGCGACCACTACTTCCAGGGCACGGTCGCCCAGTGGCTGTACGAGAACGTCGCCGGGCTGCGCCCCGGGGACGCGGGCTACCGGACCTTCACCGTACGGCCCGACGGGCGGACCGGTGTCAGCTGGGCCCGCACCTGGATCCGTACCGTCCGGGGCGAGGCGTCGGTGGACTGGTCGGCGATCGGCGCCACCCTGCGCCTCTCCGTACGCGTCCCGGTCGGCGCCACGGCGGAGATCCACGTACCGGCCGCCACCCCCGACCAGGTCACGGCTCCCGCCGGCGCCGCCTACGCGCGTACGGAACCGGGGTTCGTGGTGTACCGGGCGGGCCAGGGCACCTGGGAATTCGTGGGACGCGCCTGAACCCACCTGACGCCTCGCCGAACGGGCGCGCCCGACCCGTTACCGATGACCGGGATCTTCCTCCGGCTCCGCCGGGGACAGCACCACGAGAGCGGACACATTCATAGGATGTCTGAGAACCCTTCACCCCGCGCGGGGGACTACCGTGCGGCGCCGGAGCCGACATATGCTCCGCCCATGCGCGCCGCCCTCTTCGTCACCTGCGTCAATGACGCCGTGTATCCGTCCACCGGCATCGCGACCGTACGCCTCCTCGAACGCCTCGGTGTCGAGATCGACTTCCCCGAGGCGCAGACCTGCTGCGGCCAGCCGCAGTTCAATACCGGCTACCGACGCGGGACGGAACCGCTGGTACGCCGGATGACCAGCGCCTTCGAGGGGTACGACTACGTGGTCACCCCCTCCGGTTCCTGCGCGGCCATGGTCCGCCACCACTACCCGAAGATCGGCGGCGAGGCGGCCGCGGCGCTGGCCGCGCGCACCTACGAGCTGACGGAGTTCCTGGTCGACGTGGTGGGCGTGACCGATGTCGGGGCGTACTTCCCGCACACCGTCACCTACCACCCCTCCTGTCACGGAGTGCGTCTGCTGGGCCTCGGCGAACGTCCCAGGAAACTTCTCGAAGCGGTGCGCGGGCTGGAGCTGAGAGAGCTGCCCGGCGCCGCGGAGTGCTGCGGCTTCGGCGGCACCTTCGCCCTGAAGAACTCCGATGTTTCCGCCGCGATGGGCCAGGACAAAGTCCGGGGCGCCGTCTCCACCGGGGCCGAGGTGCTCTGCGGCGCCGACAATTCCTGCCTGATGCACATCGACGGCATCGCGAGCCGCGAGGCCGCCCCGCTGCGCTCCGTGCATCTCGCGGAGATCCTCGCGTCGACCGAAGAGGAGCCCTGGTCATGAGCGGTACGTATCTGGGGATGCCGGCCTTCCCGGTGGCCGCCAAGGAAGCCCTCGCCAACGAGACACTGCGCGGCAATCTGCGCCACGCCACCCACACCATCCGCGACAAACGCGCCGTCGCCGTGGCGGAACTGGCCGACTGGGACCGCCTCCGGGAGGCGGGCAAGCGGATCAAGGACCACACGCTGCGCCATCTCGACCGCTACCTGGTCCAGCTGGAGGAGTCGGTCACCGCGGCCGGCGGCCAGGTCCACTGGGCCGCCGACGCCGACGAGGCGAACCGGATCGTCGCGGACCTGGTCAAGGCCACCGGCGAGACCGAGGTCGTCAAGGTCAAGTCGATGGCCACCCAGGAGATCGGCCTCAACGAGGCGCTCGCCGCCGAGGGCATCTCCGCGTACGAGACCGACCTCGCCGAGCTCATCGTGCAGCTCGGCGACGACCGGCCCTCCCACATCCTGGTCCCGGCGATCCACCGCAACCGCGGCGAGATCCGCGACATCTTCCGCGACCGGATGGCCGACTGGGGCAAGGCGGCCCCCGACGGCCTCTCCGACACCCCCGGCGAACTCGCCGAGGCGGCGAGACTCCACCTGCGCGAGAAGTTCCTGCGCGCCAAGGTCGGCGTCTCCGGCGCCAACTTCATGGTCGCCGAGACCGGCACCCTCGTCGTCTTCGAGTCCGAGGGCAACGGACGGATGTGCCTGACGCTGCCCGAGACCCTGATCTCCGTGGTGGGCATCGAGAAGGTGGTGCCGAGCTGGCGGGACCTGGAGGTCTTCCTCCAGACGCTGCCGCGCTCCTCGACGGCGGAGCGGATGAACCCGTACACCAGCATGTGGACGGGCACCCACGACACCGACGGCCCGAGCACCTTCCACCTGGTCCTGCTCGACAACGGCCGCACGGACACCCTGGCCGACGAGGTGGGCCGGCAGGCGCTGCGCTGCATCCGCTGCTCGGCCTGCCTCAACGTCTGCCCGGTGTACGAGCGGGCCGGCGGCCACGCGTACGGCTCCGTCTACCCCGGCCCGATCGGCGCCATCCTCAGCCCCCAGCTGCGCGGCACGGGGAGCGAGATCGACGCCTCGCTGCCGTACGCCTCCTCGCTCTGCGGGGCGTGCTACGAGGTCTGCCCGGTGGCCATCGACATCCCCGAGGTCCTGGTCCACCTCCGCGAACGGATCGCGGACCAGGGGGGCCGGGGACACCGGCTGGAGAAGGCGGCGATGAAGGCGGCGGGCTGGGTCTTCGACCATCCCCGCGTCCTGGCGGCGGGGGAGCGCGTCGCGTCCAGGACCAGGGCGCTGCACCCCGCCAGGCTCCCGGGCGCGGGGGCCTGGACGGACGCGCGGGACCTCCCCAGGATGCCGGCCGAGTCGTTCCGCGACTGGTGGAAACACCGCCCCCGGACCGGCGCGACCGGCGCGACCGGCGAGACCGGCACGACCGGCACGACCGGCTCCACCGGCGAGAACGACAACCGTAAGGACAACGGGACATGAGCAGCACTCCCACCGGCTCGCGCGAGCGGATCCTCGCCCGGATCCGCGCCGCGGTCGCCGACGCCCCCGACGCCCCCGAGGCACCCCGCGACTACCTCGGCACACACACCCCCGCGAGCCGGATCGTCGACCTGCTCGCCGAGAACCTCGCCGACTACCGCGCCCTCGTCCACCGCACGGACACCGCCGGGCTGCCCGCCCTCGTCGCCCGTCTCCTGGCCGAACGGGGCGCCCGTACCGTCCTCGTACCGCCGCTGCTCCCGGAGACCTGGCTCTCCGCGACGCCCGAGGCGGTGACCCGGGTGCCGGACGACCCGGGCGCGACGGCCGGGGCCCTCGACACGGTCGACAGCGTCGTCACCGGCTGTGCCCTCGCCATCGCGGAGACCGGAACCCTCGTCCTCGACGCGGCGCCGGACCAGGGCCGCCGCAGGATCACCCTCGTCCCCGACCACCACATCTGCGTCGTACGCACCACGGACCAGGTGGTCGGCTCCGTACCGCAGGCGATGCCACGCCTGGACCCGACCCGCCCGCTCACCTGGATCTCCGGGCCCTCCGCCACCAGCGACATCGAACTCGACCGGGTAGAGGGGGTGCACGGCCCCCGCACACTCGAAGTCGTCCTGCTCACCGACTGACGTACGTACGCCAGGCCCGGAGGCGGCGGGACGGGTCAGGTCAGCCGGGGCGCCTCGCGGGCGGCGTCCACCGGCCCGTCGCCGACGCGCGCCGCCAGCTCCCTGGCCCACACCGTCAGCCCGGCCACATCGATGCCGTGCGGCGCCCGGTCCGGATACGCGTCGATCACCCCGGCCCCCCGCAGCAGCAGCCGCGCCCCGCCCGTCGCATTGCCCCGGGCGGCGTGCGTCAGCCCGACCGCGAGCTGGGCCATCCCCCGCCACAGGGCCCGCTCCGCCTCGGGCCCCGACTTCCACGCGTCCTCGAACACCTCGTGCGCGTGGAAGGGCATGCCCGCGTCGAGCAGCCGCTGCGCCTCCCGAAGGGTCTCCCCGGCGCCGCGCACGACCCCCTCCGGCTGCCGCTCCACCCCGGGAGCCCCGTACGGCAACGGCCGCCCCAACCCGTCCCGGGGCCGTGCGCTGCGCGCCCGCCCCTCGCCGTCACGGTCCCGTCGTTCTTCCCTCATGTACCGATTGTCGCGCGAACGGGCCGTGTCCTTCGGTGGCGCGGAGTGAGGTAGTGTTCTCCGCGTGGCCAGTCACCAGGGAAGATCTTCCCGGGAGACGGGACGCGTATCGGGACGTGGCGCAGCTTGGTAGCGCACTTGACTGGGGGTCAAGGGGTCGCAGGTTCAAATCCTGTCGTCCCGACTTGTTTTTCGCAGGTCGCAGGCGGTATCGGAGAAATCCGGTACCGCCTTTCCGTGCTTCTGGGGGACCAGTTGGGGACCACAAGCGACTCGATCCGGTCCGGTCTCAGGCGGCCGTATGCCATTTCAGATAATCGCGCCGGCGTCGCGCGCGGACGAGCCGTTCGAGGAGGAGGGCGACGGCCGGAGAGTAGGGCGTCTTCGACGGCTTGCCCGCACCGAGGCGGGCAAGCCGCCGCGACGTGACAGCCTGGATGGCTGCGGCTGCCAGCGCTCTGTTCCGGAAACGGGTGCGGGGCGGGCGGACCCGCGCATCGCTACCGGCAAGCCACTGTCCTGGCGGAGTGGAGTCGATGGCCAGCGCCGTGGCTATGCCCGCCATGGCGACTCCGGAGTCGATCACCTGTTGGGCGATGGCGAGTCGCCGGATCCCTCCGGTCAGCAGCAGTGGCAGCGGCGAGGTGGCGACGAGCCGCTCGGCGAGTTCCAGGAAGTACGCCTCGCGGGCAAGGGTGCGGCCGTCCGCGGGGGAACCTGCCGTGGCCAGGCTCTCGATGCTGCCGCCGGACAGTTCGACCAGGTCGGTCCCCACATCGGCGAGCATCTTGATCACGTCACGTGCGTCGTCGGTGTCGAATCCGCCGCGCTGGAAGTCCGCCGAGTTCAGTTTCACTCCCACTGCGAAGCCCGTGCCGACGCGCTCGCGGACCGCGCTCACGACATCGAGCAGCAGGCGGGCGCGGTGGTGCAGGCTGCCGCCCCAGCGGTCGTCGCGCCGGTTCACCAGGGGAGAGAGGAACGGGGAGAGGAGGCGGGTCCGGCGTGAGGCTCGGCGGACCTCAGGCGTAGCAGCCGGCGTTCGCGACCCTCGTCACCTGCTGCGGAGCCTCACGTTCTCCGGGCCGTCGGCAGCGGAACGGGCCAGGCAGGGTGAGTCACCGTCAAGGACGGCGGCGTCGGGGCACCAGCGGATACTTCGTCCGCTGGTGGTACAGGCGTCACGCGTCGCCGGCCTGCGTCGGATGTGCCGGCCCGTCGGGTGCTCCATCGAGGTGGGGCAGGTGCGGGGAGCGGAGCACGAGCAGGGTGATCTCGCTGGGGGCGAAGACACGGAAGGGCGGGCCCCAGAAGCCGGTGCCGCGGCTGGTGTAGAGGAGGGTGCGGGTGCCGTGGTGGCTGAGGCCGGCGAGGGCGGGCTGGTCGATGCGGACCAGGTGGTGGAAGGGCCATATCTGGCCGCCGTGGGTGTGGCCGGAGAGCTGGAGGTCGATGCCCTCGGCTGCCGCTTGGCCGACGAACTTGGGCTGGTGTGCCAGGAGCAGGACGGGCAGTTCGGGGTCGGCGCCGTTCAGAGCTCCGGCCAGGTGCGCGCGGTGGCCCGCCAGACCGGAGGACTCGGCGGTGACGTCATCCACGCCGGCGACCACGAGGGTGTCGCCTCCGCGTTCGAGCAGCAGATGGCGGTTGCGCAGCGGCTCCCAGCCCAGCTCGTCCATCAGGTCGACCCAGCCCTGGGCCTCGCTGTAGTACTCGTGGTTGCCGGTGACGTATACCCGGGCCCGGGTGGCGCGCACGGTACCGAGGGGGACAGCCTGGGCGCGGCGGCGTGCGGCCGTGCCGTCCGCGATGTCACCGGTGTGGCAGACCAGGTCGGCTTCCAGGGTGTTCACCGTCTCACATACCCGTTCCGACCAGCGCGTGCGATCGAGGGGGCCGTAGTGGGTATCGGTGATGAGGACGACGCGGAGGCCGTCCAACCCGGCAGCCAACCGCGGGAGTTGCACATCGAGGCGGCGCACCCGTGGCACGCGGCGGGCTTCGGCGTACCCCCAGGCGAGTAGTACGGCGGTGATGCCGAGGACGGACCAAGTGACCATTCGAGCCCGGTCCTGACTCTCGTCGACGCCGGCCACGGCCAGGACGAGCCTCAGTGGGACGCCGAGCAGAATGGACCAGGTGAACAGAACCCAACTGGTGCCCAGCAGGGTGTCACCGACGATCGCTGCCGGGTCCTGCTGGCGTCGGCCGTGGCCGCGCGCCATCGCGAGCGGCATACCGACGAGGCCGAGGGCGAACAGGGCGGTGCCGCCGAGCGTGATGGGCGGAGGCCAGTGCTGGCCGCTGTGCAGGAGCACCCAGCAGGGCACGGCCCACAGCAGGACGGGGGCGATCAGGGGGATGTAGCGCATCAGGCGGTGCAGTTGGCTCTGCCGCGGCGGTTGCGTTTCGCTGTCGGCGGGTCGGGTGTCGCTGGTGTCGGTCACGTTTCCCCTCACAAACCAGGCTGCCGTCCGCGCACTGTATCCGGTCGCCCCTCGGGGGCCGGACCGGCGTTCATGGGCGCGGCTCTCATGTGGAGAGGTACGTCATTTCCCGGCCGGGGTGGGGGCTTGGGGGAGGCGCAGCTGGAAGCATGCTCCGAGCGTCCGGGGGGTGAGGGTGAGGGTGCCTCGGTGGCGGTGGGCCAGGTCGCGGGCGATGGCGAGGCCCAGCCCGGTGCCGCCCTGGTCGCGGGAGCGGGCGTCGTCGAGCCGGACGAAGCGTTCGAAGACGCGCTCGGCGTCCTCGGTGGGCACGCCCGGTCCGTCGTCGTGCACCGTGAGGACGACCTGGGCGTCCTGGTTCCGGACGGTGATCTGGATGCGGTGTGCGGCGTGGCGGGCGGCGTTGTCGAGGAGGTTGCGCAGCAGCCGTTCGTATTCGTCGGGGTTTCCGAGGACGGGGGCAGGGGCGGTGCTGTCGCAGGTGAGGGTCAACGGTCTTTCGGTGAGGGGGTATTGCTTGGCCATCCGGGAGGCGAGGGCTGTCAGGTCGACGGGTTCGGGGCCGGGTGCGGGGGCGCGGGTGTCGAGGCGGGCGAGGAGCAGCAGGTCTTCGGCGAGGGCTTGGAGGCGGCGGGTCTGCCGTGCGGCGGTGGTGGCAGCGGCGGGCCAGTCGGTGTGTTCCGGGTAGGCGAGCGCGACTTCCAGGCTGGCCAGCAGTGTGGTGAGGGGGCTGCGCAGTTCGTGGGCGGCGTCCGCGACGAAGCGGCGTTGCTGTGCGGCGGCGTTGTCGAGGCGTTCGAGGGTGGTGTTGATGGTGGTGGCCAGGGCGGCGATCTCGTGTCCCGTGGCGGGGACGGTGACGCGTTCGCGGGGGTCGTTCGCGGTGACCGAGGCGGTGAGGACGCGGATGGCTTCGACCGGCCGCAGTGCGATGCGGACGGTGAAGTAGGCGGCCGCGGCGATCAGTACGAGGCTGACGAGCCCGGCCCGCAGCAGCAGGAGGTCGATGGTCTCGGTGATTGACTTGGCTGTGTGCGGGAGCACCACCACGTAGACCCGCAGTGTGGCGTCCGCGGCGACGCCCAGAGCGGCGACTTGGTCGCTGCTGAGATCTTCGGCCCGGATATCGGCGGTGAAGACCTGATTGGTTCCGCCGGCCACGGAGGATTTGTCATGGGGGTCGTAGTCGGGGTTCGCAGGTAGGCGGACGGTGGTAATGATCTCGGCCCGCAAGGTTTTCGGCGGGGCGGGCATCACGTGTCGGGTGCCGGGATCGAAGTCGTCCATACCTCCGCCGTAGGCGACAGCGGCGCGCCGGCCGGTCGCGACGACCTCGTACGGCACGGTGCTTCTGGTGTCGGGAATGACCCTCTGTCTCAACTGATCGCAGAGAGCCCAGAGCTGTGCCTTGGCCTCGTCTTCGGCGATCTGCGTGCTCTTGCGGTAGACGTCCTGGTGCAGCCACCAGCCGATGCCGGCCAGGATGACGGCGGCGGTCGTGGCGGCGGCCAGGGCCGCGCGGGCCCGTACCGAACGCGGCCACCAGCGGCGTCGCGGCTCAGTCGCGGTCACGGTCGTCCACCAGCCGGTAGCCGGAACCCCGTACGGTCTGCAGGGACTGCCGGTGGAACGCGGCGTCCACCTTCTTGCGGAGGGCGCTGACGCGCGCCTCCACCAGGTTGGGATCCTGGGCTTCGTCGGGCCACGCGTGATAGAGCAGATCCGTTTTGGAGACCGCTTGGCCCGCCCGGCGGGCCAGCAGCTCCAGCACGGCGAACTCCCGGGGTGTGAGTTCCACCCGGGTCCCGGCCCGGCGGCAGACCCGGCCGGCGACGTCCAGCGAGAGGTCGCCCACGGCGAGGACGGGCGGGGCGACCGTGGCGGCTCGTCTGACCAGGGCCCGCAGGCGTGCGACGAGCACCAGGTAGGAGAAGGGCTTGGCCAGGTAGTCATCGGCCCCGGTGTCCAGGGCCTCTGCCTGATCCCACTCCCCGTCCTTGGCGGTGAGTACCAGGATGGGGGTCGCGTTGCCCTCTCTGCGCAGCTGGGCGCAGATCTTGTAGCCGTTGAGTCCGGGCAGCATCAAGTCCAGTACGACAAGGGCGTATTCGCCGGTCCGGGCCATCCACAGTCCGTGCCGGCCGTCATGGGCGAGGTCGACGCTGTAGCCCTCGGCGGTCAGACCGGTGTGCAGGGTGTGGGCAAGGTCCACCTCGTCTTCGACCACCAGGATGCGCATGCGGTGCAGCCTCGCACACCAGCGGCTGGCCTTCCTGATCGGCCGGTCAGGTTGGATCAGCGACCGGTCAGCGAGGTCCGGGCACGCTGCGGGGTGTCTTCACCCCCTGCTGAAAGGCCTTGTCGCCCGATGTCCGTTGATGAACGTGGTTCCGTCGGCTCCACCGTCTCGGCGGTCCAACTGCCTGCGGACCGTGTTCATACCGGCGGATTCGCATGGGCACGTACACGCCGGCGCCAACATGACGTACCGATTGCGGCTACCGCCGTAGCCCTGCCGCTGTATGCGGTATGGGCCGCCTGTCTGGCGACAGGTGGAGGCGATCTCGCCGCGCAGCTTTCATGGGCGGATTTCGTCTCCCGACACCCCGGTTCCCCCTACAGTCTGGGCTGGTACGGGGGCATCCATGTCGGCAACTACAGTGTCATCGCACCGCAGTTGATGGCCCTTCTCGGTGTGCGGACTGTCACCGTGGGAGCGGGAATCATCGCCTCGTGGTTCGTGGGGTGTGTGTTCGTGCGCAGCGGAGTAAGTCGTCCGCTGTGGCCTGCGCTCCTGGCGGTCCTGTCTCTCTGGGCGAATGTCGCATCGGGGCGCTCGACCTTCGCGTTGGGCGTGACTCTGGCACTGGTGTCCTGTCTTGGCCTGGCAGGTTCCAGTAGGCGCTTGGTACTGGCATCGGTGTTCAGCGCCCTGGCGACTCTGGCCAGTCCCGTCGCAGGGCTGTTCCTCCTGGTTCTTGGGGCGGGCTGGCTCTTGAACCGGGATATGGGAAGAGCTGTCGCTGTTTGCGCACCGCCTGTCGCAGTGGTCGCTCTGACAACCTTGCTCTTTCCTTTTAGTGGCGTCATGCCCATGGCGATGGGTGATATATGGAAGCCGGCCCTCTTCGGAATCGTGCTGGCGCTGCTGGCGCCGCGAGAGTGGAGGGCTCTACGTTTCAGCTCCGCGGTTTATGCGGCAGGTGTGGTGTTGACCGGACTGATTTCTTCGCCTGTCGGTTCCAATGTCATCCGTCTCGCTGAATTGTTCGGGCCTCCGGTGCTTCTCTGCGTGCTGCTTGAGCGCGGCGCTCACATGGTGTCAAGGGTGGCCGTCGGGCTTTCCCTCGCTCTTTCTGTGCAGTGGGTGACGGCACACGCTGTCCATGTGCTCAATATGTCGACACCTGTGCCGTCATGGGCGTCCCACACGCAAGGCGTACTGAAAGCGCTCGACCGTTTGCATGCGGACCGTACGCGTGTGGAGGTAGTGCCTGCTGTCCATCATCGTGAAACCACTGTGCTCGGTCCGCACGTGAATCTGGCACGGGGATGGAATCGTCAGCTCGATGTGGAACGTGGGAGTTTTTTCTATGAGAACAAGTTCACGATGGGGAAATATCGCGCATGGCTCGACAAATGGGCGGTAGGTTATGTCGTCCTGCCGGAGGGTGAGCCGGACTGGGCGGCAAGAGACGAAGCCGAGCTCGTCCGCAGCAGGCCGAGCTGGCTGGAGCCGGTATGGCGCGACTCCCGGTGGCAGATTTATCGGGTGAAGGATGCCGGGCCCATTATTTCGGGTGCGGATGCGTCGGTCGTCAGCAGTGACAATGCAAACTTTACCGTGCAAGTTCCCGAACCTGGCATGGTCAGGTTGCGTATCCCGTATTCCCCCTGGCTGCGTACCAGCGCTGGTTGTGTCGAGCGTGATGGTGACTGGATCCGTTTCAAAGTTTCCACGCCAGGGCTGTATAAAATTGGCAGCTCCTATGCGGTGCCTTGGCAAGGGGACTGCTGAGGGGGGATATCTCTTCCGGCCTACCGGATGGTGCCGGCCCCGAGTCTTTTCCGGCCTCACGCTGCGGCGCTTCCATCGACGAAGGGATCGGTGAGGACCTGGCCGCTCATGCCGTGGCGTTCGTGCTCCCTGGGGTGGCACGGGGTGCCGGCGGAGAGACCGGCAGCCCCGTCCACCGGTTCCGTTGTTAAGCTACGAAAACCAACAGGCCCCATCCGTAGGACAGTTGGCGGCCACGCGTTGGGGATCGGGGGGCGTCACGGCGCACGGGGCATGGCCGGTCCACCGGCGTCGGGCCCTTGCGAGCAGGAGAGAAACAGGAGTGGCGGAGCAATGACATCCGATCAGGCGGGAGACGTCCGGGCGGATCCGCCGGTTCCCGAGGATCAGGGGCGGGAAGTCCCGGCTCGGCGCGAGGACATCGCATCCTCGGGCATGAGCCCTGACCGGGTCGTGGCCGGCCGCTACCGTCTGCTCGCCCCTCTCGGAGAAGGCGGCATGGGCACCGTGTGGCGCGCCCGCGACGAGGTGCTGCACCGGGAGGTCGCCGTCAAGGAGGTCAGGGCTCCGGCCGGGCTGCCCAGCGCCAAGGTGGAGCGTCTGTACACGCGGCTGGAGCGCGAGGCGTGGGCCGCGGCGCGCGTCACCGCCCGCAACGTGATCACCGTCCACGACGTGGTCACCGACGAGGACCGCCCGTGGATCGTGATGGAGCTGGTTCGCGGCCGTTCGCTCGCCGACCGGGTTGCAGGCGGAGGGCTCGTTGGCCCCGCGGGAGGCCGCGCGGATCGGCGCGAAGGTCCTGACCGCGCTCCAGGCGGCGCACGAGGCCGGAGTGCTGCACCGTGACGTAAAGCCGGCCAATGTCCTGCTCGCCGACGACGGCCGGGTCATCCTCAGCGACTTCGGGATCGCCGTGATCCAGGGGGACTCGGCCCTGACGATGACCGGTGAGGTCGTCGGCTCCCCCGAGTACCTCGCCCCGGAACGGGCGCTGGGCCGCATGCCGGGCCCCGCCTCGGACCTGTGGTCTCTCGGCGTGCTGCTCTACGCCGCCGTCCAGGGCCGTTCGCCCTTCCGGCACAGCAGCGCCCTGGCCACCCTGCGCGCCGTCGTCGACGACGAACCGTCCGTCCCGCACCGGGCCGGAGCGCTCGCGCCCGTCATCGAGGGCCTGCTGCGCAAGGACCCGGACGAACGTCTCTCGCTCGCGCGGACGGCGGAGGACCTGCGGCTCGTGGCCGCGGGCGGTACGCCGGGGGCCGACCTCACGGCGACGGACACCGTTGATCTGCCGACGGACGGCGTGGGCACCGACACACCCACGCAATCCCACGACGATGTGGAGACGGCCACCACGGACGTACCCACCGTCACCACCGAGACACGTGCCGACGTGCCGGCCGAGACACGTGCCGACGCACCGGCCGAGACACGCGCCGACGCACCGAGCTCGCGTCCCGCCTTCCCGGCATGCCCACCGATCAGGAGCTGCGCGACCATCTCTCCGCTCTCGCACCGGAGACCTTGCGGACGCTGCAGGCGAGCGGCGCCTGGGACACGCTGATCGTCGGCGGCGAGGAGGCCGACATCGACCTCTTCTACCAGACCGACGCACCCGTCTACGTCCCCGCCCCCGTCGACCCGCGCACCCTCACACCCCCGTCAGGCTCCCCGGAGCTCAACCCCTCGAACCGCGCCTGACATCGGCGCCTCTCCCGGTGCCCCGGAAGCGGGCGGCTTTCTGGAAGGCAGTGGACCGGGCTTCCGAGCCGCCCCTGGGGGCGGGGGCTCACGGATGTCGGTGCGGGTCCGGACCGACCGACGGGCGGGCAGCGATGATGTCCGGAGCGGCAGTCACGGTCTCGGCGAGCGTGTCGAGCACCGGGACACCGTGCCGCCCGGCGACGTAGATCAGGTAACGGTTGCGTTCGGGGTTGGGGCAGGTCGGCGGAGAGCCCAGGACCGCGCGGCCGGTGGCGACGTCCAGCCCGAACTCGACGTTGGTGGTGAAGCCCGGCAGGGTGCGCAGGTCTCGGGGGATCCAGAAGAGAATGGCGTCGGCGGCGGCGCGGGCATCGGTCTCCCAGCCGACCTGGTCGTCGTAGTGCCGTGCGTACTTTCCGTCCCTGGACTCGGGGGCGAAGACGATGGTGAGGCTGTCGCTCGTCACCGCGTGCCTCCGGCCTTTCGTGCGGCCTCGTGCCGAGGCGTCCAGAGCAAGGGCAGGCCATCGCCGGCCTCGCGAGGAACCACGTGTAGGTGAAGGTGAAAGACGGTCTGCGTCGCCGCGGCGCCTTTCGACGTGATGATGTTCGCGTCCTGGTGCTCGGCCACCAGCTCGGCGGCGCAGGCCATCGTGCGCGCGGAGACCGCGAAGTCGACGCCGGCGTCCGTGACATGGGCACGGGGGATGACCAAGGCATGGCCCTCGTTCACTCCGTCCAGGGGACGGATGGCGATCACGTCCGGCCACTCCCTCACGAAGGTGGCCGGTGCTTCCCCGGCCACGATGGCGCAGAACACACAGGGTGAGGACTGATCAGAGATGGCGGGGTTCTCCTGTTCCTGGTCGGGGCGGGGCGGGGCGGGGCGGGGCGGGGCGCTGCGCTCTTCCGGTGCTCCCGGCAGGGCTTCGGCCCAGGGTAGTTCCGCCGGACGCCTACGAGGGCGGGCGCGGGCCGAATCCCGCGTCACCTCATCACCCCACTGCTCTCTCCCGGGCTGCTGGATCCAGGACCGGCCTTCGGAGACGGGTCCTGGTCGCGGACATAGACGGTGACTCGCGCGCCCAGGACATGAGTGGTTCCGTACTCGCGGAAGTACCGTCGCAGGGTGCTTGTCTTCGCTTCCACCTGAGGGTTGGTGGGCGAGTGCGCACCCGCCGGGGCGCGGACCGCGACGATCCTGTCGAATTCCAGCATCTGTGCCGCTATGTCCTGGGCGGGACGCTCGACACCGGCGAGTGTGTTCGATGAAACGGGGTCCTGTGCCAGTGCCAGATCCGTCAGGAGACGGGTGTCCTCGGGGTTGGCCGCGGTCCAGATCCGGTGCTGGCCGGAGAGGTAGAGCAGCCCGTCGCCGGGACGGCCCGCCTTGCGTACGGTGGCGCCGATGGCGATGACGTCAGTGCTCCGGCCTTGGGGCGTCCGCAGCGAAAGGCTCGGCGGGACAAGCACGGCCAGTACGGCAACCGCCGCGATCCACGCGTTGCGGGAAGACCGCCGCAGTCGGTGGAAGTGATCCATCCAGGCGCCCAGCAGCAACGCGATTCCGATACTGCTGTAGAGCACATACCGGTCGACGAAAAGGGGCTTGACCAGTGAGACGACCAGCAGCAGAAGGCTCGGAAGCACAAGAATCGGCAGAGCCAGCACGGAAAGCCGCACGGGCCCCTTCACCCCCAGGGGCGCTCGGGCACACGCCACGCCCACGACCGCCATGGCCAGGACCCCGAGAGGCCGCGTTCCTGGCCAGTCGATCCAGGACACCTGCCCCGACTGCCCCGCACTACGGATGGCCAGCGGCAACAGCCCGGCCACAACACCCGCGGCAGTCACACTCCACGCCCTCAGCACCGGTCGTGGAACACGGGATGCGACCAGTGTGACGCCGTGTGCGACCAGGGCGAGGACCGCGAACTCATGGAGCAGACAGGCCAGCAGCATGGTGGAGCCGTAGACCGCCCACCGCCACCGGGCGCGATGCGGGACGCTGACGACGAGCGCGTAGGTGGCCCAGGTGACCAGGGCACACACCATGGCGTACGAGCGGCCTTCCTGCGCGTACCGCTGGATCTGGGGAAGGAGCGGAAACACCAGCCCGGCCAGCAGCCCGGCACGGGGTCCCGCCAGGCGGAACCCCAGGAGCCCGACTCCGGCCGCCGCCACGGACATGGCCAGCACGGACGGCAGCCGCAACGTCAGCAGCCCCCCGCCGAAGAGAGCGAAGATCTCGTGCATCACGGCGTAGTAGAGGGCATGGACCAGATCAACATGCTGAGCGGTGCGCCATATCTGCGAAAGACCGCGGTGCGCGAGCTGGTACGTGACGGCCTCGTCCCCCCACATACTGTTGTCCCTGCGGATACCCCAGAGCCCCAGAGCGATGGTCAGCGACAAGGGCGCGATGACGACAACGGATCTGGTCGGGCCCGGTGTTGGCCGAGGGACGGGTACGGGAGAGGGAACGGTCCTGGCCACGGCGGGGCCACGTTCATCAAGGGACATCGGGAGGCAGGGCCTTTCAGCGGCGGCGAAGACACTCCGCAGCGTGCCCGGACCTCGTTGACCGGTTGCTGACCCGACCTGACCGGCCGATCAGGAAGGCGGGCCGTCGGTGGCGAGGGGGACCAGTCGGGGACGGGGCTCATCTCTCCTCCGGTCGGGCCGTGTCGAGCAGGTGGTCCGTCAGTTCGCGCAGCGTCGCCCGGCTGAGGATCTTGCCGACCGGCAGCAGCACTCCGTGCGAGCGCTGCACCTCCTGCCGCAGCTGAGCCGCCATCAGTGAGTCGAGTCCCTGGCTGGTCAGATCCAGGTTCGGGTCGAGGTGCCCGGAGTCGACGCGCAGGATGGCGGCGACCCCGGCCCGGAACAGCTCCGCCCGGTCCCCGGCGGGTGCCGCCGTACCGTTCATCCGATCCGTCCGATCGTTACCGTTCGTCCGATCCGCACTGACGCTTCGATCCGCACTGACGCTTCGATCCGCACTGACGGTTTGATCCACACTGACGGTTCGATCCGTACCGTTCGTCCGATCCGTATCGCCGGTCGACTCCCGCCCGGTCCCCGCTCCGGTCCGCGCTACCGTCGGAAGAGGGGGCGGGGCCGTGGTGACACGGGGCGTGGGGGTGTCGTCGACGACGTCCCGCAGGAACGGGGACGCGGCCGCTACGGGGTACGCGGCCCGCCACTGTGCCCAGTCCACCGGCATGACGACGGTGTCACCGGCGCCCGTCGCCAGCAGGTGGTCCAGTATCTCGAACCCCGCCTCGGCGGTGAACCCGGTCATGCCCCGGGGGATCAGGTTCCGTCCGAGTGCGGTGCCCGCCCGCGCGGCCATGCCCCGGTCGGTCCAGAACCCCCAGTTCACGGAGAGTGCCGCCCGGCCGCGGCTGCGGCGGCCGCGGGCGATCGCGTCGAGGCCCGCGTTGGCCGCGGCCCCCGCCGCGACATGGGGCGAGGCCAGCAGGGCGTTCCCCGAGGAGAACAGGACGAAGTGGTCGAGGCCGTCCTCGAAGAGACGGTCGAGGGCGCGGGCCCCCTCGACCTTCGGCCTCAGTACGGCTTGCAGGTCCCGCAGGGTGGTGTCGCCGATCGGCTTGTACAGGAACACACCGGCGGTGTGGAAGACGCCCCGGACCGCCGGACGGCCGGCGGCGCGGCGGGTCTCGACCAGTCGGCGCATCGACCGCTCGTCCGCCGCGTCCACGGGGGCGTACTGCACCTCGACGCCCCCGCCTCGCAGTTCCTCCAGCAGGCCGGCGATGTCACCCTCCGACGACGGGGCCGTGCCGGGCACCGTGCGGCCCGTGAGCAGCAGGTGCCGGGCGCCCCGCGCGACGAGCCAGCGGGCCAGTCCGGAGCCGATGCCGCCCGCGCCGCCGGTCACGAGATAGGTGGCGTCCGGTCGCATCCGGGTCGGCTCGGGCGCCGCCGGGACCGCCGGGGCGGTGGTCCGCAGGTCGATGAGCACCCGGCCGATGTGCCGGGCCCCGAGCATGTCGTCGAACGCCGGGCCGACGGCGTCCAGCGGGTACACCTCGGCCGGCAGCGGCGCGAGTTCGCCGGCCGCGATCAGGCGCAGCACACGGCCGAGCAGCGCCCCGGCCCGCTCCGGACGCTCGCGGCAGAAGGCGGCGATGTCGAGGACCTGGAAGGAACCGTTGCGCGGCAGGCCACCGGGACCGGTCGGGCGGCCGTCCGCCGGGTCCCGCTCGGCCAGTTCCACGTAGCGCCCGTACGGCGCGAGCATGCTGAGGTTCCGGTCGACGGCCGCCCCGGTCAGCGAGTTCAGGATGACGTCCATCCCGGTGCCCCGGGTCCCGGCCAGCAGCGGACCCGCGAAGTCGCCCCGGGAGTCGGCGACATGGGTGACGCCCATGGTGCGCAACAGGGCCCGCCGCCGCTCGCTGCCCGCGGTGGCGAAGATCTCGGCGCCGCACCGCCGGGCCACCTGGATCGCGGCGAGTCCTGTGCCGCCCGTGGCCGAGTGGATGAGGACTTTCTCCCCTTCGCGGAGCGCGGCCAGCTCCATCAGGCCGTACCAGGCGGTCAGATAGGGGATCGGCACGGCGGCGGCCTCGGCGAGACCGAGTCCGTCGGGCAGGCGGTGGGTCAGCCGGCGATCGGCGAGGACCCGTGTGGCCAGTCCCGGACGGGCCACGGCGACCACACGGTCGCCCACGGCCAGCCCCCGTACGTCGGTGCCGATGGCCGTCACCACGCCGGAGGTCTCCAGGCCCAGCCGGCCGTCGTCGTCCCGGTCCGGGCGGGCCCCGGCCGCTCGCCGCACGTCGCGGAATCCGACGCCGCCGTACGCCGAGGCGATCTGCACCTCGTCGGCGGCCGGGGGCCGCGCCGTGGCCACCGCGCGCACCGGGCCCGCGCCGGGGGCGCCGGCCGGCACGATCTCGGTGATGTCGTCGGCACCGCTCGCCGGTGACGTGCGGCGCAGTCGCAGGACGTACCGCTCGCCCGCCCGCAACGCGATCTGGTCCTCGACGGTGTCCGCGATCCGGTCCGCGCCCCCGTCGGCGGCCGCGATCTCCCGGGCCAGCGCCTCCGTCTGCTCCGCGCCACGGGCCGGGTCCAGATCGACGAGGGTGTGCCGTACGACGGACAGCTCGCTCGCCGCCGTACGCCCGAAGCCCCACACGGCGCACTGCTCCGGATCCGGCGCCCCGTCCGTCCCCACGACCGTCTCGGCGCCCCGGGTGACGAGCACGAGCCGGGGAAGCGGGCCGGCCCACCGCGTCGTCGCCAGTGCCTGCTCCAGCAGCAGTGCGCTGCCCAGGCCCAGCGGTACCGCCGCCACCGGCCGGGCCGCTCGCATGCTCCACAGGTGCACCACGGCGGCGACGCCCTCGGGGCGGTCACGGCCGGCCTCGTACAGCAGCCGGACGTAGTCGTCGCGACGGGACGGGTCGATGCGGTACGACCCGTCGCCGGTGCGCTCGAACCGCTCCCCGGGCCGTACGGCGATCCGCGCACCGTGCGCCGGGGCGAGCCGCGGCCCGAAGTCCTCGTCCTCGAACACCAGCCAGGCGCCGGCGGCCGGCTCCGGCAGCGTCCCGGGTACGGCGGCCGGCAGCCATCGCGGGCGGTAGAGCCAGTCGGCCGGCCGGCCGGGCTGCTCCCGGCGCAGGAGCCAGCGGATCCGCAGGCCGCGGAACTCGGCCAGCAGTGTGCCCCGTTCGTCCCGGACGACGACGTCACCGCTGAACGACTCGGCCGTCAGTTCGCGCCGGACCGCGTGGCTGTACAGGGTCCCGGTGAGCGGCCCGTACCGGCGGAACGCGTCGAGGGAACCCAGGACGAAGGCATGCTGCTCGCCGGGTACGGCCGAGTCGGGCAGGGTGGCCGCGAGGATCTGTCCGCAGGCGTCGAGGACCGCCGGGTGGACGTGGTGCCGCGCGTAGTCGGGGAGACCCGCCGGGACGGCGATCTCGGCCAGCGCCTCGTCGTCGCCGCGCCACACCTGCCCGATGCCCCGGAAGACGCCGTGCCAGTCGTTGCCGCGGGCCGCGAACCGGCGGTAGAACTCGGCGCCGCTGAAGTGGTCCTGGACACGTGCGGCGATCTGCCGGGGGGTGTCCTCGGGGAGTTCGAGCACGCGCGCGCCGGCCACCGCCTGTTCGACCCGGCCGTGCGCATGGCGGGTCCATTCGGTGCCGTCGGCGGTGGCGACGTCGAAGGCCCACCCCCGCCCGGCCGGCCGCAGCGTCACCCGCAGCGACGGCGGTGCCTCGGCGGTGAGGAAGAGCGCCTTGTCGTAGTGGACGTGCCGCACGACCACCTCGGCGCCGACGGTCCGGGTGGCGGCGGCCACCGCCAGTTCCAGGTACGCCGTGCCGGGCAGGATGACCAGACCCTGCACCTGGTGGTCCAGGAGGTAGCCGTTGCGCTCCAGGTCGACGATCCCCTCCCAGCGGTGCGCGCCGTCGTCGAGGACGGTGTACGCGCCGAGCAGCGGATGTCCGTCCGGCGCGGCCGGTGTCGTCCCGGTCGGCGCCGTGGTTGCGGCCGTCGTGATCGCGGACATCGTGGTGGCAGTCGTCGTGATCGCGGCCGTCGTGGTCGGTGCCTCAGGCGTCCCGGCGATCGGCTCGAACCAGAACTCGGTGCGCTGCCAGGGGTAGGAGGGCAGTCCCACCCAGGCGGCCGGGCCGTCGAACAGCGCGTCGTACCGCACCGGGTATCCGGCTTGGTACAGCATGCCGACGGAGGTCAGCAGCGTGGTCGGCTCGTCGGTGTCGCGCAGCAGTGAGCGCACCACGAGGTCGCCGGTGCGCTCGGTGGGCAGGCACTCCTTCACCGCACCGCCGAGGACCGGGTGCGGGCTGATCTCGACGACGGCCACCGCCTCGGAGCAGGTGGTCTCGGCGTCGACGGCCGCGTGGAAGCGGACCTCGTCGCGGAGGTTGCGCACCCAGTAGCCGGCGTCCAGCTCCGCACCGGTCAGCAACTCCCCGGTCACCGTCGAGCGCAGCGGTATCTCACCCTTGCGGGGCCGGACCGACTCCAGGGCGGCGCGCAGCGCGTCCAGCAGGGTATCCACCTGGCTGCTGTGCGAGGCCACGTCCACCTTGACGGTCCGGGTGAAGACATCCCGCTCGGAGAGCGCGGCCAGCACCTTCTCCACCGTCGGAGTACGGCCCGAGATGATGCTGCGCCGGGGGGCGTTGCTCACCGCGACGTCGACGTCCGGCACATCGGCGAGCTCCCGCCGCAGCTCGTCGGCGGGCAGATCGACCGCTGCCATGGACCCGGCGCCGGCGATCTCCCTGAGCAGTGCGCTGCGACGGCAGATCACCGCCGCGCCGTCGGCCAGGCTGAGCGCGCCCGCGGCGCAGGCGGCGGCGACCTCCCCCATGCTGTGACCGATCATCACGTCGGGGGTGACGCCCCAGGACCGCCAGAGCGCGGCCAGACCGACTTCGACCGCCCACAGCAGTGGTTGCACCACGTCGATCGGCCGGTCCGTCCCGTCGTCGGCGGTCAGCCGCTCGATCACCGACCAGCCGCGCTCGGCGCGGACGTGCCGGTCGCACTCCTCGACCGTCTCCCGGAAGACCGGTGAGGTACGCAGGAGCCGGCGCCCCATTCCGGACCACTGGGAGCCCTGCCCGGGGAACACGAAGACGGTCCGCCACCGCGCTCCCGGCCCGGCGGCGACGATCGGCCGGCCCTCGCGCAGCTGCCGGACGGCCTGGTCGTGCTCCGTCGCGAGTACGGTCATGCGGTGCCGGTCATGGGCGCTGCGGGTCAGCGTGCTGAAGCTGATGTCACGTAACGCGTGCCGGCGGCCCGCCCCGTCGGGCCCGAGGAAGTCCGCGTACGAGGCGGCGAGTTCACGCAGCGCGACGGGCGTCCGGGCGGACAGGGCGAGCAGGTACGGCCGCGGCTCGCCGGCCGGTGGTGGCACGGCGGCGGGCCGGTGCTCGCCGAGGACGACATGGGCGTTGGTGCCGGAGATGCCGAACGAGCTGACGGCGGCGTACCGCGGGGCGCCGCCCCGGCCCCACTCCCGGGCGGTCTGCGGGATCTCCAGGGCCATGCTGCCCCAGTCCACCGCGTCGGTCGGCCGGCCGCTGTGCAGACTGGGCGGGACGACGCCGTGCGCCACGCACAGCGCGGCCCTGATGAGCCCCGCGATGCCCGCGGCCGCCTCGGTGTGTCCGATGTTCGTCTTCACGGAGCCGACCAGGACGGGGTCCGTGGCCGGACGGCCGGCGCCGGTGCCGTACACCGCGTCCAGGCTGCGCAGTTCGATCGGGTCGCCGGTGGGCGTGCCGGTGCCGTGCGCCTCCACGAAGCCGACGTCCCGCGGGGCGACGCCGGCGCGGGAGCAGGCGTGCCGCATCGCGTCGATCTGCGCGGTTCCCGACGGGGTCATCAGATATCCGCTGCTGCGGCCCTCGTTCTCGACCGCAGAACCGTGGATGACCGCGTGGATCCGGTCGCCGTCCGCCTCGGCCCGCGCCAGCGGCTTGAGGACGACGACGCCGACACCGTCGCTGCGCACGAAGCCGTCGGCCCCGGCCGCGCCGAACTTGCACCGGCCGTCCGCGGACAACATGTCCGCCTGGGAGAACGTGATGCTCTCCTCCGGTGTGATCACCAGGTTGACCCCCGCGGCCAGGGCGAGGGTCGCCTCCCCGCCGCGCAGCGCCGCGCACGCCTGGTGCACCGCCACCAGCGAGGAGGAGCAGGCGGTGTCGACCGAGGTGCTCGGGCCGCGCAGATCGAAGAAGAACGACAGCCGGCCGGACAGGACGCTGCGCGACGTGCCGGTGTTGGCGTAGATGTCGAGTGCCCCGGCGGCCCGCAGCAGGTCCCAGTATTCGGCGGTGCGCTGCCCGACGACGACCGCGGTCGGGCTCCCCGCGAGCCGGTCCGGCGTCAGGCCGGCGTCCCGCACGGCCGCCGCGGCGGTCTGCAGGAGCAGCCGCTGCTGCGGGTCCATGTGGCTCGCCTCGCGGCCGGAGACACCGAAGTACTGGGCGTCGAAGCCCCGGATGTCGGGCAGGAAGCCGCCGCGGCGGCTGACGGTCCGTCCGGGCGTCCGCGGGCGGGGATCGTGGAACACGTCGACGGGGAAGCGGTCGGCGGGGACGTCCGACGTGGCGTCGACCCCGTCGAGTTGCATGCTCCAGAACGCCGGCACGTCGCGCGCGCCGGGGAACTCACACGCCATCCCCACGATGGCGATCGGCTGCGGGGCGGCCGGGTCCTGCTGCTGCGCCGTCACGCGGCACCTCCTGTCGGCATCGTCGGCTCCGTCGGACTCCCGCTCCAGGACGGCAGTTCGCAGAGGGTGAGGACCACGGCCACGGCCGACCAGCCCGGCGCTCCGCCGAACAGCAGGACATGGTCGCCGGCGTCGAGCCGGCCGGTGCGCAGCAGATGGTCGAGGGCGATGAACTGGTCGCTGGCCGAGGCGTGCCCGATCCCGCAGCCGAACTCCCACTGCGACCGGGACACGTCCAGCCCGAGCGGGTCCATGACACAGTTCCGGGTGGTCGCCTCGTCGCCGTTGGGCACCAGGACCCAGCGCAGGTCGGCGGCTTTGATCCCGGCCGTGTCCAGGGCGGCGAGCGCCGTGTCGGAACAGGCTTTCGCCAGGCCGTCGGCGACGCTCGTCCCGCCGACCTCCCGCACCCGCTCGTTGAACTGCTGGGCGCGCTCCACGGTGTCGATCCGCCGGCCCGCCGATCCCGTGGGGGGAAACAGCGGTTCGTCGCCGCGCGCCATCGCCTCGAACTCCGGATAGACCCGGGAGACGACGGCGTCGACACGGGCGAAGCCACCGGTCGGGCTGATCACGACGGAGCTGGCCGCGTCGGCGGCGATCACGCCCATCGGCCCGGTGTCCCACCGGTTGATCAACGGCGAGTTGAAGTTGTCCGCCGTGGTCAGGAGGATGTCCGGTCGGCTGTCCGGCTGGTACGACAGCAGGCCGGCGGCCAGTTCGACACCGGTGAGCATGCTGTTGCACCCGTTGCGGATCTCGGTGCCGCCGGCCCCCGTGATGCCCAGTTCCCGCATGATGTAGGCCGACGGTGACCACATCTCGGGCCCCTGGTAGAACGTCGAGCCGTGCAGCACCGTACCGATCGTCGCGGCCCCTCCCTTCGAGCGGCCGAGTGCGGTCCGCGCGGCGCGTACGGCCATGTCGGGCGGTGACTCCGGCCCGGCGACCAGCACGCCGCGCAGACCGCTCTCGGCGAAGACCGTGGCGTCGTACAGGCCCGACGCGACCGCCTCGGACGCCGCGTAGGGGGCCGGCAGCCAGCAGCCCAGACCGGCGAGGAACACATTGGCCGGCCTCATGCCGACGCCTGGGTGACACGTAGGGGCGGCACGCCCCGCGCGACGCGCGAGAGCCAGGGTCCGTACACGGCGATGCCCTACTTCCTTTTGCGAGTCGGACGGTTCTCCGCGCCGACGAGAGCTCCGTCCCTGTCGGACGGAGCCGCCCACGGCGCGGTCGGAACAATGCCTCGGAAACCGCTCATGGCGCGGTCAGAACAACGCCCCGGAGCTGCGGGACACCTTCATCTTTCCCAGCAGGGGGTGCCAGAGGTGGCCGGGATCCGCCTCCACGGCGGCGACGAACTCGCGCATCGCCGTCAGCGCGACGGGTTCCTGCTCGTCGTAGACGTCGCCCTGCAGCAGTTTCAGGACGTCGATGCGGTAGCGGGGGTCCTGGACGAACGCGGTGAACAGGATGTTGAGGCGGTAGTAGAGGGAGATGAACTCGTACCAGCTGGACACACCGCGCCGCAGCTTCGTCACGTAGTTCTCGAACCGCCCGGCCCTGAAATCACCGGCCTCGGCGGCGGCGATGATATCGGCGCAGGCCAGCCGGGCGCTGTTCATGGCGACGCTGACACCGCTGGAGAAGATGGGATCGACGAACCGGGCGGCGTCGCCGATCATCACCATCGAGTCGTCGCACACCTTGCGCATGCCGTAGCTGTAGTCGCCCTCGGCCTTGAACGGACGGACCCGCGCGGTCTGCTTCAACGCGTCGTACAGCAGGGGCCTGCTGGCCACCGAGTCCCAGAAGAAACCTTCGAGATCGTCCTTGCCCTCCCGGAACCGCGCCTTCTGGGTGACGACCCCGACCGATGTGATCGTGTCGGTGATGGGGATCTGCCACACCCAGGTGTCACTGAGGGGCAGGAAGTGGATGAAGATGTACTCGGCCTGGTTCTCGTCGTTCGCCAGGGCCTCCCGGTCGAGTCCTTCGAACCAGCTGTGCACGGCGTACTGGTTGAACACCGGATCGGCCACCTTCACCTTGAGCTGCCGTCCCAGGAGGGTGCCGCGCCCGCTGGCGTCGACGACCATCCGTACCGGCACCTCCGTGGTCGTCCCGCCCAGCCCGACCCGCAGCACGGGGCGGGTGCTGTCGGCGAAGTCCACACCGCGCACCCGCACCCCGGAGAACACCTTCGCCCCCAGGCTCTCCGCGTGCTTGAGCAGGATGTGGTCGAACCGGCCGCGGTCGACGTGGAAGGTGTGGTCGCGGTCGACGCCGAGCTGATCGCGTTCGTTGAACAGCACATCGGCGGCGCCCAGGCCGTGGTCGTGGACCTGGAAGCCGAGCGGGTCCACGTCGTCGGCGTTGGCCGACGTCCACGCGGCGCCGTACTTGCGGGGGAAGCCCGCCGCCTCGATCTTGTCCATGGCGCCGATCTCCAGCAGGACCGGCGTGGTCGCCGGCACCAGGGACTCGCCCACGTGCTCCCGGGGGAAGAACTCGCCTTCGAAGACCGCGACCGACAGACCGGCCTTGGCCAGGTAGGACGCGGCGGTGGAACCGGCCGGGCCGCCGCCGATGATGCCGATGTCGTAGGCGTACGTCATCTGTACTCCTGTCAGAGCAAGTTGTCAGAGCAAGTTGTCGGAGAGAGGTGTCGGAGAGAGGTGTCGGAGGAAGTGGTGGAGAAGGTGTCAGAGGGAGGCGGTCTGCGAGCGGAGCAGCAGGATCAGGTCGGTGATCGTCTCCGGCGTGCGGAAGTGCTCACCGGTCATGTGCACGGGCGGAACGCGCACGCCGTACGTGGTACGGATGTGCGCCAACAGGCGTGCGGTGCGCACCGAGTCCAGTACCCCCAGTTCCAGCAGCCGGCTGTCGGCGGTGATCAGTTCGGACGGCAGGCCCGTCGCGAGTTCCTCCCGCACATAGCGGAGCAGCAGGTCGAGCAGTGTCGTGCGATCAAGGTCCGTCATGATTGCGGTTCCTCCGGTTGTCAGAGCGGTGCCGACGCACGCGCCACGATGTACCTCGTCGGCAGCTCCAGCGGATGCCCGCCGGAGGTGCGCTCGGTGGTGTGCAGGGCGATCTCGCCGTCGGCGACGACATCGAATCCGTTTCCTTCGAACAGCAGCCGCAGGCGCCCTTCATGGGCGGGGGCGACCTGGCCGCCGAAGTCGAAATGGGCCGCCAGTCCGGCCGTCTTCGGCAGGTGCGCACCGCCGGCGAGCAGCTCGGCGACGTACCAGCCGGTCTGTTCGGTCAGTTCCTGGGCGAACAGGATCCCCGCGCCGCCGAGCAGGAGCCTGATCGCCGCCAGCATCCTCGTGCGGTCGTCCGGGGCGAGCTGGTGCAGCACACCGCGCAGGTAGACGTTGACGTCGCCGAACTCCGCGCGCAGCGCCGCCGCGGTGTCCCGGTCGAGGAGGTCGGCGCGGCGGTAGGCGACGTTGGGCGCCGCGTGCGACGCGGCGGCCAGCTCGACCGCCGCCTCGGCGATGTCCAGTCCGACGACCCGTTCGAAGTGGCGCCCCAGCCACCGCGTCTGCCGTCCGCTGCCGCACCCGATGTCGATCAGGGGCAGCTTCGGGTCGGCATGGCCGCGGAAGAGCGGCAGATGCCGTGCCACGGTCAGTTGGGGCGACGAGTCCCACAGGGCGGCCCCGGGTTCGGCCGGCAGCGCCGACCAGAAGGCGTCCCAGGCCGCGTCGCCCGTCATACGCCCGCTCCCCGCGCCACCAGACGGCCGAGCGCCGCCCGGTCGACCTTCCCGTTCGCGGTGCGGGGAAAGCCGCCGACCGTGTGCAGCGCGTCGATGGCCATGTACGGCGGCAGGAGGCGCGAGCAGTGCCGCCGCAGCTCCGCGAAGCCGGGCGCGCAGCCGCTCTCGGGGACGACGAAGGCGTGCAACCGGGCGTCGAGACCGGCGCCCACGACGACCACCACCGCGTCGCGTACGGACTCATGCGCGACGAGTGCGCCGCTGACCTCGGCCGGCTCGATCCGGTGGCCGCGGACCTTCGCCATGTCGTCGACGCGCCCCCGGTACTCCAGCAGACCGTCGGTGTCGTACCGGCCGAGATCACCGGTACGGTACGGTCCGGCCTGGGGCGCCGCGCCCCAGTAGCCGAGCATGACGGTCGGCCCGCTGACCACGATCTCGCCGTCGTCCAGCGCGACCCTGTCCCCGGCGACGGGTGAGCCGATCGGGATGGCCGAGGTGCGCGCCAGATCGGCCGCCGTCACCTCGTAGGAGGTGCACACGTTGGTCTCCGTCGGGCCGTACCAGTTGAGCATGCGCACCCCGGGCCAGCCGCGGCGCAGGTCCTTCAGCGGCTTCAGCGGAAACCGCTCGCCGGCGAAGACACACGCGCGCAGCGCGCCCGGTCCGCGCTCCAGGAGCTCGCCGTACTCGGCCATGAGCACCAGGGCGGACGGCACCGAGTACCAGACGGTGATCCGCCGTTCCAGCAGGAAGTCGACCAGCGGTTCGGCGGCCTGACCAAGGGTCTCGCCGATGAGGTGGACCGACGCACCGGCCCGGAAGGCTCCGTAGAGGTCGAAGACGGACAGGTCGAAGCCGAACCCGGCGTGGTTGGCCAGCCGGTCGTCCGCGGTGAGGTCCAGCTCCCGGCAGGCCCAGTCGACGAAGGCGAGCGCGTTCCCGTGGCTGAGGCAGACCCCCTTCGGCGTCCCCGTCGACCCCGAGGTGTAGAGGATGTACGCCGGGTCGTCCGGCCGGACCGGATGGTGGGCGCCGTCCGAGCGGTGGGCGCCGCCCGAGCGGCGGTCCGCCTCCTGGAAGAGATCCGCGCAGGGTACGGAGACGATGCCGGGGACGCGATCGGCGTGGTCCGTGACGATCAGCGCCGGGCGGGCGTCCGCGGCGATCCGGGCGACCCGTCCGCCGGGGTTGCTCCTCGGGACGGGAACGTGGACCGCGCCGCACCGTAACACCGCCTGCGCGACGGCCACCGCTTCGGCTGTCTTGTCCGTCCACACCAGGACGCGGTCACCCGGCCGGACACCGCGACCGCGCAGCGCGGCCAGATACGTGTCCGCGCGCCGGTCCAGTTCGCCGTAGCCGAGGCCGGTGGCCTGGTCGCGGACCGCGAGCGCGTCGGGTGTCCTGGCGGCCGCGTCGACCACCGGGCTGTAGAGGCTCACAGCCCCATCTCCCGGGCGATCAGCTGCCGTTGGATGTCCGATGTGCCGGAGAAGGTGGTGGCGGGAGCGGCGTCGCGCACGTGTTCCTCGATCCCGTATTCCGTGAGGAATGCGCGGCCCCCGAAGATCCGGGCGGCGTCGAGCGAGGTGGCGACCGCGGCCTCGGACACGGCCAGTTTCGCCATGGCGACCCACAGGGAGGGGTCCTGGCCGCTGTCGATCTCGGTACAGGCGCGGTAGAGCAGGAGCCGGCCGCTCTCCAGCCGCAGCCGCATGTCGGCCAGCCGGTCCGCGACCGGCTGGACGTCGGCGAGTCGCTTTCCGGACTGCCGCCGTTCCCGTACGTGGTGGACGCATCGCCGGATGAGACGTTCCTGCTGGCCCAGGTAGATCGCGAACAGGCAGGAGCGCTCCCACCACATCGATGTCTGGAACACCGGCTGTCCCTGGCCGGGGCTGCCCAGCACCCGGTCGTCCGGCACGAAGCACCGGGTGAACCGCACCTCGCCGGCCTGGCAGGCGGTCAGACCGGACTTGTGCATCGGCTCTCCCGCGACCAGCCCGGGGGAGTCGCGGTCCACGGCGAACGCGGTGGAACCGAAGTAACCGCCGTCCGGATCGGTTGTCGCATAGGTGACGTAGAGATCGGCGACCGGGCCGTTGCTGACGAAGCTCTTGACCCCGTCGAGGAGATATCCGCCGTCGACCCTGGTGGCCCTGGTCGCCAACCGGGAGAGGTCCGATCCCGCGTCGGGCTCCGTCATGGCGTTTCCCGCTATCAGTTCACCTGAACACAGGGCGGGCAGCAGGGACTTGCGCGTCCGGGGCTGCGCGAACTCCAGTACCGGCAGGACACAGGCGAAGAGATGGGCCGCCGCGGCGAAGAGCACTCCGGTGTCCGCGCCGCCGTCGCTCGCCCCCTCGTACAGGAGGGCCGTGTCGAGAGCGCCGAAGCCCGCGCCGCCGTGTTCCTCCGGAACGGCGGCGCCCAATAATCCGAGACCGGCGAGTTTCCTCCAGGTGTCCTCGCGGAATCCGGCGGTGGAAGACGGCGTGGGAAGGTCTCGCGCGGCTGTCCGCATGCGCGCGTACCGCTCCTGCTGTTCGGCACTCGGGCGGAAATCCATGAGACCCCTTTCAGGCAGCGGTGGCCGGACGGCCGGAGGACCAGTGCGGAGTTTCGATGATCTCGATCACGGCGCAGGCGATATTCAGTCCGGGGCCCACGCCGAGCATCAGGAAATGGTCCCCGCGTCGCAGCTCGCCGGAGAGCAGCAGCTGTTCGAGCGCCACCATCTGGTCACTGGCGCCGATATGGCCGACGGTACGGCCCTGTTCCCATGTCGAAAGGGACATCGGCAGACCCAGCGGTAACATCGCGCGGTCTTCGACACGTTCCCGTGACCCGTTGGCATAGGCGACGCGGGAAATGTCGTCCATCGTGATGCCGGCTTCGTCGAGTGTGCGGCTGATGAGTTCGTCCTGCGCCGCCACGAGTTTCAGCGGGCCGGCCGGGTCCCGGTCCGGGCCGTCCAGCCAGCGGCGCTTGGACTCGCCGTGGTCGAGCTTGCCCGGCCGGCCGGCTCCGGGCGGGAACAGGGGCTCGGGACCGCGGTGCATGGCCTCGTACTCGGGGAGGGTGATCGCGTTGATGGACCTGAGCCGGGCGAAACCTGTCCGCCGGCTCAGGACGACGGCGGAGCCTGCGTCGCCCATGACGAAATGCGGACTGAAACGCCAGCGTTCCAGCAGGTCAGAGGTGAAGTTGTCCGCGGAGGTGACAAGGGCGGCCTCGTGCTCGGCCGAAGCCATGAGATGCGCCGCCGCGAGTTCCAGGGCGGAGAACATGCCCATGCAGCCCTGTCTCACCTCGGCCGCGGTGGCCTGCCCCGCGCCCGTGTGCCGCTGCACGTAGTACTGCGGACACCAGCCGTGGGGGCCTTGGTACCAGACGCTGGCGTACAGCAACAAGCTGAGCGACGAGGGATCCAGGCCGGCCCGTTCGAGCGCCTGCCGGCATGCCCGCACCGCCATTTCGGGGGCGGGCATATCGCCCGCGACCGCGACACTGGTGATTCCGTACTCTTCCGCGGCGCTCCGGTCGATCAGCCCCCGTTCGACCGCCCATCCGATGGGAACGCGGTCGGGAAGAAAGGCTCCCAGACCGCTTATCAACACATCGCGTGTTTCCATGGCCCACCCCGGATTCTCTCGGTCACGCAGGCGTGAAGAATGAGTCAAAGAATGGCTACGAATGCGCCATTACCGGTGGAGCCACCCCGTGCCTTCCGCCGCTGACAACGTTGTCCGGCAGGGAAACGAGCGTCGGGGGGCGCAGGGGAATGAGGAGAGAGTAAGTGAAAGCGTCGGCGGTGTCGGCTTATTCTCGAACGCCGGTTCTGCTGGTCTTCTGGTGTGCGCGCCGTGCCGTCCGAAGGAATGCAGCTCTTTGGTGCACCGAATCGCTCATGCGCCGACCCTCGAAATCCGTCATGTTCCGACGGGGGGCGAGATTCCCTGAGTAAGGGTGCACTCCGTTTCGGTGGGCGTCAAGACGCTGGCGGCAGGTATGGGGTGTTGAATGGATAAGGAGGGACATTGGGTGGAGTGGTCCTCGGGTGCCGGACTCCGCGTCGGGACGAAGCAGTAGGTGTCGTCGAATAGGCAACTCATGCCGATATGGCGAGGTACCGGACCAGTTCATAGTCGGCTCATGGCCTCGAAGTCGGCTCATGACCTCGACGGCGAAAGGGCCGTCGCCGGTCGGCGACGTGCGGTTCACCACCTGCGAAGGGGAGCACGATGATCCACCACAGTGTCCGGCTCAAGGTAAAGGCAGGCGTGACGCAGGAGCAGATCGACGAGGCTCTGGAGAGCATGCGCGATCAGGGCCGGGTCATCCCGGCGGTGAAGTCGTACGTCGTCGGCCGCTACGTCGGAGGCGACTACGACTGCGGTGGCGTGTTCGTCGTCGAGGACCTCGACGGCTACTGGGAGTACCTGACGCATCCGGCGCACGCACACGCCGACCGCATCGGTATACCCCTGGTGGAGAAGTACGACTGGCACGACACTGTTGATGATCACGACCCGCAGATGGGGGCGAAGATCGCCGACCTGCAACGGCGTTGGTACGAAATCGCCTCCGCGTCGGTGAGCGACCAGCCGTAGCACTCCGGAAGCGACGAGCGCCCCCGGCCCGCTCGACCACGTCGTCCGTGTCCTCCGGAGAGGTGAGGCGTAGGGGCCCCCTCTGGGCGGGCGCGTACGGACCAGCGAGATCTGGATACGGGGGCCGGGTAACGCGTTGTTGTCCTCGTGTTGCAGCAGGTGGCAGTGGTACAGGTATGGCGTGTTCGGGTCGGTGTGGCCGTGGAAGCGCATGGCCAGCCGGTAGTGCTTTCCCTGGGCGAGCATGACGGTGTCCTTCCAGCCGCGCAGGTGTGGTTCCGGTTTCCCGCCGTCGACCGTAAGGACCTGGAACTGGACGTCGTGAACGTGGAAGTTGTGCAGGAAGCCGTTGTCGTTGAGCACGTCCCATATCTCGACGGCGCCTTCGCGGACGCCGAAGTCGATGCGGTCCATCGCCATGGACCGGCCGTTGATCTGGTCCGACGCCAGCACGAAGGAGCGTTCCCGCGCGACCTGTTCGCCGGCGAGGTCGGGGGCGGCGCCGAGCGCGGCAGGGATCCCGGCGCGGTCGGACAGGGTGGCCGCGGCCCGGAACTGGCAGATGTCGAGACGGTCGTCGAAACCGTCGACCCGTCCCAGCGCGCCGCCGTACTCGGACGGATAGGAGCGCAGCTCGCCCCGCTCACCCGGCTCGAAGGCCACCACGATCTCGGCGCGTTCGCCCGGCGAGAGGTACAGGCGCTCGGTGCGCCACGGTGCGGCGAGCAGGCCGCCGTCGGTGGCGACGAGCGAGAAGGGCCGGTCGTCGGAGAACCCGAGGTGGTACAGGCGCGCGTTGGAGCCGTTGAGCAGCCGCAGCCGCACCACTCGCGTCGTGACATCGACGTACGGACCGATCGCGCCGTTGACGAGCACCTCGTCACCGATCACGCCCAGCGTGCCGCCCAGCGGCACCCGCTTCTCGAACTGGTTGTCCCCATCGAACGCGCGGTCCTGGACGATCACCGGGATGTCGTCGACACCGTACTCGGACGGCAGCTTCGCCCCCTCGGAGCCCTCGTCGTCGACGATGAACAGCCCGCTCCGACCTCGGTACACATGGTCGGCCGTCGATCCGTGCACGTGCGGGTGATACCAGAGCGTCGCCGCCGGCTGATCGATCAGCCACCGCGGCCGCCAGGTCCCCCCCCGGCCGGGACGACCTGATGCGGCCCTCCGTCCATGACCGCGGGCAGCCGCATCCCGTGCCAATGGAGCGAGGTGTCCTGATCCAGCCCGTTGCGCACCACGAACTCGACCCGCTCGCCACGCCGCGCGCGGATCGTCGGACCGAGGTACGTGCCGTTCACGCCCCAAGTGCGGTGGTGGAACCGGACTTGAACCGTGTCCCGCCCGACTGGATACCGAGCGTGAACACCCGGGCGCCCCGCGTGCCGGCCTCCGACTCGGCCAGCGGCGGGATCGGCAGCGCCCGGTCGAAGGAGATCCTGCCGACCGTGTCCTGCTGCGCGGCGGCGTAGTAGATGCCGTAACCACCGCCGGCCTTCAGCGCTGTGCGTCGTTTCATGTCGACACCGTCCCGCGCCGGAAGGCGACTTCGCGTCGGTGTGAGTTACCTGGACCGGGCGTTGCGCCGATGGCTCCGCCGACGGTCATGGACGGGGGACGGACAGGAACGTCGCGAGGTAGGTACTTCTTGCCGACGCGAAGGATCCCGACGTCGCGGGAGAGTCCTCCCAGGGGCCCTTCCAAAGGACAGTCCTCGACCCTGCTTTCGTATGTTCCTGAGGAGCCCGTCGGCTTTTCGCGCCTCCTGCCGCGCGGCGTCGGTAAGTTGTCCGTCGCGGTGTTCGCTCCACTTGTTCCCTGGAGAACTGTTGTCCCAGATACCTGTCAGCGACGTCGATCTCTACACCGAATCGGCGCGCATCGACCCGTACGACATCTATGCCGAGCTCCGGGCTCTCGGGCCGGTGGTGTACCTGTCCCGCTACGACCTCTACGCGCTGCCCCGTTACGACGAGGTGCGGGCGGCGCTGATGGACTGGCAGACGTTCTCGTCGGCCCGTGGCGTGTTCATGGATCCGGACGTCAACGCCCAGCTGGAGGGGATCACGCTGTGCAGCGATCCGCCCGAGCACACGGCGATGCGCTCGGTGCTGGGGCGGCCGCTGCGGCCGGAGCGGATGCGTGAGGTGACGCCGCGGATCGAGGCCGAGGCCGACCGGGTCGTCGAACGGGTGGTCGGCCAGGGCCGGTTCGAGGTCGTCACCGAACTGGCGGAGTACCTGCCCATGACCGTGGTGTCGGACCTGGTCGGACTGCCCGATCACGGACGGGAGAAGACGCTGGAGTGGGCCGCGGCCATCTGGAACACCCAGGGTCCCGCCGACGACCGTGCGGCCGCGGCGGGGCCGGCCGTCGAGGAGTTCATGGCATTCGCCATGCAGGACGCCGTGCCCGGAAAGATCGACCCCGACGGCTGGGCGGCGCAGCTCTACCAGGCCGCCGACCGGGGTGAGATCCCGCGCGACAAGTGCCCGGTGATGATGCTCGACTACGTCACTCCCAGCCTGGACACGACCATCCTCGCGATCGCCAACACGGTCGGGCTGTTCGCCCAGAACCCGGACCAGTGGGATCTGCTGCGCAAGGACCGCTCGTTGATTCCGCACGCGATCAACGAGTCGTTGCGCCTGGAGACCCCGGTGCCCCAGTTCAGCCGGGTGCTCACCGAGGACCACGAGATCGGCGGAGTTCCGCTGGCCGCCGGTTCGCGGGTCGCGCTGCTCTACGCCTCCGCCAACCGCGACGAGCGCCATTACCCGGACCCGACGCGCTTCGACATCACACGTCGCCCTTCGGACCACCTTGCCTTCGGGCGGGGCGAGCACGTGTGTGTCGGGATGCACCTCGCCAGGCTGGAAATGAGCGCGTTGCTGGAAAGGCTCGCCGACCGGGTCGCCTGCTTCGAGATCCTCGAACGCCGGCCGGTGATCAACAACGGGTTGCGCGGTCTCGACCACCTGGACGTGGCGATCGAAGCGGCGGCCTGACCGCGCGGTCACCGCGCCCCGCGGAGAAATCCGGTCGTGGGGGAGGGGAACGCACGGCACGATAGGGCCATGAGTGCCGATCTCCCGCTGGACCGGGCCCGGGAACTGTGGACCGAACTGGCCGCGACACCGGTGGAGTTCCGCTCGCCGGAAGGGGTGAGCGTGGTGGTCTCCCCGGACTCGCGGCTGTGTCCGCCGTCGTGGGCGGGGATCGTGGTCCTCGGTGACGCCGGGGTCATCACCGCGCCGAATGTGTGCGTGGCGGAGCTGATGGCGGGCGCGGCAAGGAAACTGTCCCCCGGGGAACTTGTCGTTGCCGGTCGCCTGATGGCGACGCTGCCCGTGGCCGAGGTCATGGGGCTCGCGTTCCTCTCCTACCTCGACCGGGCCCGCTTCCGGCCCGCGTCCGGAGGCGCTGTGGTGGAGGAAGTGCCGGGCGGCGGACTCACCGTAGGCCAGGAGGGCGGCGGCGAACTCACCGCACTCCTGGCCGGCGCCGGCGAGGAGGACGCGGAGGAGAGCGCCTTGGCGGGCATCACCTCGCCCGCATTCGTCGTCCGTGACGGTGGCGACGTGGTCGCCGCGGCCGGTTATCGGGCCTGGCCGGGGTCGGTGGCACACCTGTGCGTCATGGTCGCGCCGGACTTCCGGGGACGCGGGCCGGCCCGGGTCGTGGCCTCCGCCGCGGTGGGGCGTGCCCTGGACTCCGGGATGTTTCCGCAATGGCGGCCACGGCCACACCCGTCACGACGTGTGGCGCTCGCACTGGGATTCGAGGAACTGGGGGCCCGGCTCAGCATTCGCCTCCGCGACAACGCCACACCCGGTGCCCGGGTCCGGGAGTGTGCTTCCGGCCGGTGATCAGTAGCGCGTGTTGCGCAGGTCCGTCAGCCACGCCTGCTCGGGGTGCCGGTCCCAGTGCCCGCGCAGGGCGGTCTCCCGCTCGGCGTAGCGGCCTCGGTGACACAGGCCGGTCGCGCCGCTTCGCAGTACGTACTCAACCGGTTCGTGAGCGGAACTGTGAGGTTCTCCTGACATGAGTGTCGAGCGGCCGTCGGCTCGCCGGAATCGCTTCAGCCTGTTCGGATTCGAGGTCTTCAAGGGGGTGTTCACACCCTTCCCTTCCGGTGTGTTCGACGAGGTCGATGCGGACGTGAGCCGGACGGGCCTCGAAGACATGGCCGCGGACCTGCTGGACACCTCCGTGGTCCCTGTGTACGAAGAGGCCGGTGAGTACCGGGGCGAAACCTGTTGGCACACCGGACCGGATGTCAGGAGCCTGCGTCTGGTCACGTTCGTCCTCCACGACCGGCGACCGGACACAGACGGCGGCGCGCTGTGTGTTCTCCCCGGTTCCCCACCGGAATCCGTCCGCGTACCCCACCGGCATCGTCGCCGCCGCCGGGATTCCCGGTCATGTGCCGGACGTCGGGCCGGGCGACGTCATCGCCCTCGATCCACGGATGTGGCGTTCCGTACGGGGCGGTCAGGCGGGGCGCCGGCTCACGGTCACCTACGCGGGGAGCCCGGACGGACCGGCGGCCCGGCGGGAACTGGAATCGACCCGACTGGCCATGGTGGACCGGACGGTCGCGCCGGTGCCTCAAGGACGGTTGGTCGGATAGCCCCCATGGAGGTGAAGTACTCCGTCGTGGCCAACTCCCGGCCGTCCTCGGTCCGTACGCGGGTGAGGGCCAGGCCGTGATTGCGACCGGCGCGAACGGTCCCGCGGGGTGAACTCGGTCTGCCCGGCGGCGATGAGGTTGAGTGCGGCGATGGTGACCGGGGCGATGAGGCCGACGGTCCTGTGCAAAAGAGGTCCGCAGCGGTGTTCTCCGGTCCGACCGGGACCGCCTCCGGACGATGTCGCCCGCGTCGAGTTCGACGTCCATCATGCGCGCGGTGACGCCCACTTCGGCCTCGCCGCCGAGCAGGACCTGTTGCCGCTGCGTGTGCAGCTCATGGTCTCCGCCGACCGGCTCCGCCCGGTCGCCGCGCACGACGCCGACGCCATCCCCCGCGCCCTCGACCTCGGGCTGCGCACCGGGTTCGGCGGCGACCGCCTCTCCGTGGGCGCGCTGAAGATCTGGACGGACGGCGGCATGATGGCCAGGACCGCCGCACTCGGCGACCCGTACGAAGGGCTCGACCACGCCGGCCAGTTGCAGGACGACCCCGATGTGCTCACGGACACGATCGTGGACGGTCACCGCGCCGGCTGGCAGCTCGCCGTCCACGCGATCGGCGACCGCGCGGCCGACCTCGCCCTGGACGCGCTGGAGCGTGCCCAGCGCGACTGGCCACGCCCCGGCGCCCGGCACCGTATCGAGCACGCCGGCCTGATCCGCCCCGACCAGCTCCCGCGCTTCGCCCGGCTCGGCGTCAGCGCGGTCGTCCAGCCTCATTTCCTGCGCTCCTTCGGCGACGACTACGCGGCGATCATGGGCGAGGGACGGGCCCCGTGGCTCTACCGCGGCAAGGCGTTCCTGGCTCACGGCATCCCCCTCGTCGGCAGCTCCGACCGTCCGGTCGCCGACGGGTCCCCGCTGCGGGCCGTGCAGTTCATGGTCGAGCGCGCCTCCGAGTCCGGCCAGGTGATCGGCCCGGACGAGGGCATCACCGTCGACGAGGCCCTGCGCGCCTACACCGTCACTGGCGCCTGGGCCTGCCACTGGGAGGACACCCTGGGCAGCCTCACCCCGGGCAAGCGCGCCGACCTGGTCGTGCTCGGCGACGACCCCCGGCGCGTCGACCCGTCCCGCATCGGGGACATCGAGGTGGCGGCGACCTACGTGGACGGCAGCGAAGTGGGAACGCGGGCGTTGTGATCGTCGTCGGGCGCGGCCCGTACCCGGCACCCTTACTTCCCCGTCGGAGAGCCGCCAGGACGATCCGCCGGGCCACCGGGTTCGTCGACGTGTCCTTGGCGTCCAGAGCGGCGGTCGCGTCCGGCGCTCCGGCGATCGCGGCGGCCAGGGACCCGTCGCCCGGTCTGCCGCCGGGCCCCGGTCCGGGCGGGCGTCATGCCTCCGGGGGCTCGGCGGTCAGGCGGAGCAGTTGGGCGGCGAGCGTCTCCAGAGGCAGCGCGGCGCTCAGCGACCAGCGGCGGTTCACCACGACCGTGGGCACCCCCATGATGCCCATCCGCAGGGCCAGTTGCTGATCCCGCACCACCTCGTCGGCGAACTCGTCACCGGAGAGGACCTCTCGCACCCGCCCTCCGTCGAGGCCGGTCCTCTCGGCCGTCCCGGCGAGCGCGTCGTGGTCGGCGATCGGCAGCCCCTCGGTCCAGTAGGCGGTGTAGAGGCGCTGCGCGAGCTCGGTCTGCCGGCCCTCCGTCCCGGCCAGGTGGATCAGCCGGTGTGCGTCGGCGGTGTTGCCCGGCCGGGCCCGGTCGGCGTGGAAGGGCAGGCCGTCCGCGGTGGCTATGGCCTTGATCGTGTTCATGGCCGCGCGCCCGGCTTCGCGACTGCCGTTGAAGCGGGCGAGGTAGTCGTACAGATCGCCGGTGGGGCGCTCCTCGGCGGGCCGCGGGTCCAGTTCGAAGCCGCGCCAGCGCAGCCGGAAGAGACCCGGGTCCGGCTGCCGGGCGACCGCCCCGGCCACGCGACGGGTGCCGTAGTAGCAGTGCGCGCAGACGAAGTCGGACCACAGGTCGAGGTCGATCGTCCGGGTTCTGGACGGGTCGATGCTGACATGTCGGGAGCTCATGGGCCGACGGTAGCCCTCATGGCTAACTATTCGAAGGCGCCTACCTGGAGGTAAGCTCCGTCCATGCTGAACAGCTCTCAGCTCACGGGAGGCACGCCGCGAGACCCGTGTGACGCGTTCAACAGCGACTGTCCTGGACGGGAAGTCCTCAACCATCTCACCAGCCGCTGGGGCCTGTTGGTCCTCGTGGCGCTGCAGAGCGGCCCCCTGCGCTTCTACGAACTGCGCACCCTCGTGGACGGCATCAGCGACAAGATGCTGGCGCAGGCCCTGCGCACCCTCGTACGGGACGGACTGCTCGCGCGCGAGGTGCTGCCCAGTGTGCCGCCGAGTGTGCGCTACGAACTGACCCCGCTGGGGCGGGACGCGGCCGAGCCGCTGCAGGCGATGCTCGCCTGGGTGCGGCAGAACGCGCTCACCGTGCTCGCCGCCCAGGAGGACCACGATCACCGCACCGCCGCCGGCCCGTGATCCGCCCCGCGCCCCGGTGGGGCGCGGGCGGATCCGATGAGGCCGGTGGCCGGAATTGGCGTGTGCATCACATTTCCCGTGTCGCACCTCTTGTCGCCCCGGTCCCGGCTTTGTAGCTTGACGCAGGCGCTTGTGGAAGCGCTTTCTACGCCCTGCGAACCGATGAGGTGAGCGGAATGCCCAAGTCGGGCCGGAGCCGGTTGGTGATGTCTGCGGGTGTGCTGCTGATGGCGCTTCTCGCGCCACCGGCCTTCGCACAGGACGAAGCGCCGATCGACGACCCCTTACCGGACCCCGCGGTCTCCCGGCACGGTCTGGTGCTCAAGGAGTTCGCGACGCTCCCGAAGTCGGAGTCGGTCCCGCCTCCCACGGACGACCGGCTGAAACGCTGGGCCCGGATCAACTACCTCGGCGAAGTGCCCGACGGCTCCAAACGGTTGTACGTCCCCGATCTCAACGGCAAGCTCTATCTGCTGGACCGCGACGGCACTCCGCGCGAGTACCTCGACGTAGGGGCTGCGGCGGGGCCCGACTTCTGGTCGCACCGGGGGCTGGGCAGCGGGTTCGGCTTCGTCGCCTTCCATCCGCGCTTCAAGCAGAACGGCACGTTCTACACCGTTCACACCGAGGCGCGCGACGCGCTCACCGACAAGCCGGTGGATCTGCCGGCGCCCGCCACCACGCGCGTGCACTCCGTGATCACCGAGTGGACCGCGGACGACCCCGCGGCCGGTACGTTCAGCGGGACCCGGCGCGAGGTGATGCGCCTGGGGTTCCAGGACGTCTACCACGACATCCAGGAGATCGGCTTCGACCCGAACGCCCGCCCCGGGCAACGGGACTTCGGCCTCCTCCATGTCGCCGTCGGTGACGGCGGGGCGGGCGCGGGAGGCACGGTTCCCCAGGATCTGACCGCGCCGCAGGGCAAGATTCTCAGGATCGACCCCCTCGGCCACGACGGGCCGGGCGGAAAGTACGGCATCCCGCCCTCGAACCCCTTCGTCGGGCAGCCCGGCAGGCTCGGCGAGATCTACGCGTACGGGCTGCGCGACCCCCATCGCTTCAGCTGGGACACCGGCGGACGCCACCAGATGTTCGTCGGGAACATCGGCGAACACCGGGTCGAGTCCGTCTACGAGGTCAGGGCGGGCGACAACTTCGGCTGGAGTGACCGCGAGGGGCCCTTCACCTACCGTAAGGCCGACAACCCCACCTGCGGGGTCTTCCCCCTCCCGGCCGACGACGCCGAGAACGGCTACACCTATCCGGTCGCGGCCTTCGACCACAACCCTCCGGCGGACAGGCCCTGCGCCGACAGCGGGAACGCGCTCATCGGCGGATTCGTCTACCGCGGAGGGCGGATTCCCGAACTGCGCGGCAAGTACATCTACTCCGAGGGGGTGAGCGGGCGTGTCTTCTACTCCGAGGTGCGCGAGATGCGCCGCGGCGGACCGCTCGCCCGCGTCCACCAGCTCCAGCTCTTCGACGCCCAGGGCGCGGTGACCTCGATGCGGACGCTGGCCGGCGACGAGCGGGTCGACCTCCGCTTCGGTACGGACCGGGCGGGCGAGCTCTACGTGCTCTCGAAGGCCAACGGGAAGATCTGGAAAGTGTCCGATGCGCGGTAACCGCGGTGCACGCGCCGCGGGGGCGCTGGCGCTGGCCGTCGGGTTGCTGGGCGCCGCGCTCGCCCCCGCGCAGCAGGCGACCGCGGCCTCCGCCCCCGTACCGGCGAGCCTCCGGCCGAACCTGGTCGCGTACTACGACTTCGCCCATCCCGTACGCGGGAATCCGGACCGGGAACGCGACCGCGGCGGGTCCGGCACCGACATTCAACTCGTCAACGGCGGCCCACGGATGCGCGTGTGGGACCGCGCCCGCGGCCCCGTCCTGCGGACCGGGCAGATCTCGCCCGCCACCGCGGGCAACGACGACTGGAAGGCCGGGGTCTACGATCCGGGCGGCGTCGCCTCGCTGCGCGCGTTCAACGGCGTGCGCGAGACCACCGTCATGGGCTGGTTCAAGATGACCGGCGAGAACCCGGGCCTCAACTCGAACTCCGCCGATCCCACCGACCGTTACGGTGCGGTCGGTCTGGCCGGCGTTCTCTCCGGCACCTCACAGGGCCACGATGTGCGCGCCCTCCTCGAACTCATCACGGTGGACGGCGAGATGAAGGTGGTCGCGCTCGGCCGCCGCCTCGACGACGGAAGCTCGGCGACCTTCGCCGCCGACGCCGACTGGACGACGCTGCTGCCGCGGGGGGAGTGGGTGTTCCTCGCGGCCACCTTCGACTACGACGACGGCACGATGGCGCTCTACCGCAACGGCCGCCCGCTGCCCGGCTTCTACACTGCCACCGGCGACCCCTGGTCCGTCGAGGGCGAACCGGAGCCCGACACCACATCCCCCACCGACCCACGCGGCATCAAGATCGGCGGCAGCTATCCGCAGAACACCAGGGAGGGCAACTCCTGCGACTGCCGCATGGACGACCTGATGTTCCTCGACCGTGCCCTGACCCCGGGGGAGATCCTGGCCCAGTACCGGCGGACCAGGTGAGGAGTGCGTCTACTGTGGCGTGATGGCAACTCAGGTGATCGTGGTGAACGGCGGTTCCAGCTCGGGGAAGTCCGGCATCGTCCGGTGTAGCGGGGTGGCCGCGGGCCGCGAGGTCGCCCGCGGGGACCGGGTCCCGGGAGTCTGTTGTCGCGGAACGTGGTGAAGAGCGTCAAGAGGTGAGGAGGGACCCGGGCGCGGTCCCGTCCGTGCCGAGGGCCGACTCGACCTCCGTGCGCGGAAAGACGGTGCGCCTGCTCTCCGTGAGCGGACGGTCGTGGAACCCGTCCAGGACGACCGCCGCCCGCGCGTACCGTTCGAGGACCGTGGCGATCCCGGCCGGGCCACGTCAGGGCGTTCCGGACCGGTCGCGCGGACTCAGCGGATGGCTGAAGCCCTGCTCCGAGATCAGCCGGGCGACCTCGGTCAGATCGGCGGCGAACCGCTCGATCGCCTCGTACGGGAAACGCTGGCTCGGGCCGCTCAGGGAGAGCGAGGCGATGACGGCGCCCGACCGTCCGGTGACCGGTACGGCCACGGCGGTCAGCCCGTCGTCCCACTCCCCGCTGCTCACCGCGTACCCGCGGCGCCGCGCCTCCTGGGCCGCCGTGCGCAGCCGCGCCATGGCGGGCTCGCCGTCCGGAGAGGCGAGCGCGATGCGCCGCAGCAGCGCGTCCGGCGCGTCGCCGAGCAGGATCTTCGAGGACGCGCCGGCCCACAGCGGCTGTTCGTCGCCCACGTCGATCACATGGCGCAGCGGGTGCGGGCTCTCCTCGTGCGCGACGCACACCCGGCGCAGATCGTGCGCGACGAAGACATTGACCGTCTCCCGGGTCCGGTCCGCGAGTTCGCGCATCAGAGCGCGGGTGCCGCGGGTTACCTCCCACTGGCGGCGCGCGAGATGCGCCCATCGCCACAGCCCGGGGCCCGCGGTGTAGCCGCCCTCGGTGGACCACAGCAGCCCGCTCTGTTCCAGTGTGTGGACCAGGCGCAGCACCGTCGTCTTCGGCAGTCCGGTGGCCTCGGTGATCTCCCGGAGCGAGACGACCGGCCGGTCCTCCGTCAGGAGGGTGAGGATGTCCAGGGCCCGCCGGACGCTGCGTACCCCGCCGCCGGTGTCCCGTTCGCCGGTATCCCGCTCACCGGCGTCCTGTTCGCCGTCGGACCGCCCGGTCCCGTCGTCCACCGCCCACCGCCTCCCGCTCCTGTCGTACGCGCCCCACGGCACCCTATCCCCGCGGCGGTGGGACCCGGTCCCGGTGCGGGCGCGACCCCTTGCCGGTGCCCTTCCCGCGCCCTAGTCTCTCCGCTCAGCGGACCATTTGGTCCGTGGAGTGGACCAACGGAGGTTGTTGTGCGCAAGTCCATCGCCACCGTCTCGCTCAGTGGCTCCCTCGGCGAGAAGCTCGCCGCCGCCGCGCGCGCGGGCTTCGACGGCGTCGAGATCTTCGAGAACGACCTGCTCGCCTCCCCGCTCGCGCCGGAAGAGGTACGGGACCGCGCGGCGGACCTGGGCCTGACCATCGACCTGTACCAGCCGATGCGCGACGTCGAGGCCGTCCCGGCGGAGCTGTTCGCGCGCAACCTGCGCCGCGCCGAGCTGAAGTTCGACGTCATGCGCCGGCTCGGCGCGGACACGCTGCTGGTCTGCTCCAGCGTCTCCCCGCACGCCGAGGACGACGACGCCCTCGCCGCCGAACAGCTCCACGCCCTCGCCGAGCGTGCGCGGGAGGCCGGTGTCAGGATCGCGTACGAGGCGCTGGCCTGGGGGCGCCATGTCTCGACGTACGACCACGCCTGGCGGATCGTGGCGGCGGCCGGGCACCCCGCGCTCGGGGTCTGCCTCGACAGCTTCCACATCCTGTCCCGGGGCTCGGACCCGCGGGGCATCGCGGACATCCCCGGCGAGAAGATCTTCTTCCTCCAGCTCGCCGACGCCCCGCTGATGGCGATGGACGTGCTCCGGTGGAGCCGGCACTACCGCTGCTTCCCGGGACAGGGCGGCTTCGACGTCGCCGGACTGGTCCGCCAGGCGGTCCACGCCGGATACGAGGGACCGCTCTCGCTGGAGGTCTTCAATGATGTCTTCCGGCAGGCGGAGGCGGGACCCACGGCCGTGGACGCGCTGCGGTCGCTGATCGCGCTGGAGGACTCCGCCGGGCTCGCCGGGCTGCCGGGACCCGTCGTGCCCTCCGGATTCGCCTTCGCCGAGCTGGCCACCCCCGACCCCGGACCTGCCGGGGAACTGCTGGGCGCCCTCGGCTTCGCCCGTACCGGGAGGCACGCCACGAAGCCGGTGGAGCTGTGGGCCCAGGGCGAGGCGCGGGTCCTGCTCAACACCGCGGCGGGCGGCCGGCGCGCGTCCACCGCGCTCGCCGCGATCGGCCTGGAGACACCCGACCCCGGCCGCGCCGCCCGGCGCGCCGAGGCGCTTCTCGCACCGGTCCTGCCGCGCCGCCGGGCCGCCGCCGACGTACCGCTGGACGCGGTCGCGGCCCCCGACGGCACCGAACTCTTCTTCTGCGCCACCGGCCGCGCCGGACTGCCCGACTGGACCGGCGACTTCCCCGCCGTGTCCGCCCGGGGCCCGGCGCGGTCCACCGGGATCCGCCGCGTCGACCATGTCGCGCTCACCCAGCCGTGGCACCAGTACGACGAGGCGGTCCTGTTCCACCGCACCGTGCTCGGTCTGCGCCCGCACGACAGCGTCGACATCGCCGACCCGTACGGTCTCCTCCGCAGCCGCGCCCTGACCGGCGGCGCGGGGGAGCCGCGGCTCGTGCTCAACCTCGCCCCCCTGCCGACCGGTGACACGGGCCGCGCGCAGCACCTCGCCCTCGCCACGGAGGACATCGCCGCCACGGCCCGGCTGGTACGGGAGCGCGGCGCGGCGCTGCTGGACATCCCGGCCAACTACTACGACGACCTCGACGCCCGCTTCGCGTTCGCCCCCGGCGAGCTGGACACGTACCGCGAACTGGGCATCCTCTACGACCGTGACGAACGGGGCGGGGAGTTCCGCCACTTCTACACGGCGTCGATCGGCCGGATCTTCTTCGAGGTGGTCCAGCGCACCGGCGGCTACCAGGGATACGGCGCGGCCAATGCCGCCGTCCGGCTGGCGGCGCAGCGCACCGCGGACCACTGAGCGCGGGCCGCCCGCTACACTTCGCCGTTCTCCGGGTGGAGGATCTGCTCCGCCCAGATCGTCTTGCCCGTCGGGTTGTGCCGGCTGCCCCAGCGCTGGGTGAGCTGGGCGACCAGCAGCAGCCCCCGGCCGCCCTCGTCGAAGGCGCGCGCCCGGCGCAGATGCGGCACGGTGGTGCTGGAGTCGGAGACCTCGCAGATCAGCGACAGATCGTGGATCAGCCGGAGCTGGATCGGCGGCGTGGCGTGCCGGATGGCGTTGGTGACCAGTTCGCTGGTGACGAGTTCGGTCGCGAAGATCGCGTCCTCCAGCCGCCAGTCCCGGAGCTGCGCGGTGACGTAGCCGCGGGTCCTGGCCACCTCGGCGGGGTCGGCGGGCACGTCCCAGGTCGCCACGTGCGCGGTGTCCAGCACCTTCGTGCGGGCCAGCAGCAGCGCCACGTCGTCCTGCGCGCGGCCCTCGGGCAGCAGCGCGCTCAGGACCGTGCCGCAGGCGGCGTCCAGGGACGCGGCGGGACGCGTCAGGACCTCGGCGAGCTTCCGTCGGCCCTCGTCGGTGTCGCGGTCGGCGGCGTCCATCAGACCGTCGGTGTACAGCGCGAGCACGGTGCTCTCCGGCAGTTCGAAGTCGATCGACTCGAACGGCAGCCCACCGACGCCGAGCGGGGGACCGACCGGCAGTTCGACGGGGTACGTCCGGCCGTCCGGGGTGACCACGACAGGCGGCGGATGGCCCGCGCCCGCGAGGGTGCAGCGCCGCGAGATCGGGTCGTACACCGCGTACAGACAGGTGGCGCCCACCTCGGCCGACGTCTGCTCGGCGCCCGCCTCGGCGGAGAGCCGGATCACGAGATCGTCGAGATGGGTGAGGAGTTCGTCCGGCGGCAGATCGACATCGGCGAGGGTGCGCACCGCCGTACGGAGCCGGCCCATGGTGGCCGACGCCTGGATGCCATGCCCCACCACGTCGCCCACCACCAGCGCGACCCGCGCGCCGGAGAGCGGAATGACGTCGAACCAGTCCCCGCCGACCCCGGGGTGGGGCGAGGCCGGCAGATAGCGGGAGGCGATCTCCACGGCGTTGGCCCGGGGCAGATGGTGCGGCAGCAGACTGCGCTGGAGCGCGAGGGAGGTGTTCTGCTCCCGGGTGAAGCGCCGCGCGTTGTCGATGCACACTGCAGCCCGCGCGGTGATCTCCTCGGCCAGCAGCACATCGTCGGGGGCGAACGGCACACCGCCCTCGAACCGGGAGAAGACCGCCACACCGAGCGTCGTACCGCGCGCCAGGACCGGCACGGCCATCACCCAGTGGAAGCCGTACTTCCTGGCGTGCGCGGCGCGTGCGGGGATCAGTTCGGCCCAGCGCCGCATGACCGGGTCGGTCATCGCGTTCAGGACGGGACGGCCCGACGCCAGACTGGCCGCCAGCGGGGAGAAGTCCGGATAGACCTGTACGTCGCCCACCTTCACCCAGGCGTCGGGGGCGTTCTCGTCGACGTGGCCCGCCGTACGGGAGCGGTGCGCCACCCTGCGCAGCGGTACGGGGCCGGTGACCGGGCCCGGCGGCGGCTCGGCGCCGTCGGCGAGATGCTCCAGCAGATCGACGCTGACGAAGTCCGCGAGGTGGGGCACGCACACGTCGGCCAGCTCCCACGCGGTGCGGTTCACGTCCAGTGTGGTGCCGATGCGGACGCTCGCGCTGTTGAGCAGCAGCAGCCGCTGCCGGGCCAGCACCTCCTCGGTGACATCGTGCGCGGCCAGGCACACGCCCCGTACCCGGCCCTCCTCGTCGCGCAGCGGGGCGAACCGTGCCGACCAGGCGTGCTCCTCGGCCTCGCCGCCGGTCCGCATGAAGGTACGGGCGTCGAGCGCGGTGCCGGTGGTCAGTGCCTCGCGCATCTGGTCCTCCAGCTCGGCGCTCTGCGGCTTGCCGCCGATCTCGGCGAGGCGTAGGCCGCGGATCTCGTCCTCCGGCAGCCCGATGACCTGGTCCATCGCGCCGTTCACCCGGCGCAGCCGCAGTCGGGTGTCGTACACGGCCAGGGCGCACGGGCACTGGTCGAACGCCCAGCGGCTCAGTTCGGCGTCCTCGGCCACCGTCTCCGCACCGCTCAGCGCGGAGACCAGCAGCCAGCCGCCGGGTGCGTGGTCGGTCGGACCCTGCCGGTGGGCCACGACCCGTACGTCCAGCGGACGGCCGTCCCGGTGCCGCAGGGTGACCGTGCCGTTCCAGCGCGGCTGTCCGCCGTCGGGCCGCAGCCCCTCGGGCAGACCCCCCTCGGGCAGCCCCCGCGCCAGCAGCATCGTGGCCTCGCGGCCCACCGTCTCCGACGCCGGGTAGCCCAGCAGCCGCTCCGCGCCCTCGCTCCACGAGGTGAGCACGCCCCGCGGGTCCACCCTGACCGTGGCGGTGTCGGCGTCGGAGCCGGCGTCGGTGTCGGTGTCGTTGACAGGGCCTTCCGGCCGGTCGCCGGGGCCAGGGGAGGAGCTGCCTTGGCGCGTCATCGTCGACCGTCCCACGTTCGCCGCACTGCCCCCACGCGCGGCTCGGCGCCACGCCGTACGGAACCACCTTTCCCAGCCTGGGGCACCCGGGGCCGCCCAACAAGCGGGGCTGCTCCTTAAGAAAACGTCAGGACGGTGAAAGGGGTGAGTGGAAGGGGGTGGGAGGAAAGCCGAAGGGGAAAACTACAAGAAAGGTACGGTTCGTACCGATTTGTAGTCTTGATCTCCGGGCACCTGGGGCCGACCGGCACCACGGATTGACCGCACGCCTGAAAGGCAGGGGTCCGGCGGGGAGCGAGCACCATGGATGAGACGCGCGAAGCGGCTCTCTGGCAGGCGCTGTCATTCGCCCAGTCCGTCCTGCCCATGGCGGTGTACGACGCGAATCTGCGGCTGCTCCACGCCAACGAACGGATGTGCCGGATCGCCGGCCGCACGGAGGCGGAGATGCGCGGCCGCCGCTCCGGGTTCCTGCTGGACGACGGCGCGGCGGAGGACGGTCCGGACGACGGTGGAGCCGACGGCGCCGTGGCCGGCCCGGACGGCGGACGCCGGGCGCGCGGGAACGGTCCGCAGACACCGGCCGGCGCGCTCGAAGCCGCCCTGCGCCGGGTGGTGCGCACCGGCGAGGCCGAGTCCCTCCAGACCGTCCGCCGGGTGGCGGGCGAGCGGCACCTCCGCTCCTGGGCGCTCTCCCTCTCGCCGCTCAGAAACGCCTCGGGGCGGGTGCACGCGCTCGCCGTGACCGGCTTCGAGAACAGCGCGCAGCGCAGGGCGCGCGCGAGCCTCGCCCTGCTCAGCGAGGCCAGCATGCGGATCGGCACCACCCTGGACGTCACCCGCACCGCTCAGGAACTGGCGAGCACACCGCTCCCCGGATTCGCCGACTTCATCGGCGTCGACCTGCTGGACTCCGTACTGCGCGGCGACGAGCCGGCCCCCGGACCGGTCCCCGGTGACATCCCGCTGCGCCGCGTCGCGCACCAATCGGCCGAGCATCCGGACGCCCCCGAGGCCGCCGTCGCCGTCGGCGACATCGACCGCTACCCCGAGTCCTCGCCCCCGGCCCGCTGCCTCGCCACCGGACACGCCGTGCTCACCGGCCCCGGGGACCGGGCGTACACCGACTGGATGGCGCGCGATCCCCGGCGCCGTGCCCTGGCCGCCGGCTTCGGGATCCGGTCCCTCGTGGCGGCCCCGCTGGTCGCCCGGGGCAATATCCTGGGCGCCGCGCTCTTTACCCGGCACCTGCACCCGGAGCCCTTCACCGAGGAGGACCTCGCCCTCGCCGAGCAGCTGGCGGCCAGAGCCGCGATCTGCATCGACAACGCCCGCCTCTACACCCGCGAGCGGGCCACCGCCGTCACCCTCCAGCGCAGTCTGCTCCCGCGCGGACTGCCCCCGCAGTCGGCCGTCGAGGTCGCCACGCGCTACCGTCCGGCCGACTCCCAGTACGGCGTGGGCGGCGACTGGTTCGACGTCATCCCGCTGGCCGGCTCCCGGGTCGCGCTGGTGGTGGGGGACGTCGTCGGGCACGGCATCCACGCCTCCGCCACCATGGGCCGGCTCCGTACGGCCGTCCGCACCCTCGCCGACATCGACCTGCCTCCCGACGAACTCCTCACCCACCTCGACGACGTGGTGGTACGGCTCGCCTCGGAGAACTTCGGGAGCGCGGGACCGGACGGCGACCCCTGCGCCGCCGCCGACGAGGACATCGGCGCGAGCTGTCTGTACGCGGTCTACGACCCGGTCGCCCGCGCCTGCTGCGCGGCCAGGGCCGGCCACCCGCCGCCGGTGCTCGCCACCCCCGACGGCGCGGCGCGCCTGCTCGACCTGCCCGCGGGACCACCGCTCGGCCTGGGGGACCTGCCCTTCGAGTCCGCCGAGTTCGAGATTCCCGAGGGCAGCACGCTGGCCCTCTACACCGACGGCCTGATCGAGTCGCCGGAGCACGGCGCCGGCACCGGCCGGGGGCTGGGCACCGAGCCCGGCTCCGGTGTGGAGGGCCTCTGCGCGATCCTGGGCTCGCCGTCCCCGTCGCTGGAGTCCACCTGTGACACGGTGCTCGACAAGCTGCTCTCGCCGTCCCGGACCGACGATGTCGCCCTGCTGCTCGCCCGCACCCAGGTGCTCGACGCGGAACAGGTCGTCACCTGGGAACTTCCCGCGGAGCCCGAACTCGTCGCGGACGCCCGTGAACGCATCACCGGCCAACTGGCCGCGTGGGGGCTCGAAGAGCTGACCTTCACCACCGAACTGGTCGTCAGCGAGCTGTTCACCAACGCGATCCTGCACGGCCGGGGCCCCGTGCTGCTCCGGCTGATCCGCGACCGTACGCTCCTGTGCGAGGTCTCCGACCACAGCACCTCCGCGCCGCACATGCGCCGGGCCCGGGTCTACGACGAGGGCGGGCGCGGGCTGCTGCTGGTCGCCCAGCTCACCGGGCGCTGGGGTACGCGCCAGATTCCGGGCGGCAAGGCGATCTGGGCCGAACTGCCCCTCCCGGCGGCCTGACCCGGCGTCATCCCTGCCGCGTCCCCGCCAGCCGCCCCCGTGCGGCGGCCTGGATCCGGGAGGGTCCGAGCCCCCACTGGAGGGTGCGTCCGACAGCCGTCGCCAGGGGCCGGTCCCAGCCGGCGCGGACGGGGACCGGGCGGCGGATGCCGAGTTCGGTGCGGGCCCAGCCGGGGAGGAGGCCGACCGAGGCGTTCGTGAGCAGGCCCACGACCAGCCGCTCCCGTCGGGTGCGTCCGAAGCGGCGGAGGAACAGGACCGAGTCCAACGCGGCGGGTGTGGCGTGGAGTTGGGGGCGCAGGCGGGCCAGGTAGCGCTCGGCTTCGAGGGCCGTGCGCGGTACGTTCCGCGCGCCCAACGCCTCGGCCACGGGGGCGGCCTGGCGGTAGTAGGCGTCGCATTCGGCGGGGGTCAGCCGGAGCGGCCGGGGCGCGTAGGTCTGGTGGCCGGCGAGGAAGCTGCGCACCTCGGCGGTGTGCACCCAGGTGAGCAGGTCGGGGTCGTCCGCGCGGTACGGCCGGCCGTCGGGGGCGGTGCCGTGCACCCGGGTGTGGATCCGCCGGACGAGGTCGATCACCTCGCGGGCGGCGGCCGAGGAGCCGAAGGTGGTCGTGGTGATGAACCGTACGGTTCCGTTCAGCCGCCCGACCGGATCGGCGCGGAAGTCGGAGTGCTGGTCGACCCCCGCCATGGCCAGCGGATGCAGCGACTGGAGCATCAGCGCGGCGAACCCGCCGGTGAGCATCCCGGTGGCCTGCCCGTGGACCCGCCACACCGGGTCCCCCGGCGCGATCCCGAACAGCCCGGGATCACCGGGCGGCCCCGCGTACCGCTCCAGCTTGAGATCCCCGCCGTGCATGGTCGCCGTGAGCTCCGCCGCGATCCGTTCCCGCACTCCCACCAGCACCTCCAGGGTCCGTGTCCCTCAGCCGAGAGTACCGACCCGCCCGGCGAGCACGGCCAGGAGGATGAGCAGTCCGCACAGGGGGTTGGTGGCGAACGCCCGCCCGCAGGCCCCGACGTCCGCCGGGTCGGCCCGCCATACCTGCCATCCCAACTGCCCCGCGACCACGCACAGTCCGGGCCAGTACAGCGGCCCGAGCCCGGCCACGACCCCGAACCGGGCGAGCAGCACCACACACCCCACGTAGGCGCCGCCCACCAGCACCCGGGTACCGCGGCGCCCCAGCAGCACGGCGGCCGACCGCACCCCGGCCCGCACATCGGCCTCCCGGTCCTGACAGGCGTAGATCACGTCCGTCCCCACGGCCCAGCAGATCACCGCCCCGTACAGCAGCACGCCGCCGAGCCCGAGCCCCCCGGTGAGCAGGACGTACACCAGCGGCACCGTCCAGTTGATGGTGATCCCCAGCCACACGTGCGGCCAGTGGGTGACCCGCTTCATGTACGGATACACCGCCGCGAGGGGCGCCCCGGCCGCCGCCCACACCACGGCCTCCACACTCCAGAACCCCATCACCAGCGGAGCGGCGGCCCCCACCACGACACACAGCACCAGTGCCCGCCCGGGTGCCAGCCGCCCGGAGGCGACGGGCCGCCCCGCCGTGCGCGGCACCTGTGCGTCGAACCGCGCGTCCAGCACATCGTTGAGCCCGCAGGCGGCGCCCCTCGACAGCACCCCGTACACCAGGAGCAGCAGCCCGAGCAGGACCCCGTCCCGGGGCCCGGCGATGGCTGCCAGGGCGATCCATCCGGGGACCACCAGCAGCCAGGACCCCACCGGCCGGTCCAGCCGCAGCGACTCCAGATACGGCCGCACCCCGGCGGGTGCCCGCCCCACCAGCCGGGCGGCACACCCTCGGGCCGGGACCTGCGCCGGAACGGGGGCCGGGGCTTGTGAGGCGACGGGCATACCGATTCGGTTCCCTTCCAGGGGGGTTGGCTGCCGATCGGCCCAACCTAGCCCCGGATCGGGCGAGTTCTCCGTCCCTCCGGGGAGATCCCCGGAAACGAGAGTCTTACGGGCAAGGGAAAGGGTCTGTAAGTGCAGGCAGGCCGGACGGCGGCTTCCGGCCGGTGGCGTCAGCCGCCCAGGGCCGCCGAGACCACCGCCCTGGCCTCCTGCTGGACCCGGCCGAGATGGTCCGCGCCGAGGAAGGACTCCGCGTAGATCTTGTAGACGTCCTCGGTGCCGGAGGGGCGCGCGGCGAACCAGGCGTTCTCCGTGGACACCTTGATGCCGCCGATCGGCGCGCCGTTGCCCGGAGCCTCGGTGAGCACTCCGGTGACCGGCTCCCCGGCGAGGCTGTCCGCGGTGACCTGCGCCGGTGAGAGCCGCGCGAGCACCGCCTTCTGGGCCGGGGTGGCGGGCGCGTCGATCCGGGCGTACGCGGGCTCCCCGAAGCGCGCGGTGAGCGCGGCGTACTGCTCGGACGGGGTCTTCCCGGTCACCGCGAGGATCTCGGAGGCGAGCAGCGCCAGGATGATGCCGTCCTTGTCGGTGGTCCACACCGAGCCGTCGCGGCGCAGGAACGACGCCCCGGCCGACTCCTCGCCACCGAAGCCGAGCGAGCCGCCGGCCAGCCCGTCCACGAACCACTTGAAGCCGACGGGCACCTCGACCAGCGGCCGGCCCAGGTCCGCGGCCACCCGGTCGATCATCCCCGACGAGACCAGGGTCTTGCCGACCCCGGCGGCCGCCGGCCACCGCTCACGGTGGGTGTAGAGGTAGGAGATCGCGGTCGCGAGATAGTGGTTGGGGTTCATCAGCCCGCCGTCCGGGGTGACGATGCCGTGCCGGTCCGCGTCGGCGTCGTTGCCGGTCGCGATCGCGAACCGGTCGCGCCGCTCGATCAGCGAGGCCATCGCGTACGGCGACGAGCAGTCCATCCGGATCTTGCCGTCCCAGTCCAGCGTCATGAACCGCCAGGTCGGATCGGTCTCCGGGTTGACCACCGTCAGGTCGAGCCGGTGCTCCTCGGCGATCCGGCCCCAGTACGCGACCGACGCGCCGCCCAGCGGGTCCGCGCCGATCCGTACACCGGCGGCGCGCACCGCGTCCAGGTCGAGCACGGCGGGCAGATCGGCCACGTACGTGCCGAGGAAGTCGTACCGCCCGGTGCCGGGGGCGGCCAGGGCACTCCGGTACGGCAGCCTGCGCACGTCCTTGAGGCCGCCCGCGATGATCTCGTTGGCGCGGTCCTGGATCCAGTTGGTCGCCTCGGACCCGGCGGGGCCGCCGCTCGGCGGGTTGTACTTGAAACCGCCGTCGGCGGGCGGGTTGTGGGACGGGGTGACCACCACGCCGTCCGCGAGGCCCGTCGTACGGCCGCGGTTGTGCGTGAGGATCGCGTGCGAGACAGCCGGGGTGGGGGTGTAGCCGTCGGCGCTGTCGATGAGCACGGTCACGGAGTTGCCCGCGAACACCTCGACGGCGGTCACCTGGGCGGGCTCGGAGAGCGCGTGGGTGTCGGCGCCGAGGAAGAGCGGCCCGTCGGTGCCCTGGAGCGCCCGGTACTCGCAGATCGCCTGGCTGGTCGCGGCGATGTGGTCCTCGTTGAACGCGGTGGCGAGGGACGAACCGCGGTGCCCGGAGGTCCCGAACGCCACGCGCTGGCCCGGCTCCTGGGGATCGGGGTGCAGCGCGTGGTAGGCGGTCACCAGCTCGGCGACATCGATGAGGTCCTCCGGCCGGGCCTGCTGTCCCGCTCGTTCGTGCGGCATCTGCCCATTCCTCCAGGTCGGTCGATCGTTTCGTCGGTTCATCTTTGCGGGTCGCCACCGTGACCGGCGACCGCCCCGCCGGACACCCTGTCAGGTGACCCGGGCGGCATGGCGGTTCCGGTGCGGGACGGTGGGTCCGGCCGGGGTCCGGTCAGTCGGCGGCGACCGTGGACGCGCGCACCATCAGTTCCGGGGTGAACCGGCGCGACCGGGCCGGGCGCCCCTCGACCATCCCCACCAGCGCGGTCGCCGCCCGCTCTCCCATGTCCCGCATCGGCGAGCGTACGGACGTGAGGGGGATGGGGAGTTGGGCGGAGAGCGGCACATCGTTGAAGCCCGCCACCGCGACATCCCGCCCCGGTACCAGACCGGAGGCGCGCAGCGCGCCCATGACCCCGATCGCGGCGAAGTCGTTGACCGCGAAGATCGCCGTGGGGCGGGGCCCGGCGGCCAGCAGCCGGTGCGCGGCGCGCTCGCCGCCGTGCACGTCGAAGGGCGCGTTGACGACCAGCGCCGGGTCCACCGGCAGGCCCGCCTTCGCGTACGCGTCCGTGAAGCCCTTCGTCCGCTCGACCCCGGTGGAGGCGTACGGCTCGCCCGCCACGACCGCGACCCTGCGGTGTCCCAGCGTCAGCAGATGCTCCGCCACCAGCCGTCCGCCGACGATGTCGTCGCAGGTGAACGAGGTGACCCCGCGCAGCCGCCGGGAGACCAGAGCCACCGGCACCCCGCGCGCGACCAGTTCGGAGGCGAGCGTCGTGTCGCCGCGCGCGTCCCCGAGGAGCAGCCCGTCGACCCGCAGCGCCAGCAGCCGCTCGATCTTGGCCCGCTGGACCGCCGGGTCGTCCCCGGTGTTGGCGACGACCGCCTGGTACCCGGCCGCCGCCGCGCCCGCCTCGATGCCCTCGTAGACGGTGGCCAGCACGATGTCGGTGAGCCGGGGGACGAGCACGCCCAGCAGCCGGGAGCGGCCGGTCCGCAGGCTGGACGCGGCGGGGTGCGCGACATAGCCGAGCCGTCTCGCCGACTCCCGTACCCGGTCGGCGGTGGCGGCACCGACCCCGGCCCCGTCGCGCAGCGCCCGGGACGCGGTGGACTGGTGCACACCCGCGTCGGCCGCCACATCGGCCAGGGTCACACCGTTCTCGGCCACACCGTTCTCGCCCGGGGCGCGGCCGGCTGCGGGCTGTCGTCTCAAGGCCGTGGTCCTCGTTCCTGTCCTGCCGTGGGCGCCGGGCCCCGGGATGCGGGCGGCGCGGGAGGCACCGGCCCGGGTGGCCGTATGTCCGGAACCATCATCTTCCATGAAAATCCGATTACGGGGGTTGCCCTCCGGGGTGAGTGTGGAGCATGGTTGCGCAATCGTTCTCGCAATCGATTGTGGAGCTTCTATGCAGCTTCGTCTCATCGGCACGGGTGGCACCATCGCCAGCCGCTCCACGCCCACCGGGAGGGTCGCCTCCGTCACGGTGAAGGAGCTGCTGGACGCCGCGCGTGCCTTCCCCCTGCCGGAGGATGCCGAGGTGACCTGCGCGGAGATGGGCCTGCGGGCCAGCTTCTCGCTCGGTCTCCCCGACCTCGCCGCGCTCGCCGAAGCCGTCGGCGAGAGCCTGCGCGACGGGGCCGACGCGGTGGTTATCACCCACGGCACGGACTCCCTGGAGGAGACCGCCTTCGCGCTCTCCCTCGTGCACGCCGACGACCGCCCCGTCGTACTCACCGGCGCCCAGCGTCCCGCCGACGACCCGGCGCCCGACGGGCCGCGCAACCTCGCCACCGCCCTGACCTGGGCCGCCCACCCCGCGGCCCGCGGCCACGGCGTCAGCGCGGTCTTCGACGGCGCGGTCTGGCCCGCCATCGGGCTGCGCAAGACCGACACCCTGGCACCCGCCGCCTTCGGCGCGCCGGGCCGGGGGCCCGTCGCCCGCGTGGACGACGGCCGCGTCCGGCTGATCGGCCGGCCGCCCCGCCCCGCCCCACTGCTCCGCGCCGACGACCTCGGCCGGCTGCCCCGGGTGGACATCGTCCCGCTCTACGTCGGCTGCGACCCCGCACTGCTCGACGCCGCGGTGGCCGCGGGCGCGCGCGGCGTGGTGCTGTGCGCCTTCGGCGCGGGCAACGCCCCGCCCGACGTCACCGACGCCGTCGCGCGGCTGGTGGCGCACGGCGTCGCGGTCGCCGTCGCGAGCCGGGTGCCGACCGGGGCGACCTCGGCGGCGTACGGCGCGGGCGGCGGCGCCGACCTGCTGCGGGCCGGCGCGGTCTTCGCCGCCGACCTCTCCCCGTGGCATCTGCGGCTGCTCCTGGCCGCCGCGCTGCACCGGGCCGCCGGGCGAGGGCCCACCGGGGCCGCCGCGCTGATCCACGACTGGCTCGCCGACGCCGGGCACCACGACACCCCGAGGCCGTAGCCGGCCGACCGCCGGCCGGGCGCGCCTCCCGCACGGGCGGCCCGTCCCCGCGTACACCACCCGCAGACACCACGCGCACACGTCAACGCGCACCAACCAGCACATCACCAACCAGCACATGTGGAGGAGAACGGACATGGCGAAAGAGATTCTGGTCGCCTACGGAGTCGACGTCGACGCGGTCGGCGGCTGGCTCGGCTCGTACGGCGGAGAGGACTCGCCCTGCGACATCTCCCGCGGCCTGTTCGCGGGCGAGGTGGGCGTGCCCCGGATGCTGGAGCTCTTCCGGCGCCGCGGGATGACCACCACCTGGTTCTGGCCGGGCCACTCGATCGAGACGTTCCCCGAGGAGTTCGAGGCGTGTACGGCCGCAGGCCACGAGATCGGGGTGCACGGCTACAGCCACGAGAACCCGATCGCGATGAGCCGGACGCAGGAGTCCGACATCCTCGACCACTGCATCGACCTCATCACCACCCGCACCGGGCGGCGCCCCACCGGCTATGTCGCGCCCTGGTGGGAGTTCTCCCCGGTCACCAACGAACTCCTGCTGGAGCGGGGGATCGCGTACGACCACTCCCTGATGCACCGCGACTTCGAGCCGTACTACGTACGGGTGGGCGACAGCTGGTCGAAGATCGACTACGACCGTCCGGCGGGGGAGTGGATGAAGCCGCTGGAGCGCGGCGAGGAGACCGACCTGGTGGAGATCCCCGCCAACTGGTACCTCGACGACCTGCCTCCGATGATGTTCGTCAAGGCCAGCCCCAACAGCCACGGCTTCGTCAGCCCCCGTGATGTCGAACAGATGTGGCGCGACCAGTTCGACTGGGTCTACCGCGAGAACGACTACGCCGTCTTCACGATGACCGTGCACCCCGACGTGTCGGGACGGCCGCAGAACCTGCTGATGCACGAGCGGCTGATCGACCACATCAACAGCCACGAGGGCGTCCGCTGGGTCACCTTCGACGAGATCGCCACGGACTTCGTCCGCCGCCGTCCCCGCGGCTGACCTGGCCCATCACCCGCTCGGTACGGCTCACCACGGTCCGTACCGCTCGCGCGGAACGCTCGCTTCCGCACCGCTACCGCTTCCGCTTCCGCACCGCTCCTGCTGTGTCCCTCCCCCTTGCTCAGCGGATCCCCGGCCACCGCGGCACCCCGGCGTCCCACCCGGCCCCGGCAGCCGGTCTCGCGGCGCCGGCCCTCTCCCCGGGGCCGGCGCCGGGACCCGGCCCCGCTCCCCGTCCCGGCCCCGCGCACACCACGCGCCGCGCCGCATCGAACCGCATCGCACCGCACCGTCCCCGCGTTCCCTTCGTACATATCGGAGTCCGCTCGTGCACTCGTCAGCGAAAGCCCCGTCCGTCACCGAGCCCGCCGTCATAACCGACCCGGCGGCCCCGTCCCGCAAGCTCGTCGTCCGTGCCTCGGTCATCTGCTTCCTGGCCTGGGTCTTCAGCGTCTACGACTTCACCCTCTTCGGCACGCTCCTCCCCAAGATCGCCGAGGACTTCGGCTGGTCCACGGCAACTGCCGCCAATGTCGTCACCGGCGTCACCGCGGGCACCTTCGTGGTCTCGCTCTGCGTCGGCCCCATCCTCGACCGGTTCGGCCGCCGCCCGGCCCTGATGATCACCTCGGCCGGAGCCGCCCTCACCTCCGCCGCGACCGCTCTGGCCGGCGGCGCGATCTCCATGGTCGGTATCCGCGCCTTCTCCGGGTTCGGCTACTCCGAGGAGGTCGTCAACACCGTCTACCTCAACGAGATCTACGGCAAGCACCCCCGGCGCGGGCTGCTCTTCAGCTTCGTCCAGAGCGGCTGGCCCGTCGGAGCCCTGGTCGGCGCGGGTGTGACGGCCCTGACCCTGCCCACCTTCGGCTGGCGCGGCAGCTTCGTGATCGCGGCCGTTCCCGCGCTCGTCATCGCGCTGCTGATGCGCACCCTGCCCGAGTCCCCGGTCTTCCTCGGCCTGAAGAAGGCCCGCGCCCTGCGCGCCGAGGGGCGCGCCGCCGAGGCCGCCGCCGTCGAGAAGTCAGCCGGTATCGAGACCGTCGAGGCCAAGCCCGGCCTGCGCGAGGTCTTCGCCCCCGCGCTGCGCCGCCACACGCTCTCTCTCGCCGCCGCCTGGCTGCTCAACTGGATGGGCATCCAGATCTTCTCGGTGCTGGGAACGACCGTGCTCGTCGAGGCCAAGGGCGTCTCGTTCAGCAGCGCGCTGCTGGTCCTCGTCCTCGCCAACCTGGCGGGCTTCTTCGGCTACGTCTTCCACGGCTGGCTCGGTGACCGGATCGGCCGCCGTACGACCATCATCATCGGCTGGAGCTGCGGCGGCGCCGCCATGACGGCCATGCTCTTCGGCCCGACCTCCACGGGGGCCGTGATCGGCCTCTACGCGCTCGGGCTGTTCTTCCTCACCGGCCCCTACTCGGCGATGTTGTTCTACATGAGCGAGTCCTTCCCCGAGCAGGTCCGCGGGGTCGGCTCCAACGTCGCCCACACCATGGGCCCGGTCGGCGCCATCGTCGGCTCCGCGCTGCTCGGCGCGCTGCTCTCGGCCGGCGCCTCGATGACCCTCGCCGCCTTCGCCGCCGGAGCCGTCGGCATCTTCGGCTCCGGCCTGGTGATGCTCGGCGCCCGGGACGTCGACCGGCACCGTACACCTCAGGAGAACGCGACATCATGACCGCAGAACGACAGCGCGGCGCGGCCCTCGTCACCGGCGGTGCCAGCGGCATCGGCCGGGCGACGGCCGTCGCCTTCGCCGAAGCCGGCATCGACACCGTGATCGGCTTCCACCCCGCCGATCCGCACGACCCGGCCGAGACCGTCGACGCGGTGCGCGCGGCCGGCGGCAGATGTCTCGCCGTCGAGGCGGACGTCGCGAGCGCCGCGGGGCCCGAGCGGCTGGCACAGGCGGCCGTGGACACCTACGGCCGGCTCGACGCCGCCGTCGCGGCGGCCGGCATCCTGCGCCGGGCGCCGCTCGCCGAACTCACCGAGGACGCCTGGCAGGACATGCTCGGCGTCGACCTCACCGGGGTGCTGCGCACCTTCCGCTCCGCGGCCGCGCGGATGACGGGACCCGGCGCGCTGCTCGCCGTCTCGTCCATCGCGGGCGGGGTGTACGGGTGGGGCGAGCACGCGCACTACGCCGCCGCCAAGGCCGGAGTGCTGGGGCTGGTGCGCTCCCTCGCCGTGGAGCTGGCGCCGCGGGCGATCCGCGCCAACTCCGTCATCCCCGGGCTGATCGAGACCCCGCAGTCGCTGGACGCGCGCAACTCGCTGGGCCCCGAGGGGCTGCGGGCGGCGGGGGCGTCCATCCCGGCCGGCCGGGTCGGCCGCCCCGCGGAGGTGGCCGCCGCCATCCGCTTCCTGTGCGCGCCGGAAGCCTCGTACATCACCGGACAGCAACTCGTCGTGGACGGCGGCCTGACGGTCCGCTTCCCCGACTGACCTGACTGACCTGACTGACCCGACAGGCCTGTCAGACCTGACTGACCTGACAGGCCTGTCGGGCCCGACCGACCCACCGCCCGACCTCTCACGGAGAACCCATGACCACCGCGCCCCCGACCTCGTCCCACGCCTCCTCTCCCTCCCCGCGCACCGTGCTGATCACCGGTGCGGCCAGCGGCATCGGTGCCGCCGTCGCGGAGGCGTTCGCCCGCGAGGGCGCCGGGCTCGCCCTCGCCGACCGGGACACCCGCCGGCTGGAAGCCCTGCGCGACCGGCTGCCCCGTACCGTTGCCGTCACCCTGCACACACTCGACGTCGCCGACGCCGACCAGGTCAGGGCGGTGGCGGACGACGCCGTACGCCGCCACGAGGGGGTGGACGTCCTCGTCAACTCGGCGGGCATCCTCACCGAGGTCCCGCTGGCGGAGATGGATCCGGCGGTCTGGGACGAGACCATCGCCGTCGATCTGCGCGGTGTCTTCCTGAGCTGCCGTTACCTCCTTCCGCACATGATCGCGCGGGGCGGCGGCCGGATCGTCAACATCGCCTCCCAGCTCGGTCAGAAGGGCGGCGAGGGGCTGACGCACTATTCGGCCGCCAAGGCCGGTGTCATCGGCTTCACCAAGGCGCTCGCCCGGGAGGCCGCCCCGCACAACGTGCTGGTCAACGCGGTCGCCCCGGGGCCGGTGGAGACCCCGCTGGTGGACGGGCTCAGCCCCGGGTGGAAACGCGCCAAGCAGGCGGAGCTGCCGCTCGGCCGGTTCGGGCGGCCGGAGGAGATCGCGCCGACCGTGCTGCTCCTCGCCTCCGACCCCGGCGGCAACCTCTACGTGGGACAGACGCTCGGCCCCAACAGCGGCGACGTGATGGCATGAGGACACCTTCCGGACGGAACGCGCGCCCCGGCGGCACGGATTCCCGTGCGTGCGGACGCCCCGGCGGACCGTCCGCCCCGCCGTCCTCCGGTACGGAGCGGGGCTGACCGGCCGTGTGCGGAGGGTGCGGCCGCCCCGCGACCCGCTGGACGGAACGTGTGGCGCCGCTCGGCCCCGGCGGTACGGTCGCCCGGCACCGTGCCGTACGCCTGCTGCTGGCCGGGACCCGGCTGACCGCCAGCCCCTGGCCGGGCGGCGGCTGGCAACTCGCCGACCGGGGCGGACGCCGGCGCCACTGTGCGGGACTCGACGCGCTCTGGACCGCCGTACGCGCCCTCTCGGGGCCGGTGATCACCGCCGATCCCGGGGACACCACCCGCCTCCACCACCTGCCGCGGGCCCCCGTACTCGATCCGCACGCGCTGGTCGTCTGGACGGCGGCGGCGCTGCGCGCGGGGTCGGTACCGGGGCCGCTCACCGTGCGGGCGGCGGGCTGGTCGCTGACCGGCGGCGCGGACCCGGGCGCGGTTCCGGCGCTCCACCGCGGGGACCCGGATCCGGCGGCCCGCGCGGTGCGGGTCGAGGCCCCGTGGGGCGCCCGGACGCTCGCCGCGCATCTGACGCGGGTGTGCGCCGCCCCGGAGGAGCCGCGCTGACCCCGGGATGAGCCGCGTTGACCCCGGGGGTGGCCGGGAGCGCGCCAGGGACCGGCGCGGCGACCCGTTCGATACGATGAACGGCCAGCGCTGCCGCACGTCCTCCGGCGTCGTTCCCGCATCATCGAAGGGGTCGAGTTGGCTACCATCAGGGACGTCGCCCAGCGGGCCGGGGTCGCGCCCAGCACCGTCAGTTACGTCTTCAATGGCTCCCGCTCGATCTCCGAGGAGACCCGCAGACGCGTACAGGAGGCGGTGGACGCCCTCGGCTACCACCCGCGCGCCAGCGCGAGGACCCTGCGCAGCAGCCGGACCCATGTGATCGCCCTCGCCCTGCCCCGCGCGGCCGGTGAACGGCACGCCGTGGACGGCCGGTTCGCGATCGAGGTCAGCGACGCCGCCAACACCCTCGGCTACGACCTGCTGCTGACGACCTCTCAGGACAAGGCGGAGGGGCTGCGGCGCGTGGCGCTCAGCGGCCTCGCGGACGCGGCGGTCCTGATGGCCGTCGACATGGAGGACGCGCGGATCGACGTCGTACGGGAACTGGTCTTCCCCGCGGCCCTGATCGGGCGGCCCGCGGACGAGGACGCGCTGCCCTGGACCGACCTCGACTGGGAGGAGGCCGCGGCGCTCGCCGTCCGGGAACTCGCCGCCGCGGGCCACCGCGACCTGGTGTATCTCGCGCCCGGCGAGTCGGAGGTACGGGGGCGGCGCAGCTACGCGCTGCGCGGGATCGCCGGCGCCCGCCGGGGCGCCCGTACCACCGGCGCCGCCGTCAGGGTCGTCCACTCCGTCGGCGATCCGGCCACCCTGGCGCGCCGGCTCCGGGCGCTGCTGGGGGGCCGGACGGCCGACGGCACCCGACGGCCGGGGAGCGGCACGGGGGCCGCCGCGGCGCCGACCGCGCTGGTCGTGCAGCACCCCTCCGCGCACCACCACATCCTGGCGTCCCTGACCGCGGCCGGGCTGCGGGTGCCGGAGGACGTCACCGTCGTCGTCATCGGCACGCTCCCGGGCGACCCGTCGAGCCGCCGGCTGCCGCGGATCGACCTGCCGGTCCAGACACTGGCCACCGAGGTCACCCGGCTCGCCGTGTCCGCCGCCGCCGCGCTGCGGGAGGACACCGCGGCCGGTGCGGAGCGGGCGGAGCCGGGCGTGCGGCTGCTCGCCGACTCCGTCGGGCACCTGCTGATCGCACCGGTCCTGCTGCCGGGCACGCGGCCCCTCGGCGCGCCGCGGGGCTGACCCGCCCCGGCGGATTCCGACCTCTGGGGCGAACACGCCCGGGCGGATCCCGCCCCCCGTACCGAAGTCGCCCCGGCCGGATCCGGACCCCCGTACCGAAGACGCCGCCGCGCCCCTTGTCGCCGTTTCGGCGAGCGCCTAACATCGCCGCAGCGCTGAATCGAATCGATTCGACACCCGTTCTCCCGCCCGCCGCTCCGCCTCCCTCCGGCCCCTCCCTCCGGCCCCTCCCTCCGGCCCCTGGCTCCGGCACCCGCTGCCCGTGCGCGCCCCCGTCCTGTCCCGCTCGTCCGACGGCGTATCTCCGTACTCACCGGCTCATCCGCCTGCATCAACGCACAGACACACGCATCCCCGTACAGTCCCGCACATCTCCGTCTCCATACAGCGTTGTAGACCGAACGGAGTTCCCCTCCCATGCACCCGATCCGCCGCCGCCTTCCGGCGCCGGCCGTGCTTCTTACCGTGCTCGTGGCCATGGCACCGCTCGCCGGGTGCGCGCGGCTGCCCGACCCCGGCACCCTCACCGTCCTCAACTCGGCCACCGACACCCACGAACACACCCAGCAGCAGAAGTTCTTCGACCGCTGCGCGAAGCCGCTCGGGGTGAAGGTCAGACAGACCAGCGTCCCCGCCGACCAGGTGGTGTCCAAAGCGCTGCGGATGGCCTCGTCCCGCTCGCTGACCGACATCCTGGAACTGGACGGCTCCGAGCTCCCGCAGTTCGCCGACACCGGGGGCCTCCTCCCGCTGAAGGAGGCGGGCGTGGACGTGACCGGGATGTCGCCCGGCGCCGTCTCCATGGGCAGCTTCCGGGGCGACCAGTACGGCATCGCCCGGTCGGTCAACTCCCTCGCCCTGATCTACAACGTCGATCTGCTCCGCAAGGCGGGCGTCGAACCACCCACCACCTGGGAGGAGTTGAAGGCGACCGCCAAGAAGCTCACCCAGGGCCGGACGTTCGGGATGGCCTTCAGCGCGACCCCCGACGCGGACGGCGTCTACCAGTTCCTGCCGTTCTTCTGGTCGGCCGGTGGCGACGAGGCGCGCCTCGACGACGGCAGGGGAGCACCCGCCCTGCGGCTCTGGAAGGACCTGGTCGACGACAAGTCGGCCTCCAGCGCCGTCGTCACCTGGAACCAGCAGGACGTCAACGACCAGTTCATCGCGGGCCGCGCCGCGATGATGATCAACGGGCCGTGGCAGGTCCCGGTCCTCGGCGAGCACAAGGACCTCGACTGGGCGGTCGCCACGATCCCCGTACCCGAGGCCGGCCGCCCGCCGGTGCCGCCGATCGGCGGCACGGTGATGACCCTGCCCCGCACCGGTGACAGCGGGCGGCAGAAGACCGCCGCGCGGATCCTCGACTGCCTCAACGAGCAGCGCAACCAGATCTCCTGGGGCGAGTCCGTCTACAACGTCCCCACCCGGACGGCCGCCGCGGCCGCGTACAAGGCCCAGAACCCGAAGCTCGGCGCGTTCGCCGACCAGGTCGCCACCGCGCGCTCCCGCACCGACCGGGTCGGCTCCCGCTGGCCGGTCGTCTCCGACGCCCTCGCGGGCGCCTTCCAGTCCGTGCTGACCGGCCGCTCCACACCCGAGGCCGCCCTGAAGCAGGCCCAGTCACGGGCCACGGCCGGTGAGTGACGTGAGGAGACCCGCCATGCGCCCCACCACCCCGGCCGCCGCACCGGAACCCGCCGCGGCCCCCTCGGGGGACACCCCCGCGGCGGAGACGGGTACCACCGTCCCCGGCGCCGCGGCGCCCGGCGCCCCCGGCCGGCGCGGCGCGCTCCTGCGCCTGCTCTTCGTCGCGCCCGCCGTCCTCTACATGCTGGCCTTCTTCGGCTATCCGCTGGTGCGCAACGTCGTCATGAGCTTCCAGCACTTCACCCCGCGCACCTACTTCACCGGCGAGGCCCCCTTCAACGGGCTCGACAACTGGCGCGGTGTCTTCGGCAATCCGCTCTTCACCGACTCGCTCTGGCACACCCTGCTCTTCACCGCGGGCTCCCTGCTCGGCCAGTTCGTCATCGGCCTCGCGCTCGCCGTGTTCTTCTCCCGCCGCTTCCGGCTCTCCGGTTTCGTCCGCGCGGTCCTGCTGCTGCCCTGGCTCGTCCCGATGGTCGTCTCGGCCGTCGTCTGGCGCAAACTCCTCGACCAGGACACCGGCGTCCTCAACACCCTCCTGATGGACCTGCACCTCACCTCGTCCGCCGTGCCCTGGCTCAGCAGCCCGGACGTGGCCCTGCTCTCCGCCGTCCTCGTCAACATCTGGATCGGCATCCCCTTCAACATGGTGATCCTCTACGGCGGGCTCCAGGAGATCCCCCGCGACCTGTACGAGGCCGCGGCCCTCGACGGCGCCGGGCCCTGGCGCACCTTCCGCGCCCTCACCCTGCCGCTGCTGCGTCCGGTGGTGACCGTGGTCCTCATCCTCGGCTTCATGTCCACGGTGAAGATCCTCGACCTGATCCTCGCCCTGACCGGCGGCGGTCCCGCCGACTCCACCCAGACCCTGGGCACCGTCACCTACCAACTCTCCTTCCAACAGCTCAACTTCGGCCAGGGCGCGGTGGTCGGCAACGTTCTCATCCTGATCAGCGCGGTCTTCGCCGTGTTCTACCTGCGGGCCAACCGCTCCGACTTCGGCCAGGGGAAGTGACCGCGATGTCCACCACCGACTCCGCCCGCCGCCCGCGCGGCGGCGGCTCCACCGCCTTCGCGCTGCTGATCCTCGTCGTGCTGCTCTTCCCGCTCTACTGGATGGTCAACATCGCCCTCCAGCCCGGCGAGAGCCTCGCCGCCACCCACTGGCTGCCCACCTCACCCGGCTGGGACAACTTCCAGCGGGCGCTGAGCAGCCAGGGCGGCTCGCTGGTGACCAGCCTCGTCGTCGCGCTCGGCGCCGTCGTGGTCTGTCTGGCGCTGGCCGCGCCCGCCGCGTACGGCCTGGCCCAGCTCGGGCTGCGCGGCAGCCGTACGATGGTGTTCGCCACGCTGATCACCCAGATGGTCCCCGGCATCGTCATCGCCAACGCCCTCTACAGCGCCTATGTCGAGCTCCGGCTCGTCAACTCCCCGTTGGGGCTGATCCTCGCCGACGCCTCGCTCGGGCTGCCGTTCTCCATCGTGCTGCTGCGCGCCTTCATGGTGTCGATCCCGCGCGAGGTCGTGGAGGCGGCGCTGGTCGACGGCGCCAACCGGCTCACCGCCTTCGTCCGGATCGTGCTGCCGATGAGCCGCAACGCCCTGCTCACGGCGGGCCTGTTCACCTTTCTCTTCGCCTGGTCCGACTTCATGTTCGCCCTGACGCTCAACACCACCGACGACGTCAAACCGATCACCCTCTCCATGTACGAGTACATCGGCGCCCACGTCAGCGACTGGGGCGCGGTGATGGCGACCGCCGTCGTCTCCGCCGTCCCCGCCGCGATCCTGCTGGTGGTGGCGCAGAAGTACGTGGCCGCGGGCATCTCCGGCGGCTCCGTCAAATAACGGCCGCCGCACCGTCGAGCAGAGACCATCGACCTGATGGACCACCGATCCGCACCAGCCCCCTCCACAGAGCAGGAGCACTGATGAAGTTCACCGACGGGTACTGGCAGATGCGCCCCGGCGTGACCGCGCGGTACGCGGTCTCCGTCGCCGACGCCGAGGTCACCGACGACCGGGTCACCCTCTACGCGCCGGTGGGGCGGGTGACCCACCGCGGCGACACGCTCAACGCCCCCCTCGTGACCGTCGACTGCTGGTCACCCGCCGAAGGCGTCATCGGCGTCCGCGTCACCCATCACGGCGGACGCGCCCCGAGGACACCGGAGTTCGCGCTCGCCACCGGCTCCGGCACCGGCTCGGGGAAGGTGGTCAGGGAGGGCACCACGATCGAGCTCGCCTCCGGGGAACTCTCCGTGCGGACCGACACCGACGCGCCCTGGCAGCTCGACTTCACGGCGGGCGGGCGGACCCTCACCTCGGTCGGCGGGCGCGGGGCCGGCTTCGCGACCGACGCCGAGGGCCGGCACTTCATGCTCGCTCAGCTCTCGCTCGCCGTCGGGGAGAGCGTGTACGGGCTGGGCGAACGCTTCACCCCGTTCGTCAAGAACGGCCAGACGGTGGACATCTGGCAGGCGGACGGCGGCACCAGCAGCGAGCAGGCGTACAAGAACATCCCGTTCCACCTCACCACCCGCGGATACGGCGTCTTCGTCAACCACCCCGGTCAGGTCTCGTACGAGGTGGGCTCCGAGGCCGTCGGGCGCGTCCAGTTCAGCGTCGAGGACCAGAGCCTGGAGTTCTACGTCATCCACGGCCCCGGCCCCCGGGAGATCCTCGCCCGGTACACCGCGCTCACCGGCCGTCCCGCGCTGCCGCCCGCCTGGTCGTTCGGCCTCTGGCTCTCGACCTCCTTCACCACCTCGTACGACGAGGCCACCGTCAACCGGTTCGTCCAGGGCATGGCCGACGCCGAAATCCCCCTGAGCGTCTTCCACTTCGACTGCTTCTGGATGCGCGAGTACCAATGGAGCGACTTCGTCTGGGACCCGGACGTCTTCCCCGACCCGGAGGGCATGCTCGCCCGGCTGCGCCAGCGCGGGCTGCGCGTCTGCGCCTGGATCAACCCGTACATCGCGCAGAAGTCGCCCCTCTTCGCCGAGGGGATGGCCGCGGGCTATCTGCTCAGGAAGCCCGACGGGGACGTCTGGCAGTGGGACCGCTGGCAGCCCGGCATGGCGCTGGTCGACTTCACCAACCCGGACGCCCGGGTCTGGTACGCCGACAAGCTGCGTGTCCTGCTCGACCAGGGTGTCGACTGCTTCAAGACGGACTTCGGCGAGCGGGTGCCCGTCGACGTCGCGTGGCACGACGGATCCGACCCGGAGCGGATGCACAACTACTACACGCAGATCTACAACGAGACCGTCTTCGAACTGCTGCGCCAGGAGCGCGGCGAGGGCGAGGCCGTCGTCTTCGCCCGCTCCGCGACCACCGGCGGCCAGCGGCTCCCCGTGCACTGGGGCGGCGACTGCGAGTCGACGTTCGAGGCCATGGCCGAGTCGCTGCGCGGCGGGCTGTCGCTGGGGCTGTCCGGCTTCGGCTTCTGGAGCCATGACATCGGCGGCTTCGAGGGCACACCGACCCCCGCCGTCTTCAAGCGATGGGTCCAGTTCGGCCTGCTCTCCTCGCACAGCAGGCTGCACGGATCCAAGTCCTACCGGGTGCCGTGGGACTACGGGGAGGAGGCCGTCGCCGTCACCCGCGACTTCACCCGGCTCAAGCACCGGCTGATGCCGTACCTCTACCGCGCCGCGACCCAGGCCAGGGACACCGGTACGCCCGTGATGCGCGCCATGGTGGTGGAGTTCCCCGACGACCCGGCCTGCCACCCGCTCGACCGGCAGTACATGCTCGGCGACGACCTGCTGGTCGCCCCGGTCTTCACCGAGGACGGCTCCGTCGAGTACTACGTGCCCGCCGGCGCCTGGACCAACATCCTGACCGGCGCCCAGGTCACCGGGCCCGGCTGGCGCCGCGAGACCCACGGCTTCGACACCCTGCCGCTGCTCGCCAGGCCCGGCGCGGTGATCCCGCTCGGCGCCGTGGACGAAGGGCCCGAGTACGACTGGGCGGACGGGGTGACCCTGCGCGTGCACACCCCGGCGGACGGCGCGGAGGTCGTCACCGCCGTCCCCGCGCCGGACGGATCGGGCCCCGCCGCGGTCTTCACCACCCGGCGCGACGGTGACGAGATCGTCGTGGAGACCGGGAGCGCACTGCCCTGGAAGGTTCTGCTGGTGGGCGCGGAACCCACCGGGGACGCCGTCGCGGATCCGCTCGGCGCGCTCCACAGCGCCCCGGCGGGCACCCACCGGCTGACGCTCCGCCTGGCCTGAGCCCCGTCCGCGTACCCCCAGCGGGTCACCGTCGCCACCGTGGCCGCATACGCAAAGACAACCCTGTTTGTCGCATATGGCGTATTGATGATGGTGAGCTGATGTTACGCACCCTCTGGGGGTACGCATGGCCGCACGCGGCGGTACGGACGGAACGGCGGCGGCGAACCGGACGCGGCCGGGCCTCCTGCGGCGCGTCGGCGAGTGGTGCGCCCGTCATGTCGTCGTGGTCGTCGTTGCCTGGCTGGTCGCCCTCGGCGGGCTGCACGCGCTGCAGAACACGTTCGGAGGTACGTACTCCGACAACTTCACCCTCCCCGGAACCCAGTCGGACACCGGTGCCCGGGTGCTCGGCGCACACGCGCCCGGCGTTGGCGGCGTCGGCGCCCAGGTCGTCCTGCACGACGGGAAGCAGTCCCTCACCGCCGTACGGAGCCAGATCGACCAGACGGTCGCCTCCCTCCAGAAGCTCCCGCACGTCCTGTCCGCCGTCAGTCCGCTGCCCGCCACGCCCTCCTCGCCGCCCACCGGAGCGCTCACCCCCGACGGGCGGACCGGCTACATCAGCGTCCGCTTCAGCGCCAACCCCACCTCGTTCCCCCACTCGTATCTCGACCGCGTCGACCAGGCGGTGCGGCCGCTGCGCGCCGCGGGCGTCCAGGTCGAGTACGGGGGACCGCTCGGTGAACTCGCCCGCCCGAAAGCCGCGGACCTGACCAGCGAGGCCATCGGGTTCGCCGTGGCGGTGATCGTCCTGCTGATCGGATTCGGCAGCGTCATCGCCGCCGGGATCCCGCTGCTCACCGCCCTGATCGCGGTCATCGTCGGGCTGGCCTGCCTGAGCCTGATCGCCGCGGCCTTCACCTTCGCGAGCGTCTCGCCCACCCTCGCCACGATGATCGGACTCGGCGTCGGCATCGACTACGCCCTCTTCCTGATCACCCGGCACCGCCAGCTGTCGATGGACGGCGCGGACCCGGTGACGGCGGCGGGCCGTGCCGTCGCCACCAGCGGCCGGGCCGTACTCGTCTCCGGATGCACCGTGATCGTCGCCCTGGCGGGGCTGTACGTCTCCCGGATCGGCTTCATCGGCAAGCTCGGCGCGGCGGCGGCCGTCACCGTCATCACCGCCGTCCTCGGCGCGCTCACCCTCGTCCCGGCCCTCCTCGGGCTCGCCGGCCGCCGGATCGACCGCTACCGGGTCCGCCGCCCGGTGGCGGAGGGCGTCTCCGACCCGGGGTTCGTCCGCGCCGAGCGGCACGGCGGCAGTACCCGGGTCCCCACCGGGACGGGGGGCGGCTGGCACCGGTACGCCCAGCGCGTGGAGCACCGTCCGTGGTGGTTCCTGCTCGGCGGCGTCGTGATCGTCGGCGTCCTCGCCATCCCCCTGTTCTCCATCCGCCTGGGCCACATCGACGACGGGGCCGCCCCCACGAGCTTCACCGACCGGCGCGCGTACGACCTGATCTCCGAGGGCTTCGGGCCCGGTGCCAACGGCCCCCTCACCCTCGTCGTCGACCAGAGCGAGGTGCCGCCGGCCGACCGTTCGGCGCTCGCCGCCAACCTGACGAAGGCGCTCACCGACGTCCCCGGCGCGGCCAGTATCAGCCCGCTCACCCCGGCCGGTGACGGCGAGGTGCTGACGGCCACGGCGCTCTCCCGCACCTCGCCCCAGTCCGCCGGGACGGCGAAACTCTTCCGCCACCTCAAGGACGACGTGCTGCCGCGTGGCGCGGCCGGCACCGCGGCCGCGACCTATGTGACGGGCACGACCGCCGCCCAGGAGGACTTCCTCGACCTCAACTCGGCCCGGCTGCCGCTCATCATCGGCGTGGTGGTCGCCCTCGCCTTCCTCATCATCCTCCTCGTGTTCCGCGGGGTCCTGGTGGCGCTCAAGGCCGCCGTGCTCAACCTCATCTCGATCGCGGCGTCGTACGGCGTCGTCGTCGCCGTCTTCCAATGGGGGTGGGGCGGGCCCGCGCTGGGCGTCAACGGGACCGTGCCCATCGAGAGTTACGTGCCGATGATGATGTTCGCCATCGTCTTCGGGCTGAGCATGGACTACGAGGTCTTCCTGCTCTCCCGGGTCCACGAGGCCTGGCGCCGTACCCACCGCAGCGGGGAGAGCGTCGCGCACGGTCTGGAGATCACCGCGCGGGTGATCACCTGTGCCGCCCTCATCATGGTCAGCGTCTTCGCCGCGTTCATCCTGAGCGACAACATCGTGGTCAAGATGATCGGCCTCGGCCTGGCCGTCAGCGTCCTGATCGACGCGACCATCGTCCGGCTGCTGCTCGTCCCGGCGGTGATGACCCTGCTGGGCTCCGCCGCCTGGTGGACGCCCCGGTGGCTGGACCGGCTCCTGCCGCACGTGGACGCGGAGGGCGTCGAACCGGAGGCGCCCGGCATCCGTGTCATGGAGTGAGGTCACCCCTGGAGGTGGCCCCGTTTTATGTCATGGGCACGACTGTCGTCACGAGAGGCTTCAACCCGCAATGAGAAGTGTGGAGTTACCTCGCCGCGCCCGCCGCGCGGCCGTCGCCCTCGCCCTCGGCGCCCTCGCCTTCGGTGCCGTCACCACCGTCCCGCAGGAGGCCACCGCCGCGCCGGCCGCGCGTACCACCCCCGTCGTCACCTGGGCCGCCAGCGCCGACCGGCTGGACACCGCCGTACCCGAACGCACCCACCGCGTCGTCGTCCGCACCAGCGCGGGCGGCAGCGCGCTGCGGATCCGGCTCTCCAACGCCTTCGGCGAGCAGCCGGTGACCTTCGGCCGCGCCTACGCGGGGGCCGTGGACTCGGGCGCCGCCGTGGTGCCCGGCACCAACCGCGCGCTGACCTTCCGCGGCGCCGCCTCCGTCACCGTACCGGCGGGCGGTTCCGTCTACAGCGATCCGCTGCCGGGCACCGTACGGCCGTACGCGGACCTGGCCGTCAGCCTGTACGTACGGGACGCGTCCGGCACCGCCACCGGCCACCGGATGGGGCTTCAGACCTCGTACATCGCCCCCGCCGGAGACCACGCGGCCGAGGACGCCGGCACGGCGTACACCCAGCGCACGAGCTTCCGCTACTACCTCGACGCCGTGGTGACCGACGCGCCGCGCGGCACCGGCGCCGTCGTCGCGCTGGGTGACTCGATCACCGACGGCGCGAGCTCCACCGCCGACACCAACCGGCGCTGGCCCGACTTCCTCGCACGGCGGCTCGGCGACGACCGGCGGACCACCGTCAAGGGCGTCGCCAACGAGGGGATCTCCGGCAACAAGGTCCTCACCGACGGGGCCGGGGAGAGCGCGCTGAAGCGGCTCGACCGCGACGTCCTGTCGCAGCGCGGCCTGCGGACGGTGATCCTGCTCGAAGGCGTCAACGACATCAAGGCCACCCCGGCGCCCACCGCCGCCGAGATGATCGACGGCTACCGCGAGATCATCGCCCGCACCCACGCCGCGGGCGCCTGCGCGGTCGGGGCGACGGTCATGCCGTACCAGGGCTGGCGCGAGTGGAACGCGGCCGGCGAGGCGGTGCGCCAGGAGGTCAACGCGTTCATCCGGGAGAGCGGCGCGTTCGACGCCGTCATCGACTTCGACGCGGCGATCGGCGACCCGGCGGCCCCGGAGCGGATGCTGCCCGCGTACGACAGCGGGGACCATCTCCACCCGAACGACACGGGCATGCGGGTCATGGCGGACACCGTCGACACCCGCGCGCTGCGCTGCGGAAGGTAGGCCACCGGGGATCCGGCCGTACGACGCGTACCGGCGGCCCCGGGGCAGGCTGCCCCGGGGCCGCCGGGTTCCTTCAGACGGCCGAGGTGACCGCCGTCCGGCCGTTCCCGCCCGCCTCCTCGGAGTCCTCGCGCTCGGCCCGGGGCCGCGGTGAGCGGGCCAGAAGCAGGGCCAGCAGGGTCAGCGCCTGACACACGATGACGAAGGCGATGACCAGCCAGGGTCCGTCCGTGGCGGCCACCAGCGCGGTCGCGATGAACGGGGTGGTACCGCCGAGCACCATCACATTGAGCTCACGGGAGAAGGCGATCGCAGTGAAGCGGTAGCGCGTCTCGAACAGTTCGGACAGGAAGGCCGACTGCGAACCGAGCATGGCGCTCTGCCCGACACCGTAGGCGAGCGTCATGGCGACGACGATGAGCACGGGCTGCTCCGTCTGGAGCAGCAGGAAGTACGGCGGGATGTAGAGCGCCGTGAAGATGGCGCCGCCGGCCATGACCGGAGCGCGTCCCACCCGGTCGGACAGCCGGCCGAACAGGGGCACCGCGACGATGCTGCTGCCCACGGCCACCACCACACCGACCGTCGCCACCGTCGCCGGTACCCCCAGTGTGTTCTTGAGATAGCTGAGCGAGAACGTGTTGACGAGATAGCCGGCCACGTTCAGCCCGGAACCGCACAGTAGCCCCACGATCCGGTGGCGGGGACGCTCCCGCAGGGCCTGCACGACGGGAATCCGGCGGGCCGGGGACTTCTCGGCAGCCATGTCCTCGATGGCCTCCTTGGTCCGGACGAAATCGGGGGTCTCCTCGATACGGCGCCGGATGAACAGGGCCACCCCGAAGATGACGACACTGGCCAGGAAGGGGACGCGCCAGGCCCAGCCGAGCAGGATGTCCTCCGGGATCGTGGCCAGGATCGAGAAGAAGCCGGTGGAGAGCACGAAGGCGAGACCGACCGACGCCTGGGCGAAGGAGGTGTAGAGGCCACGCCGCCGGGCGGGCGCGTACTCGGCGACGGTCGTGACGGCCCCGGCGAACTCGGCGCCCGCGCCGATCCCCTGGAGGATGCGGGTGATCAGGAGCAGGATGGGGGCCCAGACCCCCACCGTGTCGTACGTGGGCAAGAGCCCGACGGCGACGGTGGCCACTCCCATCAGGGTGATGGTGAAGATCAGGACGGGCTTGCGCCCGACCCGGTCGCCGACGTGGGCGGCGATGAGGCCGCCGATGGGCCGGACGAAGAACGCCACCGCGAACACCGCGAACGACGCGAGGGTTTCCCGCCACCGAGCTCTGGCCCGGGAAGAACAGCGGGCCGAAGACCAGGGCGGACGCCACGCCGTACAGCGCGAAGTCGTACCACTCGATGACCGTGCCGATGGAACTCGCCACGACGACGCGTCTGACGGCCTTCGGGTCGAATTCGGATGAGGAAGGTGTGTGTGCCATGAGGACTCTCTTCAGGATCGCCTTGCTGATTTCGCCGTTGAAGTGCAGCGCGACGCCCCTGTACGGGGTGTGCGGCTCTTGGCGCGCGCCGGGAAGGGGTGGGCCGGCGCGGCGGGGACGCTGTCGGTGGAGGGGATCGCGCGGGGAACGCCGGGAGGGCGTGCCGGGGGCCTCTGCGACAGACGGGAAAGGGTGTCATGGCCGTCGGACCGCTGTCGTACGGCCGTGCGGACCGGTCTCCGGGCAGGAGGGCCCGTCGGTCGGTGTGTCGGTGTGTGCCGGCTCCGGTGCGACGCGATGCGCCGTGCCGGAGTGCGGCGTTGTGTTCTCTCCGGCCGCGGCGGAGACGTGGAGGTTCCGCGGCTCAGGGAGCGGGGGACTTCGGGGAAGCGGTCCGTGTGTCACGTGGGGCGACGCGCGGCGTGGTGCGGGCGGGGTCGTTGGACGGTGTGGGTCAGCGCATGGGACTCACCGCTTCCCGTAGCCGGGGAAGAGCGGAGGGATCGGCCAGCGCGGACCCCACGGCGACCGCCGCGCACCCTGCCGACAGGAACTCGGCGGCGTTGTCGGCGCTGATGCCGCCGGTGGCGACGAAGCGGACGTCGGGGAACGGACCCAGCTGCGCGGTGATCCAGTCGGCACCGAGCTGCTGCGCGGGGAACGCCTTGAGCCAGGTGTGGCCCGCGGCCTGGGCGGTGGCGATGTCGGTGGCGGTGGCGACGCCGGGCAGGTGGGGCAGTCCGGCGTCCGCGGACGCGTCGACGACTTCCCGGTGCAGGCCCGGCGCCACGGTGAAGGCCGCGCCGATCTCCTGGACGGCCCGCAGCCGCCGCACGGTGGTGACGGTGCCGGCCCCGACCTGCTTGCCGTGGTCGCGGGCGGCTTCGACGGCGGCTCTCAAGGAGGGGAGCGCGGCGTCGGACTGTACGGGGATCTCCACGAGTTCGACGCCGAAATCCCAGGCGCGGCGGCACAGTTCGACCGTGGCGCTCGGATCCTGGCCGCGGAAGATGCCCATCACGGGGCTTGCGGACAGGTGCCGGGCGAAGAAGCCGGCACTGACATCAGTGGCGGTCATGAGTGTTTCCTTTCCAGCCCAGCTCGGTGCTGATCCGCTGGGCGGCCGAGCGGAACTCGTCGAGGTGGGTGCGGAGTTCGGTGAGCGGGGCGACGGCGGACAGCGCGGTGACGGAGATCCCGTGGGTGACCTTGCCGCGGGCGTCGAAGACCGGCAGGGCGACGCAGTTGATGTATTCCTCGTGTTCGCCGTTGTCCTCGGCCCAGCCGCGGGCGCGGGCCTCGCGGAGTTCCTCGACGAGGGAGTCCCGGGTGGTGTGTGTGGTGTCGGTGTAGCGCTCGAAGGTGGCCTGGCCGAGGATGCGTTCCTGGGTCGCCGGGTCCTGGTAGGCGGTGATCACTTTGGCGACACCCGCGGTGTGGGTCTGGGCCGGGAGGCCGATACGCGATCCCATGGCGACACTGCCGCGGCCGTCGATCTTGTCGACGTAGACGATGCGGTCGCCGACGAGTTCCCCGAGGTGCACGGTGTGACCGTGGCGCTCGCCCAGCTCCTGCAGGACGGGATGGGCGAGGGAGCGGGCCTCGACCTGGTCGAGTGCGAGCTGGCCGTAGGCGATGAGCTGGAAGCCCATGGCGTAGAGTCCGCCCGCGTCCTTGCGGACGAAGCCGGCCTCCTCCAGCGTCCGCAGGTCTGGCGGGAAGGCCGGTTCCCGTTCGACCGGCTCGTCCGCACCTACCCGCTCGCGGAGGTCAACGCCGCGGAGGCCGACTCGTTGTCAGGTAGGACGATCAAGCCGGTTCTCATCCCCTGAACCCGTCAATCCAGTCCGCGATCCGACCGGCTCGTGTTCGCGGTGCCCCTGTACGAGCTGCATTCCCTGTCAAGTCCTACGGCTTGAACCTCTACAACCCTCCCGAGCCCTCGCCCGGTTGCCGAGCCGGCCGCAGTCAGGCTCCGCGCGTCGTGTCGGGCGCTCGCCCCGGTGTCGGCTTGGGCGCCCAGGCGGAGAGGAGTTCGTAACCGACATGGGCGGCGGCCACGCCGGTGATCTCGGCGTGGTCATAGGCGGGGGCCACTTCGACGATGTCCGCGCCCACGACGTTCAGCCCACTCGTCGCGCGCAGCATCATGAGCAGTTCGCGGGAAGTGAGCCCGCCGGACTCCGGCGTACCGGTGCCCGGCGCGAAGGCGGGATCCAGGACGTCGATGTCGACCGAGATGTAGACCGGGCGGTCCTGGAGGCGGGCGCGCATCCGCTCGATGGTGTCCCTCACGCCTATGTCCTCGATCTCCTCGCAGCGGATGGGCACGAATCCGAGGGCGCGGTCCTGCTTCATGTCACCCGGGCCGTACAGGCCGCCGCGGATGCCGACGTGCATGCAGCCCTGGGGGTCGAGCAGTCCTTCCTCGGCGGCTCTGCGGAAGGGGGTGCCGTGCAGGTAGGGCGAGTTGAAGTAGGTGTCCCACGTGTCGAGGTGTGCGTCGAAGTGCAGGACGGAGACCGGCCCGTGCTGGGCGTGCAGGGCCCGCAGGACGGGCAGGGCGATGGTGTGGTCGCCGCCGAGGACGAGCAGCTTCCCGGCGCGTTCGAGAACGGCGCGGGTGCCGTTCTCGATGGTTGTGATGGCGGCCGGGATGTCGTACGGGTGGGCGGCGATGTCGCCGAGGTCGACCACCTGCTGGCCGAGAAAGGGCCAGGCGTCGGCCTCCGGGTTGTACGGCCGTAGCAGACGGGAGCTGATGCGGATGTGCTGCGGGCCGAAGCGGGCGCCGGGACGGTAGCTCACACCTGCGTCGAAGGGCACGCCGACGACCGCGACGTCCAGGTCTCCGGTTTCGTGGGGGCGGGGAAGAGATGCGAACGTGGTGGGTCCGGCGAAGCGGGGGACCTGGGTGAAGTCGACCTGGCCAACCACTTGGTCGAGGTGGACCCGTGGCTGCGAGGGCAGGGGGAGGCTCACTGCGCTGTCCTTTGTGTCGTGGGGATGCAGGGTGCGGGCGTGCGCGGGGGGCCAGGTGTGGCTGGTGACGACAGGCGGCCGACTGCGGGGTGGGCTACAGACCGATCACGGTGGTCTTGAGTTCGGTGTAGTGGTCGACGGCGGCCGAGCCGAGCTCACGGCCGAATCCGGACGCCTTCACGCCGCCGAAGGGCAACGTCGGGTGGAAGATGCCGTAGGTATTGGCCCAGACCGTGCCGGCGCGCAGGCCGCGGGCGACGCGGTGCACCCGGGAGACGTCCTTGCTCCACACTGAGGAGGCCAGGCCGTAGGCGGTGCCGTTGGCGAGGCGGATCGCCTCTGCCTCGTCGTTGAAGGGCAGCACGCTCAGGACGGGCCCGAACACCTCCTCCTGCTCGACGGTCTGACCCGGGCGGACACCGGTGACCAGGGTCGGGGCGACGAAGAAACCGTCCTCCGCCGGCAACGAGCAGGCGGTTTGTACTTCGGCGCCCTCCGCGACGGCCTTCGCCACCAGCGTGACGACATGGTCACGCTGCTTGGCCGAGATGAGCGGGCCCATGGTCGTGCCGGGAGCCAGACCGTGGCCGACCGAAGTCGCGCCCGCCGTCCGCCGCAGGAGCTCGGTGACGAACTCGTCGTGGATGCGGCGGTCGACCAGCAGGCGGCTGCCGGCGATACACACCTGGCCGGCGTTGGTCCAGATGCCGGCCATCACGCCCTCGATGGCTGCGTCCATGTCGGCGTCCGCGAAGACGATCTGTGGGCTCTTGCCGCCGAGTTCCAGGCTCACTCTGGTCGTCGTGGTGGCGGCGGCGCGCATGACCGACTGGCCGGTGCGGGTCGAGCCGGTGAAGGCGATCTTGTCGACGCCTTCGGCCGCGGTGAGGGCCGCACCGGTCGCGCCGGCACCGGGTACGACATTGACCACACCGTCCGGGATGCCGGTCTGTGCGCACAACTGGGCGAAGTACGCGGTCGACAGCACCGTTTGTTCGGACGGCTTGGCGACGAACGTATTGCCGAAGGCGAGTGCGGGCGCGAGCTTGTACATCAGGATGGGCAGCGGATAGTTCCAGGGCGTGATCGCTGCGCACACCCCGAGCGGCTCGCGGGTTCCGGTCGCCAGGAAAGCGCGAGGTGCGGGATAGACAGCACCCTCTACCTTCGTGGCCCAACCCGCGTAGTAGCGCAGCACTGCGACGGCCTCGTCGACGTCCAGTCGGGCCTCGGCCAGGGTCTTGCCCGTGTCCAGCGCTTCGAGCTGGGCGACGGTCTCCGTGGTCCCTTCCAGCAGGTCGGCCAGGAGGCGCAGCTCGGACTCCCGCTGCTCGGGGTCGAGTTCACTCCAGCGGCCGTCGTCGAAGGCGGTGCGAGCGGCTGCCACGGCGTCGTTCACGTCCTGGGCGGACGCGGCGGCGTACTCGGTGAGAGGTAGTCCGGTGCCCGGGTCGATCACCGCGATGCGGTCGTCGGAGCGGGCAGTGCGGAAGGAACCGCCGATGAACGGCTCCAGCGGCGGCTTCTCCAGCCAGGCGCGGGTGGAGGCCAGGAGGTTGTCGCGCACGACAGGCGCGAGACGGGTGGTCATGGCTGTTCACTCTCCGGTGTCGATGACGGAGTCATGGCCGTCACCACTGGGTGGCGATGTACTTGGTCTCCAGGAACTCGTGGATGCCGTGGCGACCGCCTTCGCGGCCGATGCCGCTCTGCTTGACCCCGCCGAACGGAGCTGCGGGGTCGGAGAAGACCCCAGTGTTCAGGCCGACCATGCCCGACTCCAGCCGCTCCGCCACACCGAGTCCACGACGCAGATCCTGCGTGTATACGTACGAGCCCAGCCCCATCTCGGTGCTGTTGGCCATGCTGATCGCCTCGTCCTCGGTGTCGAAGGAGACGATGGGAGCGACCGGACCGAACAGTTCGTGGCCGAGCACGGGGGCGGTCGGCGGGACGTCGTCGATCAGGGTGGGTGGGAAGTAGTAGCCCGTGCCATCTGGAGCGCTGCCACCCAGGACGACCCTGCCTCCCGAGTCCACGGCGGACTGCACCGCCTCGCCCAGCGCGTCGCGCGCGGATGCGGATGCCATCGGGCCCACTTGCACGGAAGGAACGGTGCCGGGCCCGACCTCCAGGGCGGAGAGGCCGTCGGCGAGGCGGGAGACGAACTCGTCGTGCACGGATCTGTGCACGTAGAACCGGTTGGCCGCGGTGCACGCCTCGGCATTGTGACGCATCTTGGCGACCAGCGCTCCGGCGACCGCCGCGTCGATGTCCGCGTCCTCGAAGACGAGGAACGGGGCGTTGCCACCCAGTTCCATGGACGTCTTCAGCACGCGCTCGGCGGCCTGCGCGAGCAGGGCGCTGCCGACCCGGGTGGATCCGGTGAAGGACAGGGCTCGCACCGGGCCGTTGGCGACCAGCTCGGCGGTCACTGTGACGTCACGGGAGGTCGGTACGACATTGACCGCTCCGGCGGGAACGCCTGCTTCGGCGAGCAGCCTGGCCAGGAACAGCGCGGTCAGCGGTGTCTGCCAGGACGGTTTGACGACGACCGAGCAGCCCGCGGCGAGCGCGGGTGCAACCTTTCGCGTGACCATGGCGGCCGGCAGGTTCCACGGAGTGAGCAGCAGGGACACACCGACCGGCTGCGAGATCTCGATGATGCGCTTGTCACCGGCCGGCGACAGGCTGAGGTGACCGTCGATCCGGACCGCTTCCTCGCTGTACCAGCGGAAGAACTCCGCCGCGTAGACGACTTCTGCCTCGGCATCCGCGCGGGCCTTGCCGTTCTCGGCGGTGATGAGCGCCGAGAGCTGCTCCTTCGCGCCGATCACCAACTCGTAGGCACGGCGCAGGATCTCAGCGCGCTCGCGGGGAGGACGCCGGCTCCAGGCCGGGAGCGCGGCGGCGGCTGCCGCGGCGGCTGCCTTGGCGTCCTCGACATCCGCGTCGGCGACTTCGGCGATGACCTGTTGGGTGGCGGGGTCCTCCACCTGGAAGGTGCCGGCGTTCGCGGCCTTCCGCCAGGTCCCGTCTATGAAGAGGTCGGTGGGAGTGGTAGGGATCACGAGGACACCTCTGCGGGATGGTTCGGGCGGAACTCGTCGTTGTCGGAGCCGAGTCGGGGCACCGGCCCTGGTCGCGCTCCCTGGCCGTCGAAGAGCAGGGGCAGGCGTGGCAGGCTGAGAACCGATCCGTCCGGGCGCCGGGCGCGCTCGTCGTCGATGGGGGCGAACAGGCCGCGGTGGGCGAGCTGTGCACAGGCGCGGACGTCGGCGACGGTCTGCACGACTCCGGCCGGCTGACCCGCGGCACGCAGCGCCGCCGCCGCCTCGTGGCGGTTCATGTCCTTGGCCCACTCCTCCAGCAGCGGGACGATGCGGTCCGCCATGTGTTCCGCGCGCTTGAGGGTGGTACCGAGCTCAGGGTCCGTCTCCAGCTCCGGATTCCCCAGCGCGGCGCAGCAGCGCCGCCACATCTCGTCGGTGGGGATGACGATGGACACCCACGCTCCGTCGCCGGCCCGGAAGGCACCGACCGGGCTGAAGCGGTCGATGCCGCGCGTGGGCACCTCACCGGTGTACTCGTGCAGCGTCAGGGGGCGTTCCAGGAAGGCCGCGCCGATGTCGTACATCGCGGCGTCGACATGGGAGCCCTGACCGGTGGCGGCCCTGCCGACAAGGGCGGTGAGGATGCCGATGGTGCCGTAGATGCCGGACATCAGGTCCATCGTGCCCATCGGGGCCAGACCAGGCGGGCCGTCCTGCTCACCGATGAGGCTGGACAGGCCGCTCATGCCCTGGATGACTGAGTCGAAGGCCGGCCACTGCGCGTACGGCCCGCCAGTCGTGCCGAAGCCGGAGATCTCACAGATCACCAGGCGGGGGTGGCGCTCGCGCAGCACATCGGGTGCCAGCCCCTGCCGGGCGAGGGAGCCCGGGCGCAGGTTGCTGACCAGGACGTCGGCCGTCCTGAGGAGTTGGTCGAAGATCTCCCGGTCGTCCTCGGCACTCAGGTCCAGCTCGACGGACTTCTTGCCGCGGTTGTACGAGGCGAAGCCGCCGCTGATGTAGTCGTCGTCGGGTCCCACCTTGGGGTCGTACCAGCGACGGGGGTCCCCCGACCCGGGCCGTTCTACCTTGATCACCTCAGCGCCCGCGTCGGCCAGCATCTGCGTGCAGTACGGGGCGGCGATGAACTGCTCCAGCGACACCACACGGATGCCGTCGAGCAAGTGGAGTCCGTCAGACATGGGTCCCTCCAGAAGTGCCGGCGACCAGCGCCACAGGGCGGAAGTCGAGGACGTCTACCGGCTCGGCCTCGGGCCCCAGGGTCCGTCCCCGGAGCCGGAAGCCGATGAGCGCACCGTCAGTGACCGGCAGGATGTCTTCGAAGGTCAGGTCGAACGACAGCAGGTCGTCTTCGAAACAGGGGGCGAGGTGGTCGCACGAGCGCCAGCCGACGACCGCTGCCAGCCCCGGCACCAGCCGGGACAGTGACGCCTGGGCGAGTGCGACAGTGTGCCCTCCGTAGACCAGCCGTCGGCCTCGCTGCCCGCGGGCGGGATCGCGATGGGCGGCGGCTTGGTTCTGGGTCAGGCGTACGAGGTCCAGGGCGCCGCTGATCGAGTCGCGCAGCGGATCGGCCGCCTGGAAGCCCTCGGCGGGCAGCGGAGCTCGCGACAGCCGGGCGAGATCCCAGTGCCCGGGTACGGCGGGCAGGAAGTCTGTGAGGGGGCGGGTGGAGTCGGCGCTGCCGATGTCTCCGGCCTCTTCCAGGCGGCCCTGGTCGCGCAGGGGCAGCAGGGCCAGACGCTCCAGGGAGGCGACCAGGGCACCGTGCTCGTCACGCGTCTCGATGGAGAGCAGGACCTTGGCCCGTCTGCCCTTGCCGTTGTCGCGTGTGAAGGCACGGGCGACGGGGGTGACGGTCGAGGTCACCGTCGCTCCGATGTGCAACTGTCGGTGCAAGGTGACGTCGCGGTAGAAGAGGTTGGCGATGACGATCTTCGTCGCGACGGTCGACTGACCGATGGCGACCTGCAGGGCGAGCGCCGAGTTCACCACTCGCGCGTCCGCGCCGGTGACCGCGTGCGACAGCGGTGTACTGAGGGAGAGCCGGGCCGGGTCACCGCTGAGGGCCTGGTACAGGGCGGCGGTGCCCTCGTCGATGGTGATGGCCGGCGCGTTGGGCAGGGGTTCACCGATGACGAAGTCGTCGCCGTAGGGGCCGTCCCAGGGGTGGGCTGTGTTCTGTTCGCTCATTGCCGGCCTTCCGCGAGGATGCGACGGGCGCGGTCGACGACGGGTTTGTCGACCATGGATCCGTCCACGGCGATCGCGCCGTCGGCGGGTGCGTCGGCCGCGGCGGTCGTCACGCGGCGTGCCCAGGCGACCATGTCGGCCGAGGGAGCGAACGCCCGTTGTACGTGCTCGAGTTGAGCTGGGTGGATACAGAGCTTGCCGGTGAAGCCGAGGTCGCTCTGTCGTTGGCAGTCGGCCCGGAGCCGGGGCTCGTCCTCGACAGCGGCGGTGGGGCCGGCAATCGCCGGGATGGCGGCGCAGGCCGCCGCGTTCACGATACGCGCCTGGGCCCAGGAGGTGTCCTGGGCGCGGAGCCCGCCCGCCGCGGCGAGTTCCGCACGGTAGTCCAGCTCGCCGAACATCACGGCCCGTACGGCCGGGTGGGCAGCGATGGCGCGGGCGTCCTCGACTCCGTCGGGGCTTTCGACAAGCGCCACGATCGGCAGGTCCGTGCGGGCCGCGATCTCGCGCACAGTGTCGGGGGTGGCTTTGGGCAGCACGAGAGCGTCGAGGTGTTCTCTCTGCGTGTTCGCGAGGGTGAGGTCTGCGGCCAGGTGTGTTGAACCGACCGCGTTGACGCGCAGCCAAAGCCGTCGTCGTGCCGAGGCGAGCGGGCGTGCCGACGTGCGTACCAGCGAGCGCGCTTCGTCCTTGCCAGTGGCGGCGACGCCGTCCTCGAGGTCGACCATCAGGACCGAGGCGGTGGAGGTCCGGGCCTTGTGCAGGAACCGCTCGGAGGAGGCGGGCACCGCCAGCACGGTCCGGGGAAGGAGCACGCTCATGCCGGGCTGAACCTCACCGGGAGGGAGGCCAGACCGTTGACGAAGTTGGAGTGCAGGCGCACCGGTTCGCCGCTGACCTCAATGTCCGGCAGGCGGGCGAACAGTTCCTCGAAGAAGATCGTCATCTCCTTGCGGGCCAGTACCGCCCCCAGGCAGAAGTGGGGGCCGCCGCCGCCGAAAGCCACGTGCTGCTCCTCCGGCCGTTCGAAGTCGAGCTCACCGGCCCGTTCGAACGCGCGCTCGTCGCGGTTCGCGGAGGTGTACCAGAGCACGACCTTGTCGCCCTTGGCGATCGGCTGCCCGGCGATCTGCGTGTCTCGGGTCGCGGTGCGCCGGAAGTACATCACCGGGGTCACCCAGCGGACGATCTCCTCCACCGCGCGCGGCGCGAGCCGATGGAAGTTCCCCTGCCAGCTACGCCGCTGCTCGGGGTGGAGCGACAGGGCGTACATGCCCTGCCCGATGCTGGTCGCCGTCGTTTCGATGCCGGCGGTCACCAATAGGGCGAAGAACACCGCGATCTCGTGGTCGCTCATCCGCTGCCCGTCGACCTCGGCGGCCAGCAGGCGTCGCAGGAACGAGGCCGAGTCGTCGACCTGTTCCCGTGCCCGCGCGACCAGTTCCTCGGCGTAGGCGATGATCTCCAGCATGGCGTCGTACGCCTCGGCGGTGCCGTACGCGGACAGTGCGGTGCCGGTGAGCGCGACGAGCCGGGGCCGGTCGTCGGCGGGGACGCCGAGCAGCTCGCAGATGATCTGCGCCGGGAAGTCACCGACGATGTCCTGCATGAAGTCGCACGAGCCCTTGTCGGCGACGCGGTCGATGCACCGGCGGGCGTGTGCGCGGATCGTGTCGCTGAGGGCCTCGACGGTGCGGGGGGTGAGGACGCGGTTGACGATGGCCCGGTGGTGGGCGTGCGCGGCGCCGCTCATGTTGAGCATCCCGCCGAAGATGTGGACCATCTCCGGCGTCATGTCGACGATTTCGGTGCCGTGAGCGGAGGTGAAGGTGTCCTGGTCGCGGCTGACCTCGACCAGTTCCTGGTAGCGGACCACCGACCAGAACCCCCGGCCGCCCTCGGGGAACCAGGAGGAGGGCGGTTCGTGGTGCCAGTGCACGGCGCCTTCCTGGCGCATCGCGGCGAACGCCGCCTGCGGATCCGGTTGTGTCCAAAACTCCGGCAGGGCCGGGTTCGTGGGTGTGTCTATGTCATGCATGAGGTTCGGCCTGTTCTGCTGGCTGTGGGAAGGGAGGGGTGCCGAACGGCTCAGAGGTCGAGGACGAGCTTGCGGGACAGGCAGCGGCCGACGCAGATCATCATCGTCTCGTTGCTGTCGCGCTCCTCCGGGGTGAGGACCTGGTCACGGTGGTCGGGCGTGCCGTCGAGGACCGCCGTCTCGCAGGAGCCGCAGTAGCCCTCTTCGCAGGAGAAGGGGACCTGCGGGACGACTTCTCGGACCACGTCGATCAGCCGCCTGTCCGCCGGAACGGTCAGTGTCCGTGCGGAGCGTGCGAGTTCGACCTCGAACGAGGTGTCGGTGTCGGTTCGCCCGCTGTCGGGCACGGGCTTGGCGCCGAAGCGCTCCAGGTGGAGCGTGCCGGCGGGCAGCAACGTTTCGCTGAGTGTCTCGGCGGCCTGGAGCATCGGCTCGGGACCGCACGCGTAGACCGCGGTTCCCTCGGGCAGGTCGGCGAAGGCGGCGGCGAAGTCCGGATGCCCCAGCTCGTCCTGCGGCACCAGCGCCACCTCGCCCCCGGAGGAGGCGGCCAGTTCGGAGAGTTCGTCCGTGTAGGCCATGGACGACCGGGTCCGCCCGCCGTAGATGAGCGTCCAGGGAGTCCCCGCGGCGGCGGCTCGCCGCACCATCGCCAGGATCGGAGTGACACCGATGCCGCCGGCCAGGAAGAGATACCGGTCGGCCTCGGCCAGGCGGAAGTGGTTGCGAGGTCCGCGTATGGACAGCAGTGAGCCCTCGGTGAGCCGGTCGTGTACTTCGGCGGAGCCGCCTCGCCCATCCGCCTCCCGGAGCACGGCCACGACGTACTCGTCGGAGCGTTCCCCGGGCCCGCACAGGGAGTACTGCCTGACCGTTCCCGACGGCAGGACGAGGTCGATGTGCGCGCCGGGCTCCCATGCCTCGAACGGCCCGTCGGCCGTTTCGGCCGGTACGAGGGTCAGCTCCACCACGCCCTCGGCCGCCTCACGCCGGCCGGCGATCCGCACTTGCCGGCCCCCGGGGCTCGACGTCTGCTCTTGCGAACTCACCGGTCGGTCTCCGGCAATGCTGGTGCTCATGACCCGTGTCTCACTTTCTTTCTGATCGTCCGCCGGCGAACGCCCGGACACCCCACCGGTCAGGCGGCGGAGTTCTGACGAAGGGCGAACGCCATCTCGGCTCCTGCGTCAGCCACGACATCGGTGCCGTTGACCCACGTGGCCCGGTCGCCGGCCAGGAACTCGACGACAGCGGCAATCTCGTCGGGACGCCCATTGCGTCCTCCGGCGAGCTCCGTCAGGGGGTCCAGCTCCGCGTGTCCCATCGACGCGTAGAACGAGGGCAGGAGGGGAGTCTCGACCGCACCCGGACTCACGGTGTTGAGGCGCACGTGACCGCGGTAGCGCTGGGCGGCGAGGGAGGTCCACACGATGAGGGCCTCCTTGCTGCGCGCATAGGCGTCCTTGCCGTCGCGGAGCAGGGCGGCGCCTGTGTCGACGCCGCTTCGGAAGTCGGGCGTTTCGATCAGCCGGGTCACCTCGGCGAGGTGATCGCGCCAGTACCAGCCGGCGGTGGACGCCACGCTGACGACGGCGCCGCCCTCGTTCATGCGCGGCACCAGCCGGTCGGTCAGGTGGCGCAGCCCGAAGAAGTTGACGCCGAGGATCAGCGGGACCGGGGAGGCTCCGGAGACCCCGGCCACGTTGCACAGGACATCGGCAGGCCGGTCCAGCGCGTCCACGGCCGTGGCGATCGACGAGCAGTCGTTCAGATCGGTCTCGACGAAGTGAACCGGGGAGCCTGGCTTCCTGCGGTCGAGAACGATGACCTCGTCCCCCCGCGCCGTGAAACGACGGACGACGGCTTCACCGATGCCCGACGCCCCTCCGGTGACCACGACGGTGCGTGACCTGGTCATCGACTTCCCCTTACGAACCCGCGGCAACTCACTGCTGCGCCGTAGGGGCACGGCAGCGTCGGACGCCCTCACAATGACATGAGGAGACTGGTTCGGCAAGGGAATCTAACGAACGCGTGCAACTTGAGGCGCTAATTTTGCAGATCTACCTCACCGTGGAAGCCTTTTTCTCGCGGGGTTTTACAGGGCGGACCAGGTGTACGGAAGCTTGTGGATGTCGATGTAGTTGAAGGTCTCCGTGGTCAGCACCCCCGGGATGCCGCGCAGGACGCTCCCGGTCAGGCGGTACAGATCGGCCCTGTCGGCGCAACTCACCTCCAGCAGGAGGTCGTAAGGGCCGATCGTGGCGGCCACGACATCGATCTCCGGCACCTGACGCAGTCGCTCCACGACCTCGGGCAGGGGGCCCTGCACGCGTACTCCCACGCCGGCCTGCACCCGATGGCCGTAGCGGAGTTGGTTGGTGATGGTGACGATCTGCACGAGGCCGTTGTCGAGGAGGCGCAGCACCCGCCGGCGCGCTTGGGCGTACGGGACGCCCGACTCCTCGGCGAGTTGGCGGTAGCTGGCGCGCCCGTCCCGCTGCAGTATCCGGATCAGCGCCCTGTCGGCCTCGTCGAGTTCATCGGCGGAACGACGGGGGACCGGGGGGTGTTGCCGCGCGCCGCCGAGGAGAACGTGATGCGACCCGGCGGGCTCGTACTTCTCCACGGAGAGGTACTGCATGGTCAGGCACTGGGCGACGCCGGGCAGCGTGCGGACCGATTCATCGAGGATCCGCAGCAGGTCGCGGTCATCCCGGGCCACCAGCTCGGCGACGATGTCGAACACCCCGGCTGTCTGTACGACGAGATCGGCTGCCGGGAGCGCGTTCAGCGCGCGAGCGATGGGCAGGGCCGGGCCGCTCACCGTGATGCCGAGCAGTGCGAAGCTCTCCAGCCCGAGCAGGGGGGCGGGGATGCTCCCCACTACCTGGATGACATCTTCTGCGATCAGGCGCTTGAGCCGCTCACGGACCGCGTCCCCCGACAGGTCCACACCGGCGCCCAGTTCCGCATACGCGGCCCTCCCGTTCGCCGTGAGAAGTCTGATCAACTTCTCGTCCACGGAGTCAAGGGCCGCCCCGGATTTGGGGGCCTCCGGATCGGCGCTCCGGTCATCGTGCTGCCGTGGCATGAGCAATACCTCCGCGTGTAGGACCCCCGAGGGAGGTCCGCACACTACACTTCGAAACCAGGGAATTTTGCAATCTGGTTCGGTGCGCCAGCGTTTTGGACATGTGCCCTGGGGTGCGGCGGTTCACCTACGGTCGGCAGGGATCAGTCGCGGACCTCGGGACTCGGTACATCTGAGCCGGAAGGCGAGGGCAGGGACGCGTCCCGCGTGGCCGTTCCGTGCGGACTCCAGCTCTGGAGGAAGCCCCGCACCTCCTGCTCCAGCCGGGCGGAGGAGTAGGTGGCCGGGTCCAGGGCGGCCATGACGCCGAGGCCGTCGACGAATGTGGCCAGGGTCAAGGCCGCGCGGGCCGCCTCCCAGGGCGGGACAAGGATTCCTTCCTCGATGCAGGACTCGACCAGTCCCCGTATCCGGCCTTGATAGTCCTGGTGGTCCTCCAGTACCGCCTCGGCGAGCGCCGGATGGTCCGCCACTCGCCCCATGAACCCGAGCCAGATTTTGAAGTCCAGTCGCGACTGGGCATCCACGGGGAGCGCGCGGAGAAGAACGCCGACGAGGCGTTCGAGTGGGGGTGTCTCTGACGTCGGGCCCAGCTCCTGCTCGCGCTGGAGAGCCAGCCTGTAGGCGAACAGGAGCAAGTCGTCACGGTCGCGGAAGTAGTGGGCGATCACACCCCGCGTCCACCCTGCCTCAGCGGCCACGGAGCGGATCGTGGCCCCCTCGATGCCCTCGCGTTCCACCACCGCCCACAGGGCGCGGGCGAGATCCTTCTTGCGCTCGCCGTGGTCGACGATCTTGGGCACGCTTCCTCCCGTGTTACGCCTGACTCGGCGACTGTTGCGACTGCCCTGCTCCGGTGCTGGTCAGAGCCGTGCCGGAGGTCGGTGGTCGCCATTTTTGCATTCACCCTCTTGACGCCGCCCCAGCTCCGGGTTTTTATGACACCGTCATGTTAAAGCGGGGTTGTCGTCACGCCCCGTCGTCTCCGCGGCGCCCATGCCGTCACTCCATTGCCCTCGCGCGTCCGTCCCGCCGTCATCAACAGGCGCAGCCGGACACCGGGCGGACCGTATCCCGTCACTTGCTCTGCCTTCCGGTTTGTCCGCCCTTACCTGCCCGAAGGGAACCCCCGATGCCACCGACTGCCGACGGCACCATCGAAACGAACTCCGAGCGTGGAAGCACGGACAGTCACGTCCACACCCTCAAAGCGGGTGTGCTCGGGGTGACCGCGGTGGCCTTCCTCGTCATCTCAGCCGCCGCCCCGCTGAATCTCCTGGCCGGCTACGGCCCTCTGGGCTACATGGTCGGCGGGCTCGGTGCCCCGGCCGGGTTCGTGCTCGCCGGCCTGGTGCTCGCCACCTTCGTCGCCGGTTTCATGGCGATGACCCGGTACATGCACCGCCCGGGTACGTTCTACGCCTACGTCGAGCGCGGGCTGGGCAAGGACCTGGGCCGCGGGGCCGCCGCGGTGGCGCTGATTTCCTACCTGGCGATCCAGGTGGGCGCGATGGGCATTCTGGCTACGGTCGCCCAGTCACTGATCGACAACTTCTTCGGCCTCCACGTCCACTGGGCGATCATCGCTGTCGTCCTTCAGGTGATCATCTGGTACCTGGGGCGGCGGGGCATCGACATCGGCACGAAGGTCCTGGGAGTCCTGCTGTTCGCCGAAATCGGCATCCTCGCCGTCATCGCCGTGTGCGTGCTGGTCGAGGGAGGCAGCAGCGAGGGCATCCACGCCGGTTCGTTCGCCCCGTCGAACGTCTTCACCTCCGGCATGGCGGCGTCGTCCGTCGTCTGGTTCGGCGCCTTCCTCGGTATCGAGTACACCGCGATCTATCGAGCGGAGACCAGGAACCCCGAGCGCACCCTCCCCCGCGCCGCATATGTCTCCCTGAGCTTTCTGGCCGTCTTCTACTGCTTCGTCAGCTGGGCCATCGTCCAGGCTTTCGGTGACTCGGCCATCGCGACGGCGGCCGGTGACCACCCGACGGACATGATCTACCTGGTCGCCGAACGCTACGTCGGCACTTGGGCAGGCGACGTGACGCAGATCCTGATGGTCACCAGCAGCATCGCCTCCGGCCTGGCCTACTTCAACGCCATCAGCCGCTACGGGCACAGCATGTCCAGCGAGGGCATGCTGCCCAAGAGGATGTCGCGCGTGCATCCCGTGTACCGCTCCCCGAACAACGGCAACCTGCAGGCCATCATCACCGTCGGCGCAGTCTTCCTGTTCACCGCAGTGGGCCTCGACCCCTACACGAACATGACGGTCTGGATGAGCACGCCCGGTGTCCTCGGCATCATTGTGCTGATGACCCTGACGGCGGTAGCCGTCGTCGTCTTCTTCTGGCGCAGGCAGCAGTCCTCGCGCGACCGCTGGGTCGTTGCGGCGTCCTCCGTCTCCGCACTCCTGCTCGGGACTGTGACGTACCTGCTCATCGACAATGTCGCGCTCATGACCGGCAGCACGGGAGCCGTCAATGCCTTCGCCGTCACCCTGCCGTTCGCCGCCCTGCTCCTCGTGGCGGTCGTCAGCCGCCTTCGACGCGGGCACGGTGCCGTCGCGGCCGCCGACACCGACGCCTGACCCCGAGAACCGAAAAGAGCCACACTCATGCACGCTCAAACCGTCTTCCTCGGTGGCCCCGTCCATACCGTGGACGCCGCCCGTCCCTGGTGTACCGCGGTGGCGGTCCGCGAGGGCCGCATCGCCGCCGTCGGTCAGGAAAGTGATGTACGGGAACTCATCGGATCGCGGACCGAAGTCGTCGACCTCCAGGGCAAGCTCCTGCTTCCCGGCTTCCAGGACGCCCACGTGCACCCCGTCTTCGCCGGCCTCCAGCTCCTTGACTGCGACCTGGGCTCTGCGCGGAGCGCAGACGACTACCTTGCAGTCGTCGCGGATTATGCGGCGAGCCACCCCGAACGGTCCTGGATCAGGGGTGGGGGCTGGACCTTCACCGCCTTCGGCACCGCCATGCCCACCAGGGAGCAGCTGGACAGCGTGGTCAGCGACAGGCCGGTCTACCTCTCCGTACGTGACGTCCACAGCGCCTGGGTCAACAGTCGCGCCCTGGAACTGGCCGGCATCGACGAGCGCACCGACGATCCCGTAGGCGGCCGGATCGAACGCGACGCGAACGGCCGCCCCTCCGGGGTCCTCCACGAGCAGGCCATGGAGCTGGTGGCACGGTTCCTCCCGGAGCCGACCATGGACGACCTGCGGGCCGCTCTCGCTACCGCGCAGCGCCACCTCCATGCTCTGGGCATCACTGCCTGGCAGGACGCCCTCGTCGGTTCGTTCGGCGGCCAGCCTGACCCACTCGACGTATACCTCGACGGGGCACGCTCCGGCCTGCTGACCGCCCGGGTACGCGGCGCCCTCGGGTGGGACCCGGATCGGGGCCTCGAGCAGGTTGGCTCGCTGATCGAGCGCAGGGAACGCGGCCAAGCCGGCCGGTTCACGGCGGCCACCGTCAAGATCATCCAGGATGGAATCCCCGAGAACGGGACGGCAGCGCTCACCGATCCGTACCTGGACAAGTGCGGCTGTCCCACGGCCAACCGCGGCCACTCCATGGTGGAGCCCGAACGCCTCAAGCGTGCCGTCACGCAACTCGACGCCCACGGATTCCAGCTGCACTTCCACGCCATCGGAGACCGGGCGCTCACAGAGATCCTTGACGCCCTGGAACACGCTCGGAAGACCAACGGCGACACCGGGCTGCGTCACCACATCGCCCACCTCCAGGTCGTACGGCCCGAAGACGTCTCCCGCTTCCGAGCACTGGACGTAGCCGCCAACATCCAGCCCCTCTGGGCCGCCCACGACGACCAGATGGACGACCTGTGCATTCCGGTCCTGGGCGAGCAACGCGCCGCCTGGCAGTTCCCCTTCGGGGATCTTTGGCGCGCCGGCGTCACCCTCGCCGCCGGCAGTGACTGGGGTGTCACCTCGGCCGACCCCCTCCTGGGCATCCACGTCGCGGTCAACCGCGTCCTCCCCGAAGTACACGGCAAGCGTGAGGTGTTCCTGCCCGAGCAGCGCCTCGACCTGGCCACCGCGATCCGCGCCTACACGTCCGGCAGTGCCTACGCCAACCACTTGGACGACACCGGCTCCATCACAGTCGGCAATCGCGCCGACCTGGTGCTCCTCGACCGCAACCCCTTCGACGGACCACCCGAGCACATCGCTCACACGCGAGTCCTGCGCACCTACATCGAGGGCACCCTCGTGCACGCCGCCAGCTGACCTGCAGATCAACACCGCACCCCAACACATCGAGGTAGATCCTTATGGCCCCCGCCATTCGTCCCCCCGAGACCGCCCAGGCACTGCCCCGCGAGGCGTACCTGTCGCAGGAGCACTTCCAGAAGGAACTGGAAAGGATCTTCTACTCGACGTGGCAGTACGCCGGACACGTCTCGGAGTTCCCGACGACCGGTTCCTACAAGCGCTTCGCCGTCGGCGACGTCGACCTCCTCCTGGTCCGTGCCGGCGACGGCGCGATCAACGCACTGCACAACGTGTGCCGTCACCGCGGGGCACAACTCGTCTCCGACGAGACCGGAACCTGCAAACGCGCCGTGACCTGCCATTACCACGGGTGGGCCTACAACCACGACGGCAGCCTCCGAGGCGCTCCCAAGATGGGCGAGGACTTCGACAAAACCCAGTTCGGTCTGAAGCGCGCCCACACCGAGATCTGGAACGGCTGCGTCTTCGTCTACCTCGGCGACGAGACCCCCACACCGGTCCGCGCAAGCCTCGCCGATGTCGTGTGGCCCTACGCGGACCTCGACCGGGCCAAGGTCGCCGAAGTCGTGACCCATGAGGTGGAGAGCAACTGGAAGATCTGCTGGGAGAACGCCCTTGAGTGCTACCACTGCGCGATCAACCACCCAGAACTCGTTCGCGTCTTCGACCAGGACGGCGACGCCGGCGGCGCCGACGGAGGCGACGACTACGTCTACTTCGTCAACCCGCTCCTCGGCGACTCGCTCTCGGTGACGCTCTCGGGCCACCTGGAGAGCAAGATGCTCTTCGAGTGCACCACCCCCCTGGACGAGGCACGCGGCTTCTTCCAGTGGCACACGTCAACCTTCGAGATGGTCGCCAGCCCGGACTGCGTCGCCGTGATGACCTACACGCCGCTGGCTCCCAACCGCACTCGCATCACCCAGACCTTCCTCGTGCCCGAGAAGGCCGAAGCCGGCACGGACTACGACCCCGGCACTCTCTTCGAACTGCACAAGCTGGCACGCGAACAGGACAACCAACTCTGCACCTCGGTACAGAAGGGCGTCACCAACCCCGCCTACGTCCCAGGCCCCTTCAACGACATCTATGAGGTCGAGAACCTCCGATTCCTGGACGTCTACTGGAAACTCATGGGCGACACCTCCAGCAGCGACTACAACAGTCATCGCGGGTAGCAGGGCATCTCCAGGGTGGATCCAGGCTCAGTGGGCCATCACGGGCTCGCCCTCGGACGGCTCCAGGGCCCGATTCGGAATCAGGAACGCCGCGGCGGACGAGGGCGCCCTGGAACGACTGCACGCCTACTTGCTCCGCGCCGTCCACGGGGTGCCACTCGCCGCCGATGTACCCCCGCCCCCGACCGGACGGCGGCGGCCTGCTTCGCCGCCAAGATGGCCCTGGAGATCGGCGCCTCCGACCCCGAGGTGCAACGCCTGGCCAACGACTGCTTCTCCGTAGTCCGGACGGCGGTGGCCGAGTGCGTGCGAGCGGCCCAGCGCAACGGCGACATCGACCCCGATGCCGATCCCGACGACCTCGCCTACCTCCTGCTGACCATCATCCGCGGGAGCGATGTCGTAGGCGCGTACGGCCACAGCCCCGCCCGCCTGACCTCGATCGCGGAAAGCGCGTTCGCCCTGCTGCCCCGCCCCCGCCACCGCTGAGAAGGGCACGGCCGGCCTCGTTGCACCGGCACCTGATGCGGTCGGCCCACTTCGACACCGCGGAGACACGGATTTGGACGGCGTGTGGACCCTGCGCACCCTGGACGACGCGACAGCCCTCCGAGCCTCGCTCCGGGGGCGGCTGACGTGGTGGTCGTCGGGGCCGGCTTCATCGGGGCGGAGATCGCCTCTTCGGCGCGAGCGGGCGGTGCCCGGGTCACGATCGTGGAGGCAGCCGCCGTACCGCTCGTCCGCGCGGTGGGCGAGGTGGTCGGCCGCGTGCTCTCCACCCTGCACGAACGGCACGGCACACGCCTGCTCTGCGGCACGACGGTCGAGGCACTGATCGGGGACGGACACGTGAGCGGCGTCCGTCTGTCAACCGGCCAGGTCCTGCGCGCCGACGCCGTGGTCGTCGGCGTGGGCGCCGCTCCGGCGACGCAGTGGCTGACGACTTCCGGCATCGTCCTCGATCCCCGCGACGGAGGCGTCGTCTGCGACGAGTACCTGGAGTCGTCCATCCCCGGCGTCTACGCCGCAGGAGACGTCGCGCACTGGCCCAACGGACTGTTCGAGGGCGACGACACCACGCGCCTGGAGAACTGGACGAACGCCGCGTCGCAGGCCGCACACGCCGCCCAGAACGCGGTACGGCCCGACCGGCGTCGGCCCTACGAGACCGTGCCCTACTTCTGGAGCGACTGGTACGGCCAGCGGATCCAGTTCGTGGGCACCGCCGACGCGGATGCCGTGAGCGTTGTCGGCGGCGGCGGACCGGACGAGGGATCGGATCACCTCGTCGCCCTCTACCGACGCGGTGACCGGCTCCTCGGCGCCGCGACCCTCAACGAACCCCGCAAGATCATGAAATACCGGAGGTTCATCGCCGAGCGCGGCCTGTGGTCCGCCGCCGAAACCGCGGTCCCGGGCTGAAGGGGGTCCGAAACGGCAGCACGCCGTCGATGTTCCGGACAACGAGAGCCGACGCCCGACGCCCACGGCAACCCGACACGGAGAGCAGAATGGTCCTATCGCCCTCGAACCATGTCCCCCTCGGCGTCCCCGACCATCCGCCGAAGCTGAGGAAACAGCAAGCCAGAGGCGCTCTTACAGACCATGCCGCTCACCCCCTCCGATACGGACGACACCCACTGGCACACATCGGCTAGGCTGCCCCTGGTCGGTCGTTGGTACGGCGCCCTGTCTGCTCAAACCGCAGTGCAGAGAGCTCCACACCACGTCTGACCAGCGGGCTTGTTCTCCTTGCCGAAGATCCACGCCCTGGATTTTCGACAAGGTTTTCTACAAGCCCCACCTGGGACTGGTCCCCATCGCCACCGGTGAGCACGAGTTCACCCGGTACGGCTTCCAGCAGCTGCTGGAAGCCGGGGCCGCCGACGTCCTGCAGCCCGATGTCCACCGTGTCGGAGGCATCACCGAACTGCGCCGTGTCTGCCAGATGGCCTCCGGCTCCGGCATCGAGGTCATCCCCCACGTGTACTCGGCGGCCACCCTGCACGTCGTGCTCTCCCAGCCCAACTGCGGCTGGATCGAACACCTCACCAACCCGTCGTACTGGGGCGACGGCCAACGCGTCGACGCCCTGTTCCTCGGCGAGCCGGAGGTCCTCGACGGCGCGCCCGCACTGCCCACGGCCCCCGGTATCGGTGTGCGCGTCAACCCCGAGGCCATGCCGGAACTGGCCGACTGGCAGGAGTGACCTCTCCGGCCGAGAGTGGAGACGTACCGCCGGATCCTTCCGCGGCACCCACGCCACTCCCAGGAGCCCGCCATGACCTGTCCTGCCCGACGCGACCTCGGCCTGCTCGCCCTGCGGCTCGGCACCGGCGCGGTACTCGCCGCGCACGGCACGCAGAAACTGTTCGGCTGGTTCGGTGGCCCCGGGCTCGACGGCACCGCCCAGGGGATGGAGGCCATGGGCTACCGCCCGGGCCGGCCGAGCGCGCTCGCCTCCGGCCTCGCCGAAACGGGCGGCGGCGTGCTGCTGGCGCTCGGCCTCGCCACCCCGGCGGCCGGCGCGGCGGCGGCGGGCGGCATGGCGGGCGCGGTGGCCGTGCACGCGCCCAACGGGTTCTTCGCCCAGTCGGGCGGCTGCGAGTACCCGGGCCTCCTCGGCTGGACGGCCGCCTCCATCGGGCTGGCGGGCGCGGGCCGTTACTCCCTCGACCACGCCACCTGCCACGTGCTCGACCGGCACTGGATGGTCCCCGCGGCGTTCGCGGTCAGCGCGGCGGCGGCCTATGTGGTGATCGGCAGGCGGGCCAAGGCGCTGGCGGCGGCCGGGAACGGCGGGGACGACGGCTCCGCGCGGGAGTGACACACGGACCACCGCGCACGTACGAGGGGCGGGCCACCCTCCACGGTGGCCCGCCCCTCGTACGTGCGCGGGCGCTTCCGGCCGGTCTACGGCCCCGTCGGAGGCTGCTTGACCGGCGGCTCGGTCGAATGGGGAGCCGACGGACGTGCGGGAGCGGCCGGAGAGGAGGGGGACGGGGGAGCGTCCCTGGCCGGGACGCGGCCCTCCTCGGTGGGGCCGCCGCGCGCCCTGATGACCGGGGCGATCACGCGGTCGTAGATCTGGGACCCGACGATGCCACCGATGAGCGGGCCGATGATCGGGATCCACCAGTAGTGGCTGAACCACTGGAAGCTGCCCGGCAGCGCGATGGAGCCCCAGCCCTCGAAGAAGGTGAAGAGCCGGGGACCGAAGTCCCGGGCGGGGTTGATCGCGTAACCGGCGTTCGTTCCGAAGGTCAGACCGATCGCGAAAACGACCAGACCGGTCAGGAACGGGCCGAGGTTGGAACCCGGTGCCAGGTTCTTCGTGTCGATGAGCGCGCAGATCAGCAGGAGCAGAACCGCGGTGCCCACGATCTGGTCGAGCAGCGGCCCCCACCATGAATTCCCGAAATACTCGGCGGGAAAGGTGGCGAAGATCGAGAAGGTGGAAAGGGACTGTTCCCGCCCGGTTCCCGCTTTGAAGTTGAACGCGTCGATCGCCCACCGGTACGTGGCGTAGACGAGCGCGGCGCCGGTAAAAGCGCCCAGCAATTGGGCGCCCCAGTAGGGGAGGACCTTCCGCCAGGGAAAAGTGCGCCGGACCGCGAACGCGAGCGTCACCGCCGGGTTGATGTGCGCGCCGCTGATACCGCCGGCGACATACACGCCGAACACCACGGCGAGGCCCCAGCCCCACGAGATGATCAGCCAGTTGGCGGGCCCGAAGGCCGCGACCTGACGGCCCGAGCCGGGCAGCCCGACGACCGCGACGGCCACGGATCCGCAGCCCAGCAGGAGCAGGACGAGAGTGCCCAGGAACTCGGCGGCCAGCTCGCCGCCGAGACCTTCCGGGTAGCCTCTGCGGCGTGTACTGCGTACGGCCATGTGCTCTCCTTCTCCCGGGCGGCTCCGCACCGCGCATCACACATTTCCGACCCTAGGCGCCGGGTTCGGCGGCCGCGTCCGGACCGCCCGGCGGAAAGGCCGGCCGTCCCGTCCGGCGGCGTACGGCAGACCGGTGATTTCACGCGCCGCGCGGGGGCCGGGAATTCCGGAAGGGGAATCGGAACGGCCGCCGGAGGGCAGGGAACGCGGGGACACCGCCGCGCACGGCCCCGTCGCCCGGGAATTACGGTGGGCCTTTCCGGGAGCCAGGGGGTTTTCCTCACGGGCCCGTCGGCCGTCCGGGCGATCCCGCCGCGCACCCGGCCGGCCCGGCGCCCGTACGGTAAGGGGTCCGGCCTCACCCGTACCGAGCCGGCCGGGACCGGGCGGGAACGGACCGGAGCCGGAACCGAGCCGGACGGGAACGATCAGCAGGGAGACAGGCGCATGGCAGACCTGAACATCCGTGACAACCGGCCCCAGGGCCGCTTCGAGGCGTACGAGGACGGTCAGGCCGTCGGCGCCATCTCGTACGTCACCCTGGTGGCCACCCCGGAGACCCCCGCCGTACCGGCAGCGCTGGTCGCGATGCACACCGTGGTGGAGGAGGAGTACGAGGGCAAGGGCATCGCCGGGGCGCTGGTGCGGGAGTTCTACGCGATGGCGGAGCGGGAGGGCGCCTTCGTCGTCCCGCTCTGCCCGTACGCCGCCCGCTGGGCGCAGCGTCACCCCGAAGCGGCGCCCGAGGCCCCGCCGGAGGCCGTCGAGGCGGCGAAGGCACAGGTGAGGAACGCGTGACGGCGCGGAGCGCGGCGCCCTCGGACGGGCAGCGGGTGGGGGGCCCACCGGAGCGGGCCGTGCTCGTCCTGCTGCACACCTCCGCGGTCCATGTCCCGGCCTTCGACGCCCTGCGGGACGCGGGCCACCCCGGTGTGACCCTGCGTCATGTCGTCGCCGAGGAACTGCTCGCCCGCGCCCGGGCGGAGGGGCCCGAAGCCGTGGCGGCCGAGGTCGGGGCGGTGCTCGCCCCGGCTGTCGCCGAGGGGGCGGGCGCCGTGCTCTGCACCTGCTCGACCATCGGGGAGGTGGCGGAGCGGGCCGGGGCCGCGCTCGGCGTGCCCGTGCTGCGGGCCGACCGGCCGATGGCCGAGGCAGCGGCGGCGGCCGGCCGCGTCGTGGTGGTCGCCACGGTGGAGTCCACCCTGGGGCCGACGGCCGATCTGATCCGGGAGGCGGCGGCCGGGCAGGCCCTGGAACTGCGCACGGTGCTGGTGGAGGGGGCCTGGGAACGCTTCGAGGCCGGGGACATGGACGGCTATCTGGCGAGGGTGGTGGCGGCCGTCGACGCGGTTACGGACTCCGTCGAGGACGGGGTGATCGTGCTGGCCCAGGCGTCGATGGCCGGGGCGGCCGAACGGATCCGCGGCGCCGTGCCCGTACTCACGGGGCCCCGGACCGGGCTGGCCGCGGCGGTGGCGGCCGCGACGGCCGACCGCTGACGCCGTCGCGCCCCGCGCCGCCGCGCGTCCCTTGCCCCGCGCGACCGGCCTCCGCGACGGACTCGGCCCTTCGCGTCCCCCACCACGAGGGGGCCGGCCAGAGGCCGGCGAGGGACCACGCGTGGACCCGGCGCGCGTGGGCACGCGCACCGGGAGACATTGGGAACGCACGACTCCCGTACTTCTGGAGGACAGGCATGACCAGTCCGTACCCCGACCCGGTTCCGCAGCCCACCCCGCCGCCCGGTCCGCCAGGCCCGGGACCGGCGCCGGATCCCGTTCCTCCGGGCCCCGCGCCGTCCCCCGTGCCCACGCCGCCGGGACCGGCGCCGATCCCCGGCCCCGACCCTGTCCCCAGCCCTGTCCCCGGCCCGCCGGAGCCCGGCCCCGTACCCCAGCCGGAACCCCAGCCGCAGCCGGGCCCCCTGGGCTGAGGCCACGCGGCCGGGCCCCGCGCCCAACGGAACGGGCTCCGCGCCGACCCAGGTCGGTGCGGAGCCCGTTCAGCCGTGGCGGGCCGCCGGATCAGCCGGTCTGCACCTCGGAACGGTCGCCGCCCCACAGCGTGTGGAACGAGCCCTCGCGGTCCGTGCGCCGGTAGGTGTGCGCGCCGAAGAAGTCACGCTGGCCCTGCGTCAGCGCGGCGGGCAGCCGCTCGGCGCGCAGCGCGTCGTAGTACGAGAGTGCCGCCGCGAAGCCCGGTGTGGGGACGCCCTGGTGCACGGCGGCGGCGACCACCGCCCGCCAGTCCTCCTGGGCCGCGCCGATCTCCTCGGCGAACTGCTTGTCGGAGAGGAGGCTCGGCAGGTCGGCGCGGGTGTCGTACGCCTCGCGGATCCGGTCGAGGAACGCGGCGCGGATGATGCACCCCTCCCGCCAGATCGCCGAGATCGCACCGAGGTCGAGGTCCCAGCCGTACTCCGTACTGCCCGCCTGGAGCTGGTGGAAGCCCTGCGTGTACGAGACGATCTTCGACGCGTAGAGCGCCTGCTCGACCTGGTCCGCGAAACGGGCCGCCTCGGCCTCGCCCAGCGGCGCCGCCGCCGGGCCCGGCAGCGTCTGCGACGCGTCCCGCAGCCCCGCGTGGCCGGAGAGCGAACGGGCGAAGACCGCCTCGGCGATGCCGGAGACCGGGACGCCCAGGTCGAGGGCGATCTGCACGGTCCAGCGGCCGGTGCCCTTCTGCTCGGCCTGGTCGGTCACGATGTCCACGAACGCCTTGCCGGTGGCCTCATCCGTATGGGCCAGCACCTCGGCCGTGATCTCGATCAGATACGAGTCGAGGCGGCCGGTGTTCCACGACTTGAAGGTCTCCGCGATCTTCGCGGGGGAGTAGCCGGCGACGGAGCGCAGCAGGTGGTACGCCTCGGCGATGAGCTGCATGTCGGCGTACTCGATGCCGTTGTGCACCATCTTGACGAAGTGTCCCGCGCCGTCCGGGCCGATGTGGGTGCAGCAGGGCGTGCCGTCCTTCGCCTTGCCGGAGATCTTCTCCAGGAGCGGGCCGAGGGACGCGTACGACTCCTTGGAGCCGCCCGGCATGATGCTCGGCCCGTGCAGGGCGCCCTCCTCACCGCCGGAGATACCGACGCCGACGAAGTGGATGCCGCGCTCGCGCAGCTCCTTCTCGCGCCGCCGGGTGTCCGCGAAGTGGGCGTTGCCGCCGTCGATGATGACGTCGCCCTCCTCCAGCAGCGGGGCGAACTCCTCGATGACGGCGTCCGTCGGGTCACCGGCCTTCACCATGATGACCAGCCGGCGCGGCCGCTCCAGGGCCGCGACGAACTCCTCCGCCGACTCCGCGGGGACGAACGAGCCCTCGTCACCGAACTCGTCCACCAGGGCACGGGTCTTCGACGCGGTGCGGTTGTGCAGAGCGACGGTGAATCCGTTGCGGGCGAAGTTCCGGGCGAGATTGCGGCCCATCACCGCGAGCCCCGTGACACCGATCTGGGCTGTACCACTCATGCGTGTGCTCCTGGATATCCGTCGAATTGTGCCGTGCCCCGCCAGTAAAGACCCCCGCACCCGGGCGCGCCAAGAAAGACCTGCGGGTACCGGGCCGGCCGGACGGGGCCGCCGGGGAGGGATACGTACCGCCGAACACGGCCGTTCACCCCGACCGGCGCCGCCCGGAGCCGCCTGCTCCTGTCCGCAAACGGGCTCCGTTTCCGGTGCCGGCCACGGCCGCACCGGGCGCCGAACGGGCACCGAAGTGACTCCATTCGGGCAGTGATCCGTGCAACACCGACCCCTTCGGCCGGTGTGACCAGGGCAGACGCGATGGGTCGAACGGGCAGACTCGGACTCACTCAACGCTGTGAAGAGCCTGGTCGCGGTGGGTTGCCTGCTTGTAAAAACGACGCACGAGCCCGAACGGGTGCTGAGCCGCAGTAAAAGCAGGGAAGTGTGTGGTCGTGGACACCGACGAGCGCCGACGAGAAATCCTTGAGATCGCCCGGAGCAACGGGTCAGTGGAGGTCACCGCACTGGCCGGGAGGCTTCAGGTCGCCAAGGAGACCGTACGGCGAGACCTGCACGCCCTGGAAGGACACGGACTGGTACGGCGCACCCACGGCGGCGCCTATCCCGTGGAGAGCGCCGGGTTCGAGACGACCCTCGCGGTACGGACCACCCGGCTCGTACCCCAGAAGTCCCGGATCGCGGCGGCCGCCGCCGACCTGCTCGGTGACGCCGAGACGGTCTTCGTCGACGAGGGGTTCACCCCCCAACTCGTCGCCGAGGCGCTGCCCCGCGACCGGCCGCTGACCGTGGTCACCGCCTCCCTCGCCGTGGCGACCGCTCTCGCGGACGCCGAGAAGATCGCCGTACTGCTGCTCGGCGGCCGGGTGCGCGGCTCCACCATGGCCACCGTGGACCACTGGACCACCCGGATGCTCTCCGAGTTCGTCATCGACCTCGCGTACGTCGGGGCCAACGGCATCTCGCGCGAGTACGGGCTCACCACCCCCGACCCCGCCGTCAGCGAGGTGAAGGCCCAGGCGATGCGGAGCGCCCGCCGCCGGGTCTTCACCGGGATCCACACCAAGTTCGGCGCGGTGAGCTTCTGCCGCTTCGCCGAAGTCGGTGACTTCGAGTCCATCGTCACGGACTCCGGACTGCCCTCGGCCGAGGCCCAGCGGTACTCGCTGCTCGGACCGCAGGTCATCCGCGTCTGACGGCGGGCCCCTGCCCGAGCGGGCCCGGCCCGTCCGGCCCACCCTCTCCGGTCCACCCTGTCCGTTCCACCCTGTCCGTTCCACCCACTCCGTTCCGCCTTGTCCGTTCCGGCCTGTTGTTCCGCCGAACCGGCGCCGCGTCGGTCACCCCGGCGCACCGTCCCCCGTCCCACCACCCCCACTCACCACCCGAATGATCAGGAGATCTCTCATGCCACTGCAACAACGACGTCGTGGAATCCGCCTGCGCGTGGGCGCGAGTGTGGCCTTGACCGCGCTTCTCGCTGGATGCAGTGGCGCGGGTGGGGGTTCCTCCGCCGGCGGCGACGACACGCTCAACGTGCTCATGGTGAACAACCCGCAGATGGTCGACCTGCAGAAGCTGACCGCGGACAACTTCACCAAGGAAACCGGCATCAAGGTGAACTTCACCGTCCTGCCGGAGAACGACGTCCGGGACAAGATCACCCAGGACTTCTCGAACCAGGCCGGCCAGTACGACGTCGCCACCATCAGCAACTTCGAGGTGCCGTTCTTCGCGAAGAACGGCTGGCTGCACGCGCTCGACGAGTACACCGAGAAGGACAAGGAGTTCGACCAGGGCGACATACTCAAGCCCCTCTCGGACTCCCTCACCGCCGAGGACGGCAAGCTCTACGGCCAGCCCTTCTACGGCGAGTCGTCCTTCCTGATGTACCGCAAGGACGTCTTCGAGGCGAAGAAGCTGACAATGCCCGAGAAGCCCACCTGGCAGCAGGTCGCGGACCTCGCCGCCAAGGCGGACGGCGCGGAGAAGGGCATGCGGGGCATCTGTCTGCGCGGGCTGCCCGGCTGGGGCGAGGTCATCGCGCCGCTCACGACCGTCGTCAACACCATGGGCGGCACCTGGTTCACCAAGGACTGGGAGGCCCAGCTCGACTCGCCCGAGTTCACCAAGGCCACCCAGTTCTACGTCGACCTGGTGCGCAAGCACGGCGAGGCGGGCGCCCCGCAGGCCGGCTACGCCGAGTGCCTCAACAACATGACGCAGGGCAAGTCGGCGATGTGGTACGACGCCACCGCCGGCGCCGGCTCGCTGGAGGCCAAGGGATCCCCGGTCAAGGGCAAGATCGGCTACGTACCGGCCCCGGTCGACAAGACGGAGAACTCCGGCTGGCTCTACACCTGGGCCTGGGGCATGCAGAAGGCGTCCAGCAAGACGGAGAACGCCTGGAAGTTCATCTCCTGGGCGTCCAGCAAGGAGTACGAGGCCCTCGCCGGTGAGAAGGTCGGCTGGTCGAACGTCCCGGCCGGCAAGCGTGCCTCGACGTACGAGAACCCGGACTACCTGAAGGAAGCCGCCGCGTTCGCCGAGGTGACCAAGAACGCCATCGCCAACGCCAACCCGACCGACCCGGGCACCCAGCCCCGTCCCACCGTCGGCATCCAGTTCGTCGACATCCCCGAGTTCACCGACCTCGGCACCAAGGTCTCGCAGGAGATCAGCGCCGCCATCGCAGGCAAGAAGACCGTGGCCGAAGCGCTGAAGAACTCGCAGGCGCTGGCCGAAAAGGTGGGCAAGGACCAGAAGTGAGTACCTCCGTCAGCACACCCCCACTCACCCCGGCCGGAGGGCCGCGGCCCGCCGCGTCGCACCAGGCCGGCCGGGGCGGCACCCGGGCCCGCGCGTGGGCCACCCGGGCACCGCTGCTGCCCGCCCTGATCTTCCTCATCGCGGTCACCCAACTGCCCTTCGTGGCAACCCTGCTGATCTCACTCTTCGACTGGAACTCGCTCGCGCCCGACGAGCGCAGCTTCGCCGGGCTCGCCAACTACGGCTCGGTGTTCACCGACGCGAGCCTGCGCGAATCGGTGTTCACCACCGTGCTGCTCACCGCGACCGTGGTGATCGCCAGCGTGGTCCTCGGGCTGCTGCTCGCGCTGCTGCTCGACCGCAAGTTCATCGGCCGCGGCTTTGTCCGCACCCTGCTGATCACACCGTTCCTGCTGGTCCCGGTCTCCGCCGCGCTCATGTGGAAGCACGTCCTCTACAACCCCGAGTACGGGCTCCTCAACGGCGGCTGGGCCTGGTTCACCGGGCTCTTCGGGGTGGAGAACCCCTCCCAGCCCGACTGGATCTCCGACATGCCGCTGCTCGCGGTCGAGGCCGCGCTGATCTGGCAGTGGACGCCGTTCATGATGCTCATCCTGCTCGCCGGACTCCAGAGCAGGCCCGCCGAGATCATGGAGGCAGCCAAGCTGGACGGTGCGACCGGCCGCCAGATGTTCGGCTACCTCACCCTGCCCCACCTGCGCCGTTACCTCGAACTGGGCATCCTGCTCGGCTCGATCTACATCGTGCAGAACTTCGACGCGGTCTTCACCCTCACCTCCGGGGGCCTCGGCACCGCGAACCTCCCGTACACCATCTACCAGACCTTCTACCAGGCTCACGAGTACGGACTGGCCTCGGCCGCCGGCGTCGTGGTCGTGATCGGCACCATCGTGATCGCGACCTTCGCCCTGCGCGTCGTCTCGTCCCTCTTCAGTGAGGAGGCGAACCGCGCATGAGCACCCTCTCCGTGACCGGCACCCGTGCGAGCGCCCGGCCGCACGTCGACAAGTACGCCCCCGCCGCCCGGCGGGCCAGGCGGCGCTCCGCCGGACTCGGCCTGCTGGCCTGGATCGTCGGCATCGTCTTCTGCCTGCCGGCCCTCTGGATGCTGCTGACCTCCTTCCACACGGAGGCCGACGCGGCGACCAACCCGCCCTCGCTCACCGCCGGACTCACCCTCGACAGCTACCGGGTGTTCTTCGGCGAGGGCGGCGGCGCGAGCCCCTGGCCGCCGCTGATCAACTCCGTGACCGCGTCGTTCTTCTCCACGCTCTTCGTGCTCCTGCTGGCCCTGCCGGCGGCGTACGCGCTCTCCATCAAGCGCGTGGAGAAGTGGACGGACGTCATGTTCTTCTTCCTCTCCACGAAGATGCTGCCGGTGGTCGCCGGGCTGCTGCCCGTCTACCTCTTCGCGAAGAACATCGGCATGCTGGACAACATCTGGCTGCTGGTCATCCTCTACACCTCGATGAACCTGCCGATCGCGGTGTGGATGATGCAGTCCTTCCTCGCCGACGTGCCGGTCTCCATCATCGAGGCCGCGCAGGTGGACGGGGCCCGGCTGCCGACCGTCCTGCTGCGCGTGGTCGCGCCGGTCGCCGCGCCCGGGATCGCGGCGACGTCGCTGATCTGCTTCATCTTCAGTTGGAACGAACTGCTCTTCGCCCGGGTCCTCACCGGAGTGACGGCGCAGACCGCCCCCGTGTTCCTGACGGGCTTCGTCACCAGCCAGGGGCTCTTCCTCGCCCAACTGTGCGCGGCGTCCGTCGTTGTGTCCCTGCCGGTGCTCGCCGCAGGATTCGCCGCCCAGGACAAGCTGGTCCAGGGCCTTTCTCTTGGAGCTGTGAAGTAATGAGGGCAGCGATCGTCGAAGCCGTCGGCAAGGTCTCCGTCACGACGGTTCCCGACCCCACCCCTGGCCCTCGTGACGTGGTCGTCTCCGTCGCCGCATGCGGACTGTGCGGCACGGATCTGCACATCCTGCAGGGTGAGTTCGCGCCCACCCTGCCGATCGTTCCGGGGCACGAGTTCGCCGGTGAGATCGTCGGGATCGGCACCGATGTCACCGAGCTGGCGATCGGCGACAAGGTCGCCGTCGACCCGTCCCTGTACTGCAACGAATGCCGCTACTGCCGCACCGGACGGGGCAACCTGTGCGACCGGTGGAACGCGATCGGGGTCAGCAAGCCGGGCGGGGCCGCGGAGTTCGCCGTCGCGCCCGTGGCCAACTGCGTCAAACTGCCCGACCACGTCGACGTCAAGGACGCGGCGCTGATCGAGCCGCTCTCCTGCGCCGTACGCGGGTACGACGTGCTCCGGTCGACCCTCGGCGCCGAGGTGCTGATCTACGGCTCGGGCACCATGGGCCTGATGATGCTGGAGCTCGCCAAGCGCACCGGCGCCTCCTCCGTCGACATGCTCGACATCAACCCGGAGCGGCTGGCGACCGCCGGCAAGCTCGGCTGCTCGCGCTCCGGTTCCTCGGCGGACGAGTTCGACCGGCCCACCGGCTGGGACGTCGTCATCGACGCCACCGGCAACGCGGGCGCCATCCAGGACGGTCTGGGCCGGGTCGCCAAGGGCGGTACGTTCCTCCAGTTCGGGGTCGCAGACTACGCGACGACCGCCGTCATCGAGCCGTACCGGATCTACAACCAGGAGATCACCATCACCGGATCCATGGCGGTGCTGCACAGTTACGAGCGGGCCGCCGCGCTCTTCGCCTCCGGGGTGCTCGACCCGGCCGTCTTCATCAGCGACCGGCTGCCGCTGGAGCAGTACCCGCAGGCCATCGAGAAGTTCAAGGCGGGCCAGGGACGCAAGATCGTGGTCCAGCCGTGACCGAGGTGGGCCCCGGCGCCGTCCTCGTGATGGGGGAGGCGCTCATCGACCTCGTCCCGGTGCCGGACGACCCGGAGACGTACCGGGCCCAGCCCGGCGGCGCGCCCGCCAACGTCGCGGCCGGCCTCGCCCGGCTCGGTACGCCGAGCTGGTTCGCCGGGGCGCTCGGCGGCGACGGCTTCGCCCGCATGATCGAACAGCGGCTGGTCTCCGCCGGTACGGAACTCGGCCTGTGCGCGCGTTCGGAGCTGCCCACGACGCTCGCGGTCGCGGACCCGGGTCCGGACGGCACCGGCTACCACTTCCACGTCGGCGACACGGCCACCTTCCGGCTGCCGGACCACTCCGCGCTGACCGGCCGGTTCGCCGCCGTGTACGTGGGCGGGGTCGCCGCCGTCGTGGAGCCCTCGGCCGAGGTGGTCGCGGCCACCGCCCGTGCGGGTGCCGAGCGTTCGCTGCTGGTGGTGGACCCGAACGTGCGCGAGGACCGGACGATCGACCCGGAACGGGCGGTCCGGCGGCTGCGCGAGCTGTGCGCGCTCGCCCATGTCGTCAAGGCGAGCGACGAGGACCTGGCGCGGCTCCGGCCCGGCACGGACCCCGACGAGAGCTGCCGGCGGCTGGCCCGGGAGGGGCGCCTCGTGGTGCTCACCCGGGGCGCCCGGGGCGCCACGGCGTTCGCGGGGGACGCGGAGCCGGTCTCCGTGCCCGCCGTACCCGTCGAGGTGGTCAACACCATCGGCGCCGGTGACGCCTTCATGGCCGGCGTCCTCAACTGGCTGACCGCGCCCGGCGCGGACCGGTCCGGCGGCGTCGCCGGGCTCTCCCGCGACGAGGTGACGGAGATGCTGGGCTTCGCGTCCCGGGTGGCGGCCTCGGTCTGCGCCCAGGCCGGTACGGAGCCGACGAGACCGCCGGACGCCTGACCCCCCGGGGGGACTTCCTCCCCTGCTCCCCCGGGGTTTTCTCCCGGAGCCGCCGCCTCGCACCCGCGCGGGGCGGCGGCTCCGCGCGCGTCCGCGGGCGCCTCCCGGACGGGGCGCGCGGGCCGGTGCCCGGGTTCGGGCGGACGAATTTCCCGCTCCCCGGGACACCGCGGGTTCCGGGATGGCACGCTGTGTGCCGGTACGCGGCCGTCCGGCGACCGGGACGCGACGGTGAGCTCTTGTCACGGTCCTTGCCCAGCCTTTACGTTGGCCGCTGCGACGTGTCCTACAGCCAGTGGGGGAGCCACATCATGGCCGCAACCGGTCGGCACCGCCGATACCAGCCGAGCCGTATCAACCGTGCGTCGCTCACCGTCACGGCGGGCGGCGCGGGCATGGCCCTGCCGCTCCTCGCCGCGGCGACCGCGCAGGCGGCCCCGGTGGACGTCTGGGAGAAGGTCGCGGCCTGCGAGTCGACCAACAACTGGCAGATCAACACCGGTAACGGCTACTACGGTGGGCTCCAGTTCACCCAGTCCACCTGGGAGGCGTACGGCGGCACCCGCTACGCCCCGCGCGCCGATCTCGCCACCCGGGACCAGCAGATCGCCGTCGCCGAGAAGGTGCTCAAGGGCCAGGGCCCCGGCGCCTGGCCCGCCTGCTCGGTCCGGGCCGGACTGACCCGGGGCGGCGACGCGCCCGACATCACCCCGGCGCAGGGCCGTGACACCGGCACCGTGGAGCGGGCCCAGGCCCGGACCGACAGCGCCCCCGCGCGGACCGGGACCACCGGGACGACCGGGACCACGGCGAAGGCCGAGCGGAAGAAGGCCGCCTCGCCCACCTCCGTACCGACCCAGCGCGAGGGGTACACGGTCGCCCGGGGCGACTCGCTCTCTCGGATCGCCGTCGAGGAGTCCGTCAAGGGCGGCTGGCAGCGGCTGTACGAGGAGAACCGCCAGGTCATCGGCAGCGACCCCGACCTGATCTTCCCGGGGCAGAAGCTGGTGCTCCAGGCGCCCGCGAAGGGCACCGCCACCCGGCCGGAGAAGACGGCGCGGCCCGCCCCCGCCGAGAAGCCGAAGGCGACCGCCGAGCCCGAGCGCCGGGTGGAGAAGAAGCAGGAGAAGCCCGAGCAGGAACAGAAGCAGGAGAAGCCCCAGCAGGAACAGAAGCAGGAACAGAGGCAGGAAAAGAAGCAGGAGCAGAAGGAAGAACAGGCGCCGAAGCAGGAGGAGAAGCGGCAGGTCAAGGCCGAAGCCCCGGCCGCCAAGCCGAAGACGGGCGGCATGTCCGCGCCGGTCGCCGCCTCCACCGGCACCCAGTACCGCCAGGCCGGCTCCTGGGCCAGCGGCTACCACACGGGCGTCGACTTCCCCGTCCCCACCGGCACCTCGGTGAAGGCGGTCGCCGCCGGCCGCGTGGTCTCCGCGGGGTGGGCCGGGGCCTACGGCTACCAGGTCGTCATCCGGCACACCGACGGCAAGTACAGCCAGTACGCGCACCTCTCCGCGCTCACCGTGCGCGAGGGCCAGAACGTCGGCAGCGGCCAGCGGATCGCCCGCTCAGGATCGACCGGTAACAGCACCGGACCGCATCTCCACTTCGAGATGCGCACGGGGCCCGGCTACGGCTCCGACATCGACCCCCTCGCCTACCTGCGCGCGGGCGGTGTCCGGCTCTGACCCCCGCTCCGGAGGCCGGGCCGCCGGGACCGATGACCCGGCGCCGCCCCGCGTCGCGGCCCGCGCCGCCCGCGACGCGGCAACCGACCGCTCCACCGTGAGCAGGATCAGCCCGCCCGCCGCCACGGCACCCGAGGCCAGCGCCAGTGCCGTACCGAGCGTCCCGTACCGGAAGTCCTCACCGAACAGCGTCAGTCCCACGGTCGCCGCGACCACCGGGTTCACGACCGTGACCGTGGCCAGCGGGGCGGCCAGCCCCGCGCCCCGGTAGGACGCCTGCGACAACAGCAGTCCGCCCGCCGCGAGCACCGCGATCACCACCAGGCTCGGCGCCTGCACGGTGGGCCGGTCCGCGGTCCAGTCCACGGCGACCGTCTTGGTGAAGACCGAGGCGATACCGAACGCGATCCCGGCAGCGGCCGCCAGCAGCATGCTCCGTACGGCGGGCCGCCCCACGAACTGCGCGGCCAGGAAGACCACCCCCACCGCGCCGAACGTCGCCGCGGCCACGACCAGCCGCTCCGTGCCGTCCAGCGCGCGGGTGTCCGTCCCCTCCGTGAGGGCGAGCAGCCCCGCCAGCCCCACGGACGCCATGAGCGCGCCCCGCCACGCCGTGCGCCCGGCCCGGCGCCCCACGAACAGCGCCGCCATCGGCAGCGCGAAGACGATGGTGAGCGCGCCGAGCGGCTGGACGACGCTGAGCGGCCCGTAGGCGAGCGCGACGACGTGCAGCGCCGCCCCGAGCCCGTTGAGGGCCACCGCGGCCCACCACAGCCCGTGGTGCAGCGGTGCGTACGGGCGGGCGGGGGTGTCCGTCGCGACATGCTCCTGAAGGATGGCCCCGGACGCGTAGGCGACCGCGGAGACCAGCGACAGGAGAACGGACAGGGCGAGTGCACTCATGTCGTCACGATCTCTCGCCGGGGACGGCTCCCGCGTCGTCCTGTAGACGTCAATCCGGCGTACTGCTGTAGTAGTACGGATCCGGGCCGGTTTCCACCCGTGGAGGGTAGCCCCAGGTCAGCGCCGTGCTCGGGCCCCTCCACGGGCACGGCCCGAGCGGCCGGGCCCCGGGCCCGCGCCGCCGCCGTACCGGTCCGGCACAGCGGAGCGTGACCGCCCGGGTGTGCCCGGTTCCCGGCCGGGCGCCGCAGCGGTCTTCCGCCCGGACGGTTTCCGGGTGACCATGACAGGGCCGCGCGGTCGCCGGGCGAGGACGGGGGTACGGCGTGAAGGTCGGTCTGCTCACCCGCGAGTATCCGCCGGAGGTCTACGGCGGCGCGGGCGTCCACGTGGAGTTCCTGGCCGGCGGGCTCCGGCCGCTGACCGACCTCGAAGTGCACTGCTGGACCGGGAGTGACGCCGCGTCGCTCCCCGCGACGGGCACCGACGCCGGGACCGTGGTACGGCACCGGGCCGCCCCCGGTCTCGCGGACGCCAACGACGCCCTGCGCGCCTTCTCCGCGGACCTGTCGATGGCCGCCGCGCTCGGCGGCCGCGACCTGGTCCACTCGCACACCTGGTACGCCCACCTCGCCGGCCATCTCGCCAAACTGCTCCACGGCGTCCCGCACGTGGTGACGGCGCACTCCCTCGAACCGCTGCGCCCCTGGAAGGCCGAGCAGCTCGGCGGCGGCTACGCGCTGTCCCGCTGGGCCGAGCGCACCGCCTTCGAGGCGGCGGACGCCGTCATCGCGGTCTCCCGGGGCATGCGTGCCGACATCCTCGCGTGCTACCCCGCCCTCGACCCCGGGCGGGTGCGCGTCGTCCACAACGGCATCGACACCCGGCTCTACCGCCCCGACCCCGGCACCGGCGTACTGGAGCGGATCGGCCTCGACCCGGAGCGGCCCTACGTGCTCTTCGTCGGCCGGGTCACCCGCCAGAAGGGCGTCCCGCACCTGCTGCGCGCGGCCCGCGCCCTCGACCCGCGGGCTCAGCTCGTGCTCTGCGCGGGCGCCCCGGACACCCCGGAGATCGGCGCCGAATTCCGCGCCCTGGTGGACGAGCTGTTCCGGACCCGGGACGGGGTGCACTGGATCCCCGACATGCTGCCGCGCCCCGAGGTGATCCAACTCCTCACCCACGCGGCGGTGTTCGTCTGCCCCTCGGTGTACGAGCCGCTCGGCATCGTCAATCTGGAGGCGATGGCGTGCGGCACCGCCGTGGTCGCCTCGGCGGTCGGCGGCATCCCGGAGGTCGTCGACGACGGCGGTACGGGACTGCTCGTACCGTACGACGAACGTCACCCGGAGGACTTCGAGTGGGGGCTCACCGAAGCGGTCAACCGGGTGCTCGACGACCCCGAGTCGGCCGCCCGGATGGGGGCCGCCGGACGGCGGCGTGCCGTACGGGAGTTCGGCTGGGACCAGGTGGCCCGGCGTACGTACGACGTGTACCAGGAGCTTCTCAGGAACCGGCCGGAACCCGGTAACCGGTAACCGGTAGCAACCCAGTCAAGGGAGCGGCCATGCGTGGTGGACCTTCGGTGCTCGGGATCGTGCTGGCGGGCGGGGAGGGCAAGCGTCTGCTGCCGCTCACCGCGGACCGGGCCAAACCGGCGGTGACGTTCGGCGGTACGTACCGCCTCGTCGACTTCGTCCTGTCGAACCTGGTGAACGGCGACATCCTGCGGATGTGTGTGCTCACCCAGTACAAGTCCCACTCGCTGGACCGCCATGTCTCCACCACCTGGCGGATGTCGAGCCTGCTCGGCAACTATGTGACCCCGGTGCCCGCCCAGCAGCGGCTCGGGCCGCGCTGGTACCTGGGCAGCGCCGACGCGATCCTCCAGTCCCTCAACCTGGTCCACGACGAACGCCCCGACTACATCGCGGTGTTCGGCGCGGACCACGTCTACCGGATGGACCCGCGTCAGATGCTCGCCCAGCACGTGGAGAACGGCGCGGGCGTCACCGTCGCGGGCATCAGGGTGCCGCGTACGGAGGCGTCGTCGTTCGGGGTCATCACCCCGGGCGCCGACGGCGTCCAGGTCGAACGGTTCCTGGAGAAGCCGGCCGATCCGCCGGGGCTGCCGGGCGATCCCGAGCGCGTCTTCGCCTCGATGGGCAACTACCTCTTCACCACGAAGGTCCTCGTCGACGCGCTGCACCGGGACGCCGAGGACGAGAACTCCGTGCACGACATGGGCGGTTCCATCCTGCCGATGCTCACCGAGCGGGGCATGGCGCAGGTCTACGACTTCCAGGAGAACCACGTCCCCGGCGAGTCGGCGCGGGAGCACGGCTACTGGCGTGATGTCGGCACCCTCGACTCGTACTACGACGCGCACATGGACCTGATCTCGCCCGAGCCGGAGTTCGGCCTCGACAACCGCCGCTGGCCCATCTACACCCACCCCGGCCAGCTGCCCCCGGCGCGCTTCGTGGCGGGCGGTATCGCCACCGACTCGATCGTGAGCCCCGGCTGTGTGATCCGGGGCCAGGTGAGCCGGTCGGTGCTCTCCCCGGGCGTGGTGGTGGCCGAGGGAGCGATGGTGCAGGGCTCCGTGCTGCACGACAACGTACGGGTGGGACGCGGGGCGGTGGTGCGCGGCTCCATCCTCGACAAGAACGTGGACGTGCCGCCCGGGGCGACGATCGGCGTCAACCCCGCGCGCGACCAGGAGCTGTACACCGTCTCCAAGAACGGCGTCATCGCCCTGGGCAAGGGGCAGCCGGTGGTCTGACCGGTCCCCGCGGCGGGCGGCGGGGACCGGACCGAGGACCCGGCGTCAGAGCATCCGGCGCCGCCGCCCCAGCCAGGTCTGGGCGATCACCACGACCGCCAGGAAGGCACCGCTGACGACCTGTTGGTAGGCGGAGTCCAGCGAACCGATCTGGTTGATGACGTTCTGGATGACCTTCAGCAGCAGCACCCCGACGAGCGAGCCACTGAGGAAGCCGAAGCCGCCGGTGAGCAGGGTGCCCCCGATGACGACGGCGGAGATCGCCTCCAGCTCCATCCCCGTACCGAGAATGGTCACCCCGGAGACCAGCCAGGCCGCGTTGAGCGCCCCGGCGAGCCCCGCGCAGAGCCCCGAGAGGGTGTAGACGGCGATCTTCGTACGGGCCACCGGGGCGCCCATCAGCGCCGCCGCGTCCTCGTTGCCGCCGACCGCGTACACATACTGGCCGAAGCGGCTGCGGCGCAGCACGACCGCGCCCAGCGCGAAGAGCGCCGCCGTGATCCACACGGGGACGCCGATCCCGAGCAGGCTGTCCTGGCCGAGCCGCGCGAAGAAGGACGTCCCGTCCACCAGATAGGTGTTGGCGCCCTCGTCGGTGACCGACAGCAGCACCCCGCGCGCCAGCAGCATCGCGGCCAGCGTCACGATGAACGGGGCCAGCCGCGCCCGCGCGATCAGCAGACCGTTGACCAGGCCGATCAGCCCGCACACCGCGAGCGGCAGCAGCAGCGCGACCGCCGTGCCGTACCGCGACCCCCAGGCGGCGAGCACCCCGCCGAGCGCGAAGAGCGAACCCACCGACAGATCGATCCCGCCGGTGATGATCACGAAGGTCATGCCGAGGGCGACGACGGCGAGGAACGCCGACGAGACCGCCATGTTGGCGAGGTTGTCGCCGGTCGCGAAGGTGTCGAAGCCGACGGAGGCGGCGACGGCCACCACGGCGAGCGTGACGAGCGCGCCGTGCTGCTGGGCGAAGGCGCTGAGCCGCTCGGCCCGGCTCGCGCCGGGGGCCTCCGCCTCGTCCTCGGGGGAGTGGGCCTCCCTGGTCTCCACCGTCGTCACCGCTTCCCCCGTTCCCGCGCCGCGTAGACCGCGAGCACGATCACCACGGCCTGGGCGATCTGGGTCCAGGACGGCGGCAGGTCGTGTTTGATGAGTGTGGCGGTGAGGAGCTGGATGAGCACGGCGCCCGCCACGGTCCCGCCGATCCGGATCCGGCCACCGCTCAGCGGCGTACCGCCCACCACCACGGCGGTGATGGCCGACAGCTCCATCAGGGTCCCGAGCGAGGTCGGGTCGCTCGCCTGGAGCCGGGCGGTGGCCAGCACCCCCGCGACCGCGGCCAGCACACCCGAGGCGACGTAGACCAGGATCAGCACCCGGCGCACCGGCAGCCCCGCGAGCCGGGCCGCCGGCCGGCTGTCCCCGATCGCGAGGAGCTGCCGGCCGAAGGTGGTGCGCCGTACGGTGAAGCCCACCGCCAGCGCCAGCGCGCCGGCGATCAGTACCAGATACGGGACGCCCAGCAGATCGCCGGAGCCCAGCGCGGCGAGCCCCGGGTCCCGGACGTCCTTGAGCTGCGGGAGCAGGACCAGCGCGAGCCCCCGCCCGGCGACCATCAGCGCGAGCGTCGCCACGATGGGCTGCACCCCGATGAACGCGACCAGCGACCCGCCCGCGAGCCCGACGGCCGCCCCGCCGGCCACGGCGGCGAGCAGCGCGATCCACGGCCCGTACCCGAGGTAGAGGGAGAGCAGGGAGGTGGCGAGCGCCATCACCGCGCCGACGGAGAGGTCCACGCCCTCACTGCCGATGGCCAGCGCCATGCCGAGCGCCACGATGATGACGGGCGCCACCTGCACGGCCTGGGTGCGGAAGTTCTCGGCCGACAGGAAGTGCGGGGTGAGAAGGACATTGGCGATCAGCAGCACGGCCACGCCCGCGTAGACGCCGTACTCCTGGAGGAGCGTCAGCAGACGCCCCCGGTCGGCCCGTTTCAGGGGCAGGCGCCGCAGCGCCGCGAGATCAGTCATGCGGGGACCCTCCGTCCTCCCCGGGTACGGAACCGGCCGCGATCGCGCCCAGCAGCCGGTCCTCGGTCACCTCGGAACCCGTCAGCTCCGCCACCACCGCACCGTCCTTGAGGACCACGACCCGGTCGGAGCCCTCGATCAGCTCCTCCATGTCGGAGGAGATCAGCACCACCCCGAGCCCCTCGCCCGCGAGTTCGTCGATCAGCGCCTGCACCTCGGCCTTGGCGCCGACGTCGATGCCGCGCGTGGGCTCGTCCAGAAGCAGCACCTTGGGCCGCATCGCCAGCCAGCGGGCGAGCAGCACCTTCTGCTGGTTGCCCCCGGACAGCTCACCGACCTTCTGGTGGGGACCCGCCGCCTTGATGCGCAGCCGCCGCATGAAGGTGTCCACCAGCCGGTCGATCCTGGCGTCGTCGACCAGCCCGAAGCGGGCCAGCCCCGGCAGCGCGGCCAGCGCGATGTTCTCCCGTACGGAGAGCCCGGGGACGATCCCCTCGGCCTTGCGGTCCTCGGGCAGCAGGCTGATGCCCGCCCGGATCGCGGCGGGCGTGGACCCGGTCCGTACGGGCGCCCCGGCCACCACCACCCGGCCCGAGTCGGGCGGCAGCGCGCCCGCCACGGCCTTCGCGGTCTCGCTGCGGCCGGAGCCGAGCAGCCCGCCGAGCCCCACCACCTCGCCGGGCCGCACCCGTACCGACACCCCGTGGAGGACCTGACGTACCGTCAGATCGCTTGCCTCCAGCACCGGTTCGCCGCCCGTGTCGGGCCCGCCGGAGGCGTGACTCCGGGAAAACTTGGTGAGCCCCTCGCCGCGCACCTCGCCCATCGCACGCCCCAGCATCAGCGAGACCAGCCGCAGCCGGTCCAGCCCGGCGAGGGGGCCCGCGTGGACCCGGTGGCCGTCGCGCAGCACGGTGACGGTGTCGCAGATCTCGTACAGCTCGTCGAGCCGGTGACTGACGTAGATCACCGCGATCCCGCGTTCCTTGAGCATCCTGATCACGCCGAACAGGGTGCGCACCTCGCGCGGTTCGAGCGACGAGGTGGGCTCGTCCATGACGACGACCCGCGCGTCGACCGAGACCGCCCGCGCCAGCGCCACCATCTGCTGGGCGCCGACCCCCAGCGAGCGCAGCGGCCGGCGGACGTCGACGCGCAGCCCGAGACCGCGCAGTGCCTCGTCGGCGGCCCGGTGCATCCGCCGGAAGTCGATCAGTCCGAGGCGGCCGCGCGGCTCGCGCCCCAGGAAGAGGTTGCGGGCCACACTCATCAGGGGGACGAGATTGACCTCCTGGTAGATGGTGGAGATCCCGGCGTGCTGCGCCTCCAGCGGGGTGGCGAACCGTACCGGCTCGCCCCGCAGGACGATCTCGCCCGCGTCGGGCCGGTACACCCCCGTGAGTACCTTGATGAGCGTGGACTTGCCCGCGCCGTTCTCGCCGATCAGCGCGTGGACCTCGCCGGGGCCGACGGTGAGGTCCACCCCGTCGAGCGCCCGCGCGCCGGGGAAGGACTTGGTCAGCCCGGTGACCGACAGCAGCGGCGGGCGTATGGCGTTCTCCGGCGTTCCCGGCGTTCCGGACGGCTTCGGCGTTTCCGGCGTTTCCGGCGGCTCTGATGCTTCCGGTGCTCTCTGCGGATCCGGTGCTCCGGACGGCACGTCAGTAGGCCTTGCCGAGATCGGCCTTCGCGTTCTCGGGGGTGTAGGCGCTGTCCTGGATGACGATGTCCTGGGAGACCTTCTCGCCCCGGGTGAAGGTGTCGAGCGTCTCGAAGGCCAGCGGCCCGAAGCGCGGATTCGACTCGATGACGCCGGAGATCCAGCCGTCCACGATGCCGCGCACCGCGTTGCGCGTGCCGTCGACCGTCACGATCTTGACGTCGCCCGCCTTCTTGCCCGCGCTCTTGAGGGCGTTGACGGCGCCGAGGCCCATCTCGTCGTTCTCGGCGTAGATCCCGGTGATGTCCGGGTTGGACTGTATGAGCTGCTCGGTGACCTGCTGGCCCTTCTCCCGGGCGAACTCGCCGGTCTGCTCGAACACCACCTGGAGCCCCGGGGCCTCGGCGGCGATCCGGTCCTTGAACCCCTTGGTGCGTTCCGTGGTGACGTTGTTCCCGGCGGTGCCGAGCAGAATGGCGACCTTGCCCTTGCCGCCGGTGGCCTCGATCATCCGGTCCGCCGCGCGCTCGCCCTGCTCGATGAAGTCCGAGCCGATGAAGCTCACGTAGTCCTTGCAGGCCGTCGCGTTGATCTTCCGGTCGATGGTGACGATCGGGATCTTCTTCGCCGCCGCCGAACGCAGCACCGGGCCCCAGCCGTCCGAGTTGAGCGGGGCGATGACCAGCAGGTCCGCGCCCTTGGCGATCAGGTCCTGGACATCGCTGATCTGCTTGGAGAACTGCGACTGGGCGTTGGCCGTGAGGAGCTTCACCCCCCGGTCGGCCGCCTCCGCCTTGATGGAGGCCGTCTCCGCGATCCGGAAGGGGTTGGCCTCCTTCTCGGACTGGGAGAAGCCGACGGTCGCGCCCGAGAGGTCCAGCTTCTCGCCGCCGAACTGTCCGAGGGTGCAGGTCTTGCCGGCCCCGGCACCGGGGGAGGCGACCACCTGGTCGCCGCCTCCGGCGGCGGTCGCCGTCGCGCTGTCGCCGGCGGCGTCCTCCTCCGACTTGGCGCAGCCCGTCAGGGCGAGTGCGGCGACGAGGCTCGCGGCGAGAACGGTCGTGGTGGTGGAGCGGGCGGAGGACTTCATGGCGGAACCCCATCTCGGCACGGCCCCGGCGCGCGAACACCGCCCGGGAGATCGGCTCGTACGGTCTGCTGGTCTGCACGGTCTGCTGCGCTCGTTCGGAAGGGTTTTTACATCGTTGTACGGATCCTGTAAACCCTTCGCGCGAGAACGGCGCCACCCGGGCCCGCGACCGCTCCGTACGGGCACATCACGCTCTGCCCAGCGTGGACTCCCGCTCCACCAGCCGGAATTCGGCCCGGAGTTCCCGCGCCCGCCGGCCGTCCCCGGCCTCGTCGCCGGTGCCTTCCCCGGCTCCCTCCAGCCGCTCCACGAGCGACCGCACCGCGAGCCGGGCGATGGTGTGCTTCGCGGGGGAGACCGTGGTCAGGGTGACCGTCCCGTACCGGCCCTCCGCGACGTCGTCGAAGCCCACCACCGCCACGTCCTCCGGGACCCGCAGCCCCCGCTCGGAGAGCACCCGCATCGCGCCGATGGCGATCAGGTCGTTGTACGCGAAGACCGCGTCCGGCAGCTCGCCCGAGTCCAGCAGCCGGGCCATCGCCGCCGCGCCGTCGGCGTGCGCCCAGCCGCCCGTCTGCGCGACCAGCGAGTCCGGCGCGGGCACCCCCGCCGCCGTCAGCTCCGCCCGCCAGCCGCGCAGCCGCAGCTGCGAGGGCTCGTTGAAGCGGTCGGTGCGGGCCCCGAGGAACGCGATCCGCGACCGGCCGAGCGCGAGCAGATGGCGTACGGCCGTCCTGGCCGCCGCGACATTGTCGATCGCGATGTGGTCGTACGGCAGGTCGTACTCCCGCTCGCCGAGCAGCACCAGCGGCGCGTCCTGGTCCCGTCCGCGCAGGTCCTCCGCCTCCAGCTCGATCGGGCTCAGGATCAGCCCGTCGATGACCCGCGCCCGGAACCCCTGGCTGACCAGGATCTCCCGCTCCCTGCTGCCCCCGGTGTGATCGAGCAGCACGGTGTACTCGTGCTCGGCGGCGGCGTCGATGACCGCGCCCGCCAGCTCGGCGAAGTACGGGTTGCCCAGCTCGGGCACGGCCAGCGCGAGGATGCCGGTGCGGCCCTTGCGGAGGTGTCTGGCCGTCATGTTCGGTACGTACCCCAGCTCGTCGATGGCCCGCTGTACACGGGAGCGCATCGACGGTGTGACGTGCCGGTAGTTGTTGACCACGTTCGACACGGTCTTGATCGAGACGCCCGCGCGTTCCGCGACGTCCTTGAGGCTGACGGTCACCGATACCTTCTCCCCGGGTCTGGACAGTGCAGGATTGGCGTGTTGTCATGCCAACTGCCGTTCCTTCCAACGTTGTACAGACTGACGCAACGAGCCGCCACCTCTCTTCGCAAGGAGGATTCGTGCGCATCCGAAGAAAACTGGCCCTCCTGCTCGCCGCCGTCCTCGGCGTCGCCGGACTCACCGCGGCGCCCGCCGCCTCGGCCGCGGACGACCCGGTCGAGGTCCATGGACTCAAGGGTGAGTACTACACCCAGTCCGCCCCCGGCGCCTTCGATTTCGACGAGCTCAAAGCCACGGTGTTCGATCCGGCCATCGACTTCGCCAATCTGGAGCCGCGGCTGGCCGCCACCACCGGACGATCCGACGACGTCTCCGTGCGCTGGACCGGGAAGGTCGTCCCGGCCACCTCCGGCGCCCACACCTTCTCGATGATCGGTGACAACGGTTTCCGGCTCTGGGTCGACGGCCGGCTCGCCATCGACTACTGGGTCGACGAGTGGGACAAGGAACAGACCGCCGAGCCCATCGATCTGACCGAGGGCCAGGAATACGACATCAAGGTGGAGTACTTCGAGCGCGTCGGCGGCTCGAACCTGCGCCTGCGGTGGACCGAGCCCGGCGGTACCAAGGTGCCCGTCCCCTCCTCGGCCTTCCGGCTGCCCGACGGCTTCGCCTACGACGGCGCCCTCGCCGCCACGGTCCTGCCCGACGGCCGCAGCCTGCGCCTGGACTTCGCGCAGAAGCTCGCCGCCCCGCCCGCCGGTCTGGCCGGCCACCTCAACGCGGTGATCGGCGGCGCCCAGTGGCCGCTCGGCACCGTCAAGAAGGACCCGAAGGACGCCCGGCGGCTGCTGGTCACCCTCAAGGAACCGGTCGTCGGCCAGGGCGGCAGCGCCGATGTGCGCTACGACGGGACCGGCGGCCTCGCCGCCCGTGAGGGCAAGCCCGTCGACGCCTTCTGGAGCAGCGGGCCCAACACCTCCGAGTACCAGCTCTCCACCCCCTGGGCCAAGGAGGTCGGGCCCCGCAACGCCCTTCCCGAGTACCCCAGGCCGCAGCTGACCCGCGGCGACTGGCGGAACCTCAACGGGCAGTGGCAGTTCGCCGCCGCGACGAAGGGCGAGAGCCCGCCGGTGGGCAAGAACCTCCGCGAGAAGATCCTCGTCCCGTACCCCGTGGAGTCCCAGCTCTCCGGGATCGAACGGCACGAGGACCGGATGTGGTACCGCCGTACCTTCACCGTGCCGTCCGACTGGCAGGTGGGCAAGGGCAAGCGGCTCAACCTCAACTTCGACGCCGTCGACTGGCAGGCCGAGGTCTACGTCAACGGCACCAAGGTCACCGAGCACAAGGGCGGTTACGACCGCTTCACCGCCGATGTCACCGACGCGCTGAAGCCCGGCCGCACCCAGGAACTGATCGTCGGCGTCTACGACCCCACCGACTCCAGGGACGGCGAGAACCCGCCGATGGGCAAGCAGCGCCTGGACCCCAGCGGCATCTGGTACACCGCGTCCTCCGGGATCTGGCAGACGGTGTGGATGGAGCCGGTCGCGGCCGACCACATCGGCTCCCTGAAGCTCACCCCCGACGTCGCCGGTGAGAAGCTCGCCGTCGAGGTGCGCGGCATCCGGGACGGAGTGCCCGTCACGGCCACCGCGTACGACGGCCGGCGCAAGGTCGGCAGCGTTACGGGCCGGAGCGGCACCACCCTCGGTGTGCCCGTCCGTGACCCGCGCCTCTGGTCGCCGGACGATCCCCACCTCTACCGGCTGGAGGTGACGGCCGGCAAGGACCGCGTCGGCAGCTACTTCGGGATGCGCTCGCTGACGGTCGAGAAGGTCGACGGCACCCCCAGGACCGTCCTCAACGGCAAGCCCACCTTCCTGATGGCCACCCTCGACCAGGGCTTCTGGCCGGACGGACTGCACACCGCGCCGACCGACGAGGCCCTCGCCTACGACCTGAAGGCGCACAAGAAGCTCGGCTACAACTCGGTGCGCAAGCACATCAAGGTCGAGCCCGACCGGTGGTTCTACTGGGCGGACCGGCTCGGGCTGCTGGTCTGGCAGGACATGCCCGCGATGAACACCATCAACCCGGACGCGGAGTCCCGTACCCAGTACGAGCACGAGATGAAGCGGATGATCGACCAGCACAGCAGCAGCCCCTCGGTGATCATGTGGGTCACCTTCAACGAGGGCTGGGGCCAGTACGACCAGGCGCGCGTCGCCGACCAGGCCAAGTCCTGGGACCCGAGCCGGCTGATCAACAACATGAGCGGGGTGAACTGCTGCGGCGCGGTCGACGGCCGCAACGGGGACATCGCCGACGCCCACGGCTATCCGAGCGCCCAGCTGCCCGCGCCCGACGGGAAACGGGCTCTGGTCAGCGGTGAGTACGGCGGCCTCGGCCTCGCCGTGCCCGGCCACGCCTGGCCGGTGCAGCACACCTACGTGGGGGTGGACCAGGCCGCGTACACCGACTCGTACCTCGCCGAACTCGCCAAGGTGCGCGCACTCGCCTGCCAGGGGAGCAACGGCGCGGTCTACACCCAGATCACCGATGTGGAGGGCGAGCTGAACGGTCTGCTCACCTACGACCGCACGGTGCTGAAGCCCGACGCCGAGCGGGTCAGGGCGGCGCACGAGTCGCTGATCCGCGACGCGGAGAACCCGGCGGCCATGGAGTGCACCTCCTGAGGCCTGACGGCCTGACCGCCTGACCGCCTGACGTCCTGAGGGACGCCGGAGACGGCCCCGGTCCGCCCCCGCCAGGGGCGGACCGGGGCCTCCGCACGCCCGGCGGCGGAGCCGGGTGGCGAACCCCGGGTGGCCGGGGGTCCGGGGCGCCGGAATAGCCTGCCACCTGTCCGCATTACACGGTGGTGGCGCCCGGATGAGTCATTCAGGGGGCGACCGACCCACTGGTTCAGATGGAGGAGCCGCGTCCATGCCAGACGCCCCCGCGCCGCCGCACGCGCTCGACAACCCCGCCCGCTCGGCGCTCACCGGACCCCACGCGCACCTCGCCGAGCGGTACGGCAGGCTGCTGCGCTATCCGGCCGACATGGCGCCGTGGCTGGCGCTGCCCGACGACCCGGACGAGAGCGACTGGGCCGACGCCGCAGCGTTCGCCGGGCCCGGCGGTTCCGTCGCGGTCGCCGGGTTCGCGGGCCCGCCGCCCGCCGGCTGGGAGATCACCTTCCACGCCGACGGCGTCCAGATGGTCGCCACCGGACTCCCCGGCGGGCGGGACACCGGCGGGGACGTGATCGTGCCCCTCGGCCCCGCCGATGTGCCGGAGATCCTCGACCTGGTCGAGCGCACCAGGCCCGGGCCCTTCCTGACCCGTACCGTCGAGCTCGGCACCTATCTGGGCATCCGCCGGGGCGGCGCGCTCGTCGCGATGGCGGGGGAGCGGATGCACCCGCCCGGCTGGACCGAGATCAGCGCCGTCTGCACCGACCCGGAATTCCGGGGCCGGGGACTGGCGGCCCGGCTCGTCCTGGCGGTCGCCGACGGGATTCTGGCCCGTGGCGAGACGCCCTTCCTGCACGCCGCCGCCGACAACACGGGCGCGGTACGGCTCTACGAGTCGCTCGGATTCGAGGTGCGCCGGGCGACGCGGTTCCTCGGCGTGCGCGCACCGGTCGGGGCGGCGGTCGGGACCGGATAAAATGATGGGATTTTGTTGGCACCCGCGCCGTCGGTACTCTCCTGACCTGCGGTGACGATCTCGGCAGCCAGCGGACCCAGTGATCAGTGAGCAGTGTTCGACGAATGGCAGCGACAATGACGGTGACAGAGGACAGTCCGGCCCGCGGCGAGAGCCCGGTGACCCCGGCCGGCCGGGCCAAGGCCGGCATCCCGGAGCCCCGGGACGGCAGCCCGGAGTCCGCTCCCGGCGGTCCGGCGTCCGGCCCCGGCATCGTGGAGTCCGCTCCCGGCGGTCCGGAGTCCGCTCCCGGCATCGACCCCGAGCGGATGGCCGTCTGCCTGAGCGTGCTGGACGAACTCGACCGGCTGGACGTCGACCACCCCGACGCCATCGTGGTCCGGCGCGCCACCGCCGGGATCTACCGGACGGTGAAGCAGCGCCGCCGCCAGGAGCGCAGGGCCGCCAAGACCGCCCACGACAAGTCCGTCACCGAGGCCACCGCCACCGGCTCCGCCGAGCGCATCGACGACGAGACCCAGGGCCTGCTGCCGTCCTCCTCGGCCGCCGGCGAGATCGCGGGCATCCTCCAGCGCCCCCGCTCCTGCTACATCTGCAAGACCCGCTACACCGAGGTCGACGCGTTCTACCACCAGCTCTGTCCGCCGTGCGCGGCGGAGAACCGGGCCCGCCGCGACGCCCGTACGGACCTGACCGGCCGCCGCGCGCTGCTCACCGGCGGCCGGGCCAAGATCGGCATGTACATCGCGCTGCGGCTGCTGCGCGACGGCGCCCACACCACCATCACCACCCGGTTCCCCGCCGACGCGGTCCGCCGCTTCAAGGCCATGCCGGACAGCGACGACTGGATCCACCGGCTCAAGATCGTCGGCATTGATCTGCGGGACCCGGCGCAGGTGGTCGCCCTCGCCGACTCCGTCGCCGCCGAGGGCCCGCTGGACATCCTGATCAACAACGCCGCGCAGACGGTACGCCGCTCCCCGCAGGCGTACAGCGAGCTGCTCGCGGCCGAGTCCGCGCCCCTGCCCGCGGGCGAGCTGCCCGCCTCGCAGGTCATCGGCGCGTTCGGCAGCGGTTCCCAGGCCGTGCTCTCCGCCGGCGGTGCCGAGGCCCTGAGCGCGTCCGACGTCACCGGGCTCGCGCTGGTCGGCGGCTCGGCCACGCTCGCCAGGATCGAGGCCGGTACGGCGATCGACGCGGGCGGGCTCGTACCCGACCTGCACGACACCAACAGCTGGGTGCAGACGGTCTCCGAGGTCGACGCGGTCGAGCTGCTCGAAGTGCAACTGTGCAACTCCACGGCGCCGTTCATCCTCATCAGCAGGCTGCGCCCGGCGATGGCACGGGCCGCCGCGGCCCGTGCGTACGTCGTCAACGTCTCCGCGATGGAAGGGGTGTTCAGCCGTGGCTACAAGGGCGCGGGGCACCCGCACACGAACATGGCCAAGGCCGCGCTGAACATGCTCACCCGCACCAGCGCGCAGGAGATGTTCGAGTCCGACCGGATCCTGATGACGGCCGTCGACACCGGCTGGATCACCGACGAGCGCCCGCATCCGGACAAGATGCGCCTGGCCGACGAGGGCTTCCACGCCCCGCTCGACCTGATCGACGGCGCCGCCCGGGTGTACGACCCGATCGTGCGGGGCGAGAGCGGCGAGGATCTGTACGGCTGCTTCCTCAAGGACTACGCGCCCGCCAACTGGTGACACCCCGGGCGCCGGGCGCCCGGTGGGGGCCCCGGGGCGGCCGGCGGCGGGCCGCGGGACGCCCGACACCCCGTCACGGGCCGCCGGTGCTCCACCGCCGGGGTTCCGCTATCCCGTCACCGTGGGTCCGGCCGACCGGAACGGGGCCGGTTGGCCGGAACTTCACCCGAAAGCCATCCCTATAGAGCGGGCCGGCGCTCATCTGGTTACCCTGGTGCGCACGGACGGCCGAGCAGGGGACACACCATCCCCATGGCCGTGCTGGGACAGGCCCCCTACCACGGCCGCGGTCCCGTCCGACAACACGACGCCACCGCGACGGAGCCACCCTGTCCCAGAGTTACCCGACACAGAGGAGTGCGCGGTGACACCAGATCTGAAGCACCACGAACAGCAACGACCGGCGGAGTCCGCCGAGCGGAGCCGCAGGCCCGAGAAGATCGGCAACCTGGAGGTGTGGGCCAGATCGGCCCCGATCCGGCTCGCGGGCTACGAGGACGACCTCGCCGAGCCGCACATCCTGCCCGGGGTCGACTGACCGGTCCGCGGAACGGTCCCGTGCCCCGCGTGATGCGGGGTACGGGACGGCACGCCGGAGGGCCCGCGCGGCGGCGGCTACCCGCCGACCGCGATCCGGGCCAGGTTCCGGCCCAGCCACCGGGCGTACGCGCGCTGGAGCACCGGCACCAGCGGGCCCCCGAGCCGCGTGTACCAACGCGCCGGACGGCTGAAGGCCATGACGGTGAACCAGACGGAGCCGTCCTCGCCCAGCTCGACCACGAAGGACTCCTCGCCGCACTCCGGATGCCCGGTCAGGGTGCCGTACGCGAAGCCGGTGCGGTCCTTCTCGTACACACTCCACACCACCTCGCACGGGGCGCTGATCCGCAGCGGTCCCACGCCCAGCGAGACACGGGCGCCGGTGCCCCGCTCCGCCCGGGCCGTGGTGGCCGTGACGCGGGCGCCCGCCCGCCGGTGCAGGGTCCAGGCGGTGACGGCCGTGCCCGCCGCCTCGAACGCCGGGCGCCCCCGGCCGATCCTGGTCCGGTGGTGGAGATGGTGGTAGCCGTCCGGCAGTGGTCCGAGCCGGGTCGCGCCCACCTCGCGGTAGGTGAAGGTGCCACCGTTCATACGCCGGTCTCCTTGAGTCGTCGCCAGGCCAGGATCGAGCAGAGTGCGAAGCCGAGGGCGTTGCCGAGGCCGTGCGTGGCCGCCATCCAGGTGAGGGTGGGGTGGGGGAGCCCCGTCGCCTCGCCGAGCGCCCAGCTCAGGGCGAGGACCATGGTCGCCGCCAGCACACCGGAGGAGACGGCGAGCAGGGTGCGCGTGAACCGGTCCCGTGCGCCGGGTCTGATGTCGCGCCAGGTCAGCACCGCGACCGTCCACATGCCCGCGGTCAGGATCACCGCCCCGGCCAGCTCGGTCACCTCGCCGGTGAAGTAGCCGGTCAGGACGGTCAGGGTGCCGAGGGGAACGCTCAGCGCCGCGAACCGGCCCGCGGGCCCCGGCACCGTGCGGCAGACCAGACCGGCCGTCAGCGCCGCGGCGAACCCGGCGAAGTGGAAGTGCGCGACCGTCAGCCGCAGGATCGTCGGCGCGAAGCCGAGCGGATGGTGTCCCCATCGCTCGGCGACCAGGGCGACCCCCGCGATCGACGGGGTCGCCAGCGCGGTGAGCGCCGCGACCTCGGCGGGCACGGGGACGAGAGGCCGGTTCCGCGCGGCGCGGACCAGCGCGATCAGCGCCAGGGCGAAGGTGGCGAGGGCGTAGCAGGCGGCGAGTGCGGCGGCCGGGGCGCCGCGCGGCAGCCAGAGGGAGACGGCGCCCAGCAGGCCCGGCAGGGGCCACAGGCGGCGTAGCGCGCGCAGAGCGGTGGTGCCGGGCCGCTCCGGCGTCTCCAGCAGACGCAGCCCCAGCGGCACGATCGCCGTCATGCCCACCGTCACGATCAGGCTGACCAGCACGGACATCCCCGTCACCCCCGGACTTGAACGCGTTCAAATTCCCGCGCCATGAGCGTAGGACCTTTATTGAACGCGTTCAAGTCTCGGGCGCGTCGAGATCGTCCGGCTTGCGGGGTGCGCGGAGTTCGGGCAAGACATAGGGGGATATTCGCGGAGGAAGAGGCGGGAGATTGTGGTGCGCTCACCCATCGGCCGACGGGGTGCCGTGCTCGCGGTGCTGTCCGTGGGCGTTCTGATCACTGCGGGCTGCGGGTGGGGCGGTGGTCACGGAGGTGGTGGCCAGGGTGGCGGTGGTCGAGGCGGCGGTGCTGTCCATGGCGCCGGTGAGAGCGCGCCGAGCGCCGAGGACCTGCACTTCCAGCCCGTCGCGGCCCCGGGGCCCGACCCCTTCACCTCCTCGACCGCGGCCCCGCCCCTCCCGGCGGCGCCGGCGGAGCGGAAGCCGGGGAGCGCGGGGAGCCCGGGCGCCCCGCGAGGCCCCCGTGACGGGGACGCGCGGGGGGCGGCCACGGGCGCCCGGACGCCGCGCGCCCTGCCCGGCTCCACCCCCGGCCTCTACGGCGGTTCCCCGTCGGCCAGTTGCGATGTGGAGCGGCAGGTCGCCCTGCTCGCCGGGGACCCGGCGAAGGCCCGCGCCTTCGCCCGGGGCGCCGCGCTCGGCGGGCGCTCCGTCCCCGACTTCCTGCGCGGGCTGACCCCCGTCGTGGTGCGGGCCGACGTCCGGGTCACGGCCCACGGCTACCGCGACGGCACGGCCACCGACTTCCAGTCCGTGCTCCAGGCGGGCACCGCCGTCATGGTCGACGGGTACGGCATGCCCAGGGTGCGCTGCGCCGGGGGGAGCCCGCTGGGCGCCCCGGTCGCCGCCCAGGGCTCCGTGAGCTACCAGGGAGAGCCCTGGCGGGGCTACGCCGCCGACCGGGTCGTCGTCATCACCCGCGCCCCGCGTCCGCTCGACGCCCTGGTCATCGTGGACCTGCTCGGCCACGCCTGGGCCGAGCGGCGGATCGGCACCGACGGCGGTGAGGACAAGGCCCCCGGGACGCCGCCGCCGTACGCCCCGGACGCGGACCTCACCGATCCCGAGGCGGTGAAGGCGCCGGGGGCGGTCGTGCCGGACGCCGCGCCGGGGGGCGCGCGGTCCGCGCCCCCGGGCCCCGCCGCGCCGTCGGGCGCCCCGGCTCGTGAGGGGCGGCCGGCCGTACCGGAGCAGTCGCCGCTCCCCGCCGACGAGGTGGTGCCCCTGCCGGAGGACGCCCCCGGCGGCGGGCCGGGCGGGCTGCCCGGTGACGCGCTTCCCCCGCCCGTGGACGACCTGTTCCCGCCGGAGCCGGACGGCCCGGTCCTGCCGGACGGGCCGGCCCCGTCCGACGGCCCGGTCCTGCCCGACGGCCCGGCCGGCACCGGCACCGGTGCCTTCCAGGGCTGACCGGGCCGACCGGGCGGCCGGGCCGACCGGGCGGCCCGGGCTGACCGGTGCCGACGCCTTCCAGGGGTTTGCCGGGCTGATCGGGGCTGACCGGGCCGACGGGCCCGCCGTACGGTTCCGGGGTTCCCGGGATCACTCGAAGAATCCGACAAATGATGACAGAGTGTCCACATGGTTGAACGGGCAGCGGGTCCCCTGTCGCTCCCCGACGACTGGCCCGCCCACGCCGACACCAGCCTGTCCCTCAACCGGATGGGCACCTTCGACTGGGACCTCGACGCCGGGCGGCTCCACCTCGACGCCCCGGCCCTCGATGTCTTCGACCTCTGCGCCGGCGAGTACGACGGCCGCCCCGAGCGGCTGGAGCCCCGGGTTCCGCCCGCCGAGTCCATCCGGCTGGACGAACTGGTGGCCAGGGCGCTGCGGGACGGCAGCGAGGCGTTCGGTGCCTACTTCCGCGTCCGGCGCCGGGACGGAAGCCTGCGCTGGACCCACACCCAGGGCGTCATCCGCCGCGACCCCGCCGGGCGGGCCCGCCGGGTGATCGGTCTCGTCCGCGACGCGGCGCAGGAGCTGGCCGACTCGGCCGCGCGCCACGAGTTGGGCGTCCTGCGCCGGGTGGGCGCCAACGTGGTCGAGGGAACCACCGCCGCGCTCGCCCACGCCAGGACCGTGCAGGACGTCATCGACGTCCTCAAGCAGTCCCACGGTCTCGCGCACCTCGGTGCCGGCAGCCTGGTCATGGGGCTGGTCGACGCGGGCCGTATCCATCTCGTCGCCGAGGGCCCCGAGGGCTCGTACGTACCGGGCACCCGGGTCACCCGTACCGACGAGGCGTACCCGATGAGCGAGGTGGTGCGCACGTTGACGCCCCGCTTCATCGAGTCGGCCCAGGAGTTCGCGGACAGCTACCCCATGCTCTGGCCGTACATCGACGACCTCGGGATCAACGCGGCCGCCTATCTGCCGCTGATCGCCCAGGCGCGGCCCATCGGGGCGCTCGGGCTGCTCTACCGCGACAAGAGCGGCTTCACCGCCGAGGACCGCAACCTCCTCGTCGCGCTCGGCAGCAGCATCGCCCAGAGCCTCCAGCGCGCGGTGCTCTACGAGCAGGAGCACGACCTCGCGGAGGGGCTCCAGCAGGCGATGCTGCCGCGCCGGATCCCCGCCGTGCCGGGGGCCGAGATCGCCGTGCGCTACCGCTCCGCGCGGCTCGGCCGGGACATCGGCGGCGACTGGTACGACGTGATCCCGCTCCCCGGCGGCCGGGTCGGGACCGTCATCGGGGACGTCCAGGGCCATGACACCCACGCCGCCGCCGTGATGGGGCAGCTCAGGATCGTGCTGCGGGCGTACGCCGCCGAGGGGCACGAGCCGGCCACGGTGATGGCCCGTGCCTCGGTCTTCCTCTACGAACTGGACACCGAACGCTTCGCGACCTGCACCTACGCCGAGGCCGACCTGACCACCGGCGTCATCCAGCTGGTCCGGGCCGGCCATGTCGATCCGCTGCTCAGGGACACCGACGGAACCTGCCGCAGGCTGCCGCTGCCCGGCGGGATGCCGCTCGGGCTCTCCGCCGCCTTCGGCGGGCTCGACTACCCGGTCGAGACCGTCGAGCTGGACCCCGGACAGACCCTGCTGCTCTACACCGACGGCCTCGTGGAGCAGCCGGGCGCCGATCTCGACGACGGGATGCGGGCACTGGCCACGCTGGTACGGGACGGGCCGCGCGATCTCCAGCACCTCGCCGACCGGCTCTGCGAGGTCGTGGACGCGCGCGGCGGCGAGGACGATGTGGCGGTCCTGCTGCTGCGCCGCGGCGGCACCCGCGCCCCGCGCTCCGGCGGCAGGCTCTACCAGCAGGTCGCGCAGGGCGACGCCGAGGGGCTGGCCACCGCGCGCCACATGATCCGGTCCGCGGTCACCGCGTGGGGCGCGGGGGAGCGCTCCGACTCGATCGAGCTGGTCGCCGACGAGCTGATCACCAATGCCCTGCTGCACACCGGTGGCGGCGCCGCCGTGGTCGTCCGGGTGGTGCCGCGCCCGGAGGGGCGGGGGCCGGGGCGGCCGGGGGCGGAGTCGCCGGACACCGGCCGGCCGGTATCCGGGCGGTCCCGGGCGGGGGCGGGCCGCCGGCTGCGGGTGGAGGTCGAGGACGGGTCCAGCGCGCTGCCGCACCGCCGCGATCCCGGGGAGTCCGGGGTCTCGGGGCGCGGGCTGCTACTGGTGGACGAGCTGGCGGACGACTGGGGCGTGGAGTCACGCGGCAGCGGCAAGTGCGTATGGTGCGAATTCGTCGTCCCGGACCGGCCGGCACGCTGAGCGGGGCCCGCCACTCCGGATGGCCCCGCCACTCCGGATGGCCCCGCCACGCCGGACGATCCCGTCACGCCTGATCGACCTGCCTCGCCGGATAGATCGGACAGGTCGGGCCGGAAAAATCTCCCAAGGCTGTCTCGAAGGTGTTGACGTCCTCAGTCATCCGATGAATATTCGGGGGTGATCGACGACGGACCGACGTCGACGGACGGATGCCGGCACAGGGACGCCGCCACACGCACGTCGGTCGGCACACAGGAGGCGGCAGCGGCATGCGGCACAACACGCTCGGGACCAGCGGTACGGTCCGGGTGACCGGACTGTCCTTCGGGGCCGCCGGGATCGGCAATCTCTACACCCCGGTCGGCGCCGGGCAGGCGCGGGAAGCCGTCGACGCCGCCTGGGACGCCGGCATCCGGTACTTCGACACCGCGCCCCACTACGGCCTCGGCCTCTCCGAACGGCGGCTCGGCGAGGCGCTGCGCGAGCGGCCGCGGAGCGCGTACACGCTCTCCACCAAGGTCGGCCGGATCCTCGAACCCGTCCCCGGCGCCGCCGCCACCGGGCCCGGTGGTCCTCCCGACGACCTCGCCCACGGCTTCGCCGTACCGGCCACGCACCGCAGGGTGTGGGACTTCAGCGCCGACGGCGTACGCCGCTCGATCGAGGACAGCCTGACCCGGCTCGGGCTGGACCGGATCGACATCGTCTACCTGCACGACCCCGACGACCACGCCGAGGAAGCCTTCACCCAGGCCTACCCCGCGCTGGAGCGGCTGCGCGCCGAGGGCACCGTCGGCGCCATCGGCGCCGGCATGAACCAGACCGCGATGCTCACGCGATTCCTGCGCGACACCGACACCGATGTGGTGCTGTGCGCGGGCCGCTTCACCCTGCTCGACCAGTCGGCGCTCACCGAACTGCTGCCCGAGGCCGCGGCGCGCGGCCGGAGCGTCGTGGTCGGCGGGGTCTTCAACTCCGGGCTGCTCGCCGACCCGCGCCCCGGCGCGACCTACGACTACGCCGCCGCCCCGCCGGCCCTCGTCGAACGGGCGCTGCGCATGGACACCGTCACCCGGCGGTACGGCGTCCCGCTGCGCGCCGCCGCCCTCCACTACCCGTTGCGCCATCCCGCCGTCGCCAGTGTCCTGGTCGGCACCCGGTCGGCCGCGGAGGTACGGGACGCGGCCGGACTCGCCGGCCTGACCCTCCCCGACGACCTCTGGGCCGAACTGCGCGCCGAGGGACTGCTGACCGAGAACGGAGCCCCCGCATGAGAGTCGCCCTGCACACCAAGGTCCGCGCCGACCGGATCGAGGCGTACGAGGAGGCCCACCGCGAGGTGCCGGCCGAACTCACCGCCGCCATCCGCGCCGCGGGCGCCACCTCCTGGACGATCTGGCGCAGCGGCGCCGACCTCTTCCACCTGCTGGAGTGCGCGGACTACGCGGCCCTGCTCGCCGCCCTGGACCGGCTCCCGGTCAACATCGCCTGGCAGGCCCGGATGGCCGAACTGCTCGATGTCGTGCACGACTACTCCGAGGGCGGCGCGGACGCCGGACTGCCCGTGGTCTGGGAGCTGTGACCCCGATGCCGCCCGCCACCGTCGTCGACGCCCACCACCACGTCTGGGACCTGTCCGTACGCCCCCAGGAGTGGATGACCGGCAGCCGGATGGACCCGATCCGCCGGAACTTCACCCTGGACGAGCTGGCCGCCGAGGCGGCCGCCGCCGGGGTGGGCGCCACCGTTCTCGTCCAGACCGTCGCCGTCGCCGCCGAGACCCCCGAGTTCCTGGCCCTCGCCGAGGGCAGCGAACTCGTCGCGGGCGTCGTCGGCTGGACCGACCTCACCGCGCCCGGCGTCGCCGACGCCCTCGCCGCGCTGCGGGCCGGACCCGGCGGCGGGAAACTCGCCGCCGTCCGCCATCCGGTGGAGGGTGAGGCCGATCCGGCGTGGCTGCTCCGTCCCGAGGTGCTGCGCGGACTGGCGGCCGTCGAGGCCGCGGGGCTCGCGTACGACCTGCTGGTGCGCCCGCACCAGATGCCCGCCGCGACGGAGGCCGCCCGGCTCCTCCCCGGCCTCACCTTCGTCCTCGACCATCTCGGGAAGCCGCCCGTCGCCGAGGGCCGCACCGCCCCCTGGGAGGAGCACTTCCGGGCGCTGGCCGCCCTGCCCAACACCGTCTGCAAGCTCTCCGGGATGGTCACGGAGGCGGAGTGGGACTCCTGGACGCCCGAGGACCTGCGTCCGTACGCCGGTGTCGCGCTCGACGCCTTCGGGCCCGAGCGGCTGATGTTCGGCTCCGACTGGCCGGTCAGCCGGCTGGCCGCGTCGTACGAAGAGGTCCTCGACGCGGCGCGCACGGTCACCGACGGGCTCGGCGCGGCCGAGCGCGAGGCCGTCTTCGGGGGCACCGCGCGGCGGGTCTACCGCCTCTGAGCGGCCCTACACGCGCTGGACCGGGTCCGTCTCCTCCCCGGCGGCCGCCCGCAGGAAGGCGTCCGCCACCTCGGCGGGGAACCGGCCGAGGCCGAGCAGCCCGGTGACCGAACCGGTACCCAGCGCGTGCCACGTGCCGGCCCGCCGCAGCATCGGGTGATCGCCGCCGGAGAGGAGCACGGCACACGCCTCGGCGCCCGCGTCCCTGGCGCGGGCGGCCAGCGCCACACTCTCCCGGGGGTCCGTCGTCCGGTCGCGGTCGCCGTGCAGCAGCACGATCCGGCGGCCCGCCAGCTGCCCCACCGGCTCGCCCGGCGGGCACCACGGGGCGAGTCCCACCACGCCGACGACCTGCTCGTGACCGGCGGCGGCCAGCGCGGCGCGCCCGCCCATCGAGTGCCCCACGAGCACCACGGGCACCGGTCCGACCAGCTGCTCCAGCTCGTCCAGCGCCCGCCGGGCGTCCCGGGCGGCGTCGGCGCGCGTTCCGTTCCACCCCCGGTGGCGGTAGCGGACCCGGCCCACCACCACGTCGTGGCCCTCGGTGGCGCGGAGCACCGCGCGGGTGAACGGCCGCATCCGCGCCCCCGGCGGATTGAGCCGGGATGGCGGGCGCTCGCTCTCCGCGCGTCCGCCGTGCAGCACCAGGACGACGGCCCGGGGGCGCGCGGCGGTCCGGTCGAGGACGAGGGCGGGCCGGACGGCGGCTCGCCGGTCTCGTACGGGCACGTGGGCCTTCCTTCCTGCGGGCGGGGGAGTCGGGCGGGGGTCCCGGGCCACCCGTACAACGGGGAGGACCTCGTCGGGCGTTCCCCGCGGCCCTGCGGCACGCTGGAGACATGCCGGAACTGCCCGAGGTCGAAGCGCTGCGCGCGTTTCTCGACAGCCGTCTGGTCGGCAAGGAGATCGTCCGTGTCCTCCCGCTGACGGTCAACGTCCTCAAGACCTATGATCCGCCGCTCTCGGCGCTCGAAGGCACCACGGTCACCGCCGTCGCCCGCCACGGAAAATATCTCGACATCGTCACCGGAGGCGCGGGCGCGGGCGTGGACGCGGATGCAGGCGCAGGCGCAGGCGTGGACGCGGGCGTGGGCGGCGCGGGCGGGACGCGTGACACCGGCGAGCTGCATCTCGCCGTCCATCTGGCCCGCGCGGGCTGGCTGCGCTGGAAGGACTCGTTCTCCGGCGCGCCGCCCCGCCCCGGCAAGGGGCCGCTCGCCTGGCGCACCGTGCTCGCCGAGGGGGACGGCTTCGACCTGACCGAGGCGGGCACCGCCAAGCGCCTCGCCGTTCACCTCGTCCGCGACCCCGCCGACGTCCCCGGCATCGCCCGGCTCGGCCCCGACCCGCTCGACGCCGCCTTCGACCGCGCCGCGTTCGCCCGGCTGCTCGCCGGGGAACGCCGCCAGATCAAGGGCGCCCTGCGCGACCAGCGGCTCATCGCCGGTATCGGCAACGCCTACAGCGACGAGATCCTGCACGCCGCGCGGATGTCCCCGTTCAAACCGGTGAAGAACCTCTCGGAGGACGAGATCACCGGGCTGTACGAGGCGCTGCGCGCCACCCTCGGCGACGCCGTCGAGCGCTCGCGCGGGGTCGCCGCCGGCGGGCTCAAGGCGGAGAAGAAGACCGGCCTGCGGGTGCACGGCCGTACCGGCGAGGCGTGCCCCGTCTGCGGGGACACCATCAGGGAGGTCTCCTTCAGCGACTCCTCGCTCCAGTACTGCCCCACCTGCCAGACGGGCGGCCGGCCGCTCGCCGACCGGAGGATGTCCCGGCTGCTCAAATAGCCCGGCCCCGTCGGCTGCCGCCGATCCGCCTCAGCTGCCGCCGATCCGCCTCAGCTGCCGCCGATCCGCGCCAGGACGCGGCCGTCCCCGGACCGGATCTCGAAGTGGTGGATCTCGTCGGGACGCATCGCCGCGCCGCCGCGGGTGATCAGCCGCCCGCCGTCCTCCGCGCGGGATCCCCAGCTCGTCACCGTCTCGCTGGAGCCGTTCTTGCCCACGGCGACGAGCGCGCAGACTCCGGAGGCGGCGGGCCGCACCAGTTCGAGACCGATGTTCGTACCCCAGTCGGTGGCCGCCGTCGTCACCACCGCGGCCATCCCCGTCGTGTGGTCCGACGCCGTCCACTGCGTCGCCGCCGCGGGCCCCGCGGTCGTCGACCGGGTCACCCCGAGGACGGTGAGCGGCCCCCCCATCACCAGCGCCGCCGCCACGGCCACCAGCGCGAGCCGCCGCCTGCGGCTGCGGCGCCGGCCCTCCGCCGTACGCCCGAGCAGCCGCGCCAGCATCTCCGGTCCCGCGACGACGACCGGCGCCATCCCGGCCGGGGTCTGCCGGGCGTAGAGGTCGAGCTGTGTCTTCACCCCGCCGAAGTCACCCAGTGACAGGGTGCACTGCGGGCACTCCATGAGGTGATCCTCGAAGCGAAAGGCGTCCGCGGCGTCGAGCACGCCCAGTGCATAGGCGCCGACATCGCGATGGAGGTCCAAGGTCCGCATGTTGACTGTTACGCAGTGGAGCGCCGAATCATTCAAGGAAAGCCTGACCTAACCCCTACACTCCGGCGTCATGCTGCGCGTACTGGCTGTGGACGACGAAGAACCGGCCCTGGAGGAGCTTCTGTACCTGCTCAGGGCCGATCCGCGGATCCGGCGGGCCGAGGGAGCCACCAGCGCGACCGAGGCACTGCGCAGGATCGGCGCCGCGCTCGAAGCCGGGCCCGACGACCCCGCCGCCGTCGATGTCGTCTTCCTCGACATCCACATGGCCGGGCTGAGCGGACTCGACGTCGCCCGGCTCCTCGCCGGTTTCGCCGAGCCCCCGCTGATCGTCTTCGTCACCGCCCACGAGGGCTTCGCGGTCCAGGCGTTCGACCTGAAGGCCGTCGACTACGTCCTCAAGCCCGTCCGCAGGGAGCGGCTGGCGGAGGCCGTGCGGCGGGTCGACGGGCTGGTGGGGGAGCGTACGCCGGCCGCCGCCCCCGCGGCCGACCAGATCGCGGTCGAACTGGGCGGGGTGATCCGCTTCGTCGCCGTCGACGACATCGCCTACGCCGAGGCGCAGGGCGACTACGCCCGGCTGCACACCGGCACCGGCAGCCACCTCGTACGGATCCCGCTGACCACGCTGGAGGAGCGCTGGCGGGCGCGGGGGTTCGTACGGATCCACCGCCGCCATCTCGTCGCGCTGGCCAGGATCGACGAGATGCGGCTGGACGCCGGCGCGATGAGCGTCCGCGTCGGCGACGCCGAGCTGGCCGTCAGCCGCCGCCACGCCCGCGCGCTGAGGGATCTGCTGATGCGGCAGACCGGTCGCTGACCAGGGCCTTCCCCTCGGATCACCGGGCTGCGTACACTCCGGGCGCGAGCCGCCGCAGGACCGGGGGCCCGGCACGGAGTGTGCGAAGGCACGGAGCGCACGGCGGTACGGAGCGTACGAAGGTACGGAGCGTACGGCGGTACGACGGCACGGCGGGGGAGGAGACACCATGGCGGGGGAGCCCGCGGCGCCGCGCCGCGAGACCGTCACCGGGGAGCCCCGGCGCGTACGGCCCCTGCCGCGCTACCGCGCCCAGGCGGAGATAGCCGAGCAGACCGCGCTCGGCGACGCGTACGTCCGCTCCCTGATGCGCAGTCAACTACGGGCCGGACTCACCGCGTTCGCGGTACTGGCCCTCGTGGCGGGCACCCTGCCCCTCGCCTTCGCCACGCTGCGCGACGCCACCGCCGTCTGGGTCGTGCTGGGCTTCGCCGCGTATCCGCTGCTCACTCTGCTCGCCTGGTGGTACGTGCGGCGCGCCGAACGCAACGAACGTGACTTCGCCCGGCTGGTGAAGGGCCGGCCCGCCCCGTGAGCCAGAGCCATCCCGCCGCGGCGATCGCCGTCGTCGTCCTCGCCACCGTCCTCGTCGGCGGCTTCGGGCTGCGGATCTCCCGTACCACCTCGGACTTCTACGTCGCCTCCCGCTCGGTCGGTCCCGCCCTCAACGCCGCCGCGATCAGCGGCGAGTACCTCTCCGCCGCCTCCTTCCTCGGGGTCGCCGGGCTGGTGCTGCTGCACGGACCCGACATGCTCTGGTACCCGGTCGGCTACACCGCCGGCTACCTCGTGCTGCTCGTCTTCGTCGCCGCCCCGCTGCGCCGCTCGGGCGCGTACACCCTGCCGGACTTCGCGGAGGGGCGGCTGGAGTCGCGGGCGGTGCGGCGGCTGGTGAGCGTCTTCGTGGTCGGTGCGGGCTGGCTCTATCTCGTGCCCCAACTCCAGGGCGCCGGGCTGACGTTGAAGATCCTCACCGGTGCGCCCGGCTGGTTCGGCGGGGTGCTCGTCTCCCTCGTCGTGGTGGTGGCCGTCGCGGCGGGCGGGATGCGCAGCATCACCTTCGTGCAGGCGTTCCAGTACTGGCTCAAGCTCACCGCGCTCCTCGTCCCCGCAATCTTCCTGCTGCTGGCCTGGCAGGGCGACGGGCGGCCGCCCGTGGACCTCGATCTGACGGGCGACCTCGCCGGACGCGCCGACCACCCGCTCTACGCCACCTACGGGCTGATCGTGGCGACCTTCCTCGGCACGATGGGGCTGCCCCATGTCGTCGTCCGCTTCTACACCAGCCCCAACGGGCGGGCCGCCCGCCGCACCACGGTGGTGGTTCTCGCGCTGATCGGCGCGTTCTACCTGCTGCCGCCCGTGTACGGCGCGCTGGGCCGGCTCTACGTGCCCGGACTGCCGGGCGGCGCGGACGCCGACGCCGCCGTCCTGCTGCTCCCGGAGCGCGCGATCGGCGGGCTCGGCGGCGATCTGCTGGGCGCGCTGGTGGCGGGCGGGGCGTTCGCCGCGTTCCTGTCGACCGCCTCCGGACTGACGACGGCCGTCGCGGGGGTGCTCACCCAGGACGTCCTTCCCTCGCGCGGGGTCCGGGACTTCCGGCTGGCGACCCCGCTCGCCATGGCCGTCCCCCTCGGCGGCTCGCTGCTGGTCAGTGGGATCCCCGTGGCGGACTCCGTCGGGATGGCCTTCGCGGTCTCCGCGTCCTCGTTCTGCCCCCTGCTCGTGCTCGGGATCTGGTGGCGGCGGCTCACCCCGCCCGGCGCGATCGCCGGGCTGCTGCTCGGCGGCGGTCTCTCGTTCGCGGCGACGGTGATCACGGTGAGCGGTACGGTACGGTCCGGCTGGCCGCACGCGCTGCTGGCCTGGCCCGCCGTGTGGTCCGTACCGGTCGGCTTCCTCGCGATGATCCTGGTCTCGCTGGCCACCCGGAGCCGGATACCGCCCGGCACCAACGCCGCCATGACCCGCTTCCACCTCCCGGAGACCCTGATGCCGGGCGGCCGGGACAGCGCGGGAGGCACCCGGTGAACGGAACCCGCCGACGTCGCCTCGTGAACGGATCCCGATGGAGGCGCCTCGTGAACGGAGTCGCGGGGGGCGCGCCATGAGCGGAGCCGCCCTCGCCGTGCTGATCGTGCTCGGCCCGCTGCTCCTCGCGGGCGGCTTCGTCCTCGGGCGCCGTACCGCGCGCCCCGAGCGGATCAGCGACGTCGGCACCCCCGTCGAGCACGCCACCTTCGAGACCCTGCACACCGCCTCGCTCGCCGCGCCCCCGCTCCGGGCCGGACTCACCGAGGAGAGCGCGGGCAAGGCCGCCCACCGGCTGCGCTCCCTGCTCGGCACCGACGCGCTCTGTCTCACCGACCGGGAGGGCGTCCTCGCCTGGGACGGGCTCGGCGCACACCACGCGGACCGGGCGATGGAACGGGTCGAGGGGCTGCTCGCCAGCGGACGCGGCACGGCCTTCACGGACGGCTGCGACGATCTCGACTGCCCGCTGCGCTGGGGCGTGGCCGCCCCGCTGACCGTGGACAACCGCGTACTCGGCACCCTGGTCGCCTACGCGCCGCGCGAGTCCGCGGTGCTCGCCAGGGCCGCCGGGGAAGTGGCCCGCTGGGTCTCCGTGCAGCTCGAACTCGCCGAGCTGGACCGCTCCCGCACCCGGCTGATCGAGGCGGAGATCAAGGCGCTGCGGGCGCAGATCTCCCCGCACTTCATCTTCAACTCGCTGGCCGCCATCGCCTCGTTCGTCCGCACCGACCCGGAGCGGGCCCGTGAACTCCTGCTGGAGTTCGCGGACTTCACCCGCTACTCGTTCCGCAGGCGCGGTGAGTTCACCACCCTCGCCGATGAACTCCACTCGATCGACCAGTATCTGGCGCTCGTCCGGGCCCGGTTCGGCGAACGGCTCTCGGTCACGCTGCAGATCGCCCCCGAAGTGCTGCCGGTGGCGCTGCCGTTCCTCTGTCTCCAGCCCCTCGTCGAGAACGCCGTCAAACACGGTCTCGAAGGAGCCGTCACCACGAGCCGCATCACCATCAGCGCGCTCGACGCGGGCGCCGAGGCGGAGGTGGTGATCGAGGACGACGGTGTCGGCATGGAGCCGGACCGGCTGCGCCGGATCCTGCGCGGCGAGGGCGACGCCTCCACCGGCATCGGGCTGCTCAACGTGGACGAACGGCTGCGTCAGGTCTACGGCGACGAGTACGGCCTGGTCATCGAGACCGGCGTCGGCGCGGGCACGAAGATCACGGTACGGGTGCCCAAGTACCGCGCCGGAGTGCACGGCACCTGACCGGGCGCCGGTCCCGCCGGGCGCGCTCGGCACCGGCCCGCCGGACCGGAAGAGACGGCCGGATCAGAAGAGATGGATCGCGAGATGGCCGAGCGGCAGCCCGAGCTGCCAGGCCGGCGTCCACACCTGCGGACCCTCCTCCTCTCCCGCGAACCCGTGGGCGGCCCCGTCGGCGAACCCGCCGGGGTAACCGTCGGCGAACTCCCCGCACCCGGCCGCCGGTTCCCCCGCGGCCCCGCCCCCGCGCCACGCCGTCCCGGTCCCGCGCGGCGGGCCCACCGCGTCGAGGTCCGGCGCCAGCAGTTCCGTCTCCTCCAGCCAGCGCCAGGCCTCACCGGCCAGCGCCAGATCCGGGTCGCGGACCTCGGAGGGCGACTCGAAGTCGGCCGCCTCCAGCAGGTCGAGGCGCCCGCACACCCACTCCCGCCAGGAGGTCCCGTACGCCGTCAGCGAGCGCCATTCCTCCATCCTGGCCACGACACGCGGGCCGCCCACCGAACTGTCCGAGAGAAAGATGGTCAGGGCGAGCGCGTCCCGGCCCGCCCGGTACTCCAGCGTCGTGGGTGGCATCAGATCACCGGTGCGCAGCAGCTCGTCGGCGATGTACTCGGCGTACATCCAAGCCATGGGCACCAGAAGGCCACCGCTGCCTGCCCCTTCGGTACATTCCGGACGCATTGCTTTTCCGCCTTCCTTTCTTCCCCCGAAGCGTGCCTAAGGGAGCATTGAACCGGCGGAGACCGCCCCGCGTGGCCAGAAGGGCAGGATCCGGCGGCGGACGGGAGCGGATTGTGACGGGTGAGGCCGAGAGTGACGCGCCCGGCGATGGAGCGGACGATTCCGGTCCGCATGTGCGGTCGCTTCTGGGCGCCTATGTGCTGGAGGCGCTCGGCCCGGCGGAGGACCGCCGGGTCGCGGGCCACCTCGCGCGGTGTGACGCGTGTGGCGCCGCCTACCTGGAGGTGGCCGACGTACCGTCGCTGCTCGCGCTGCTGGACGAGGAGGACCTGCTGTAGCCGGGCAGTTCGCGGGAGAGCGCCCGCAGGGCGTAGTACGAACGGGACTTGACCGTGCCGGGCGGGATGCCGAGCGCCCGCGCGGCCTCGTTCACGCTCAGTCCGCGGAAGTAGATCTGGGCGAGCACCGCGCGGTGCTCGCGGCTCAGCGTCCGCACCGCCTGGCGTACGTCCAGCGCCGCGACCGTGCTCTCGGTGCGGTCCTCGGGGTCGGCGGTGGCGGCGAGGACCCCGTCGCTGACCTCCGGGGGGCGCGCGAGGCGTGATCTGCGCGCGTCGATCGCGAGCCTGCGGGCGACGGTGAAGAGCCACGGCCGCATCGACTCGAAGGGCCCCTCGAACGCCTCGGGGTGGAGCCAGGCCCGTACCAGGGTCTCCTGGAGCAGATCCTCGGCGCGCTGCCGGTCGCCGTAGGTCAGTCCCAGCAGGAAGTTGAGCAGGGCGGGGCCGTGGTCGCGCTGAAGCTCCGCCAGCGCCCGTTCGTCGGTCGTCTCCGTGGCCGTGGCGGTGGTCATCGTGAACGCCCTTCCCGTCGGGGTCGCTGTCCTGCGGTGATTCGCTGCCGCCTGCCGTATCCGAACGCATGGCGGCGCCGAGGGACAGGGAGCGCACCGAGATCTGCGACGAGCGGTCGCTCACTGCGGCGAGTGGTGCGGTGAACGGTCGCCCGGTGGCATTCGGGCCCTTTCGGGTGTGATGTCGGCTTGGTTCATTGACATACGTTTATGTGACTATATGGATTCATCGGGACGCTATCCCTTCTCATCTCCTGTCATCTCGCCTTCCGGCCGTATCGCTCCAGCGACCGCGACACGGACCGTGACACCGAAACCGGAGCCTTCCCGATGACCCAGCGCATGCGACAGGGAGCCGTGGCCGCCGCCGCGCTGCTCCTCGGCACCATGGCGGCCTGCAGTGCCCCCGGTCGGCCCGCCGTCCCCCACGGGCCGCCGGGGCACGGCGCCGCGTTCCCCTCGGGGGCGGCCGGCTCCGGCCCGCAGCGCGGCTTCACCCTCGTCGCCTCGGGCGACGTCCTGCCGCACGACTCCGTGATCGCCTGGGGCCAGGAGGCCTCGGACGACGGCGACGGATACGACTTCCGGCCCATGCTCGCCGGGGTGAAACCGGTCGTCTCCGGGGCCGGTCTGGCGATCTGCCACATGGAGACGGTGTACGGCGAGGAGGACGGACCGTTCTCCGGTTACCCGGCCTTCGTCTCCCCGCCTCAGATCGCCGCGGGCCTGCGCGCGACCGGCTACGACTCCTGCTCCACCGCCTCGAACCACACCCTGGACGACGGTGCCGACGGCGTACGCCGCACCCTCGACGCCTTCGACAGAGCCGGGCTGAAGCACACGGGCTCGGCGCGCTCCGCCGCCGAGGCCCGCCGCCCGGCCCTGCTGACCGCGAGCGGCGGCGCCCGGGTCGCCCAGCTCGCGTACACCTTCGGCACCAACGACCAGCCGTTCCCCGAAGGGCAGCCCTGGGCCGTCAACCTCATCGACGAGCGCCGGATCGTCGCCGACGCGCGCGCCGCCCGCGCGGCGGGCGCCGACATCGTCGTGGTCAGCGTGCACTGGGGCACCGAGTGGCAGACCGAGCCCGACGACGACCAGCTCGGTCTCGGCCGGAAGCTCACCGCGTCCCGCACCGGGGGCCGCCCCGACATCGACCTGATCCTCGGCACCCACGCGCATGTCCCGCAGGCGTACGAGAAGGTCAACGGGACCTGGATCATCTACGGGATGGGTGACCAGATCGCCGGCACGATGGCCAACGACGACGGCGACCAGGACGGACGCGGCAATCAGGGCTCGATCGGCAGATTCACCTTCGCGCCGCCCGCCGCGCCGGGACAGCGCTGGCGGGTCGAGAAGGCCGAGTTCGTCCCGCAGCTCATGGATCTCACCTCCGGGCGTGTCGTCAGCCTGCCGCGCGCCCTGCGCGACGACCCCGAGCGCGACGACTACCGGGAGGCCAGGTCGTCCATCACCGAGGCGGTGCTGAGCCGCGGCGCCGCCGCCGACGGGCTCACCGAGGGCGACGGCTGACGGACGGTGACCGGCCGGCGGCGGACGGCGTACGGACGGCGGCGTACGGACGGCGGCGTACGGACGGCGGCGTACGGACGGCGGCGTACGGACGGCGGCGTACGGACGGTGGCGTACGGACGGTGGCGTACGGGCGGCGAGGATGTCCGCGGGCGGACCGCTACGGAACGACCGTCACCGGCCAGCGCCCCGCCTTGACCAGCCGTACCGCCACCGAACCGACGAACCGGTGCCCCGCCGACTCCGACGCGCCGACCACCACCGCGTCCGCCGTCAGCTCGTCGGCCGCGGTGACCAGGCCGTTGTACGGGTCCCCATGGAAGGTGTGGAACTCCCAGCGGACGTCCCAGCTGTCCTTGACCCGCTCCACCGACGCGCGGATCTCCGCCACCAGCTCCTCGGCGATCTCCCCGGTCGTCCCGGCGACCGGGGCCCCGAGGGCGGCGCCCGCCGTCAGCACGGGCTGTACGTAGACGATCGCCAGCAGCGCGTTCTGCCGCCGGGCGAGACCGCCGGCGTACGCGGCGGCGCGGAAGGAGGACTGGGAACCGTCCACACCGACGACGATCACCTTCGGACCGTCGGTGCCGCGTTCGAATTTGGTTGGCTGCTGGGTCACGGCACGCAGGGTATCCGCTCCCGACGGGCACCCCGACGCCGGTCTGCCTAGAGTGCTGATCATGAGGGTCGGCAGGCGGAGACGGGAGCGGCCACCGGAGCGGGGGCCGGACCGCGGGCCGCGACGCGGGACGGAGCGGACGCGGGGGACCGGAGCCGCCCCCGGCCGTCTCCTGAGCCGGGTGCCCGGCGTCCTCGCGGCGTTCTTCGTCGGGCTCGGCGTGTACTGCGCGGCCATCGCGCTCATCGTCCCGCTGCGCCGGCTGCTCGCCCCCGTCACCCGCTTCCTCGACACCGTGGTCGTCCCGCTCAGCGACAACCTCGCCTACGCGGTCTTCCTGCTGCTCCTGGCCGCGGCCGTCGGCGCCAGGAAGAAGGTCGCCTGGTGGCTGGTGATCGTCTATCTGGGGCTGCTCGTCCTCGGCGACCTGCTGCTGGTGACCGCCGCCGCCTGGATGTGGCTGCCCAACCTCCTGGTCTGCGCCGTCGCGATCTCCGTGCTGCTCCTGGCACGCCGCCACTTCTACGCGGAGACCCGCCACGGCTCCGTCCTCAGGGCACTGCTCGTCCTGGTCCTCGGGCTGGCCGCCGGGGTACTGGCCGGCTGGGGACTGGTCACGGCCTTCCCCGGCACCCTCGCGGGCAGCCAGCACCTGCTGTGGGCCGCCAACCGGGTGCTCGGCGGGCTGGTCTCCGAGGGCGACTTCGACGGCCGTCCGCCCCACCCGGTCTCCTTCGTCCTCGGCCTGTTCGGCGCCGTGGCCCTGCTCACCGCGGCCGCGACCCTCTTCCGCTCGCAGCGCATCGAGTCCGCCCTGCACGGGGACGAGGAACCCCGGATCCGCGCCCTGCTCGGGGCGTACGGAGCCCAGGACTCGCTGGGCTACTTCGCCACCCGCCGCGACAAGGCCGTCGTCTTCTCGCCGAACGGCCGGGCCGCCGTCACCTACCGCGTCGAGACCGGTGTCGCCCTCGCCAGCGGCGACCCGGTGGGCGACCGCGCGGCCTGGGCCCCCGCCATCGAGGCCTGGCTCGACCTCGCCCGGCGCTACGCCTGGGCCCCGGCGGTCATGGGCGCCTCCGAGAACGGCGCCACCGCCTACGCCCGGGCCGGGCTCGGAGCCATCCAGCTCGGCGACGAGGCGATCCTCCTGACCGACCGGTTCGACCTCGCCGGGCCCGAGATGCGGGTCACCCGGCAGGCCGTCGGCCGGGTCCGCAGGACCGGCGCCACCGTCCGGATCCGGCGGCACTCGGCGCTCACGCGGCCGGAGATGGACCGGATCATCGACCGCGCCGACGCCTGGCGCGACACCGACACCGAACGCGGCTTCTCCATGGCGCTCGACCGGCTCGGCGACCCCGGGGACGGGGAGTGCCTGCTCGTCGAGGCACGGGACGCCGAGGGCACCCTGATCGCCCTGCTCTCCTTCGTTCCCTGGGGCCCGGACGGCGTCTCCCTCGACCTGATGCGGCGCGACCGCGAGGCCCCGAACGGCGTCATGGAGTTCATGGTCGCCGCGCTGTGCGACCAGGCCCGCTCGCTCGGCGTCCGCCGGATCTCCCTCAACTTCGCCGTCTTCCGCGCCGCCTTCGAGGAGGGCGCCCGGATCGGCGCGGGCCCCGTGCTGCGGTTCTGGCGCAGGCTGCTGCTCTTCTTCTCCCGCTGGTGGCAGCTCGAAGCCCTGTACCGCTCCAACGTCAAGTACCGGCCCCGGTGGTTCCCCCGCTTCCTCTGCTACGGCGACGCCGGTTCCCTCGCCCGGATCGCCCTCGCCTCCGGCATCGCCGAGGGCTTCGTCACCGTCCCCGGCCTGCGGGCCACCCGGGGCCGGTGGCGTGCCCGTACCCGCGTCGCGGGACCGGCCACCACCGCGGGGCTGCCCGCCATCGACGCGCTGCGGCTGCCGGGGCCCGGGACCGTGACCGCCGCGCGGGAACGCCGGGCGCCCGAGCGGATACGGATCCGCCACCGCAAGGCGGAACGGCTGCGCGCGTCGGGCACGGATCCCTACCCCGTCGGCGTGGCGCCCCCCACCGCCACCCTGGCGGGGATCAGGGCCGCGCACCCCGCGCCGCCCGCCGGCTCCCGTACCGGCGAACGGGCCACCGTCGCCGGCCGGGTGATGGCGCTGCGCGACTTCGGCGGCGTCGTCTTCGCCGTCCTGCGCGACTGGTCCGGCGACCTCCAGCTCGTCGTGGCCCGCGACACGGCCGGCGCGGCGTCCCTGCGCCGCTTCACCGCCGACATCGGCCTGGGGGACCAGCTCACCGCCACCGGCGAGATCGGCGCCAGCGACCTCGGCGAGCTCTCCGTCTTCGTCACCGACTGGCGGCTCACCGGCCTCTGCCTGCGCCCGCTGCCCGACAAACGGCACGGCCTCACCGACCCCGAGGCCCGGGTCCGCCTGCGCGCGCTGGACCTGATGGTCACGCCCGGCGCCCGTACGGTCGTACGCGTCCGCTCCACCGTCGTCCGCGCGCTGCGCCAGGGGCTGCTTGACCGCGGCTATCTGGAGGTCGAGACGCCGGTGCTCCAGCGGGTGCACGGCGGCGCCAACGCCCGGCCGTTCACCACTCACAGCAACGCCTACGACCTCGACCTCACCCTGCGGATCGCGCCCGAGCTCTATCTCAAACGGCTCTGCGTCGGCGGCCTGGAGAAGGTCTTCGAACTGGGCCGCACCTTCCGCAACGAGGGCGTCTCCGCCAAGCACAATCCCGAGTTCACCATGGTGGAGGCGTACCAGGCGTACGCCGACTACGATGTCATGCTCGATCTGGCCCGTGAGCTGATTCAGGGCGCGGCGACCGCGGCCTTCGGCGCGCCGGTCGCCCGCAGGAAGGGCCCCGACGGCCGGACCGCCGAGGTGGACCTGTCGGGGCGCTGGCCGGTCAGGACGGTGTACGGGGCCCTGTCCGAAGCGCTCGGCGAGGAGATCGGCGCCGGTACCGGCGAGGCGGCGCTGCGGAGGCTGTGCGACCGGTCGGGCGTGCCGCACACCCCGGACGACACGCGGGGCGAGGTCGTGCTGGAGATGTACGAGCGGCTGGTGGAGGAGAGGACCGGGGAGCCCGTCTTCTACAAGGACTTCCCGGCCGACGTCTCGCCGCTCGCCCGGGGCCACCGGGCCGATCCACGGCTCGCCGAGCGCTGGGACCTCGTCGCGTACGGCACCGAACTGGGCACCGCCTACTCCGAGCTGACCGACCCGGAGGAGCAGCGGCGGCGGCTCACCGCGCAGTCCCTGCGCGCCGCGGGCGGCGACCCCGAGGCGATGGAACTCGACGAGGACTTCCTGGCGGCGCTGGAGTACGCCATGCCGCCCACCGGCGGTCTGGGGCTCGGGGTGGACCGGATCATCATGTTTCTCACCGGGCTGACCATCCGTGAGACACTGCCGTTCCCACTGGTGCGCGGGGGGTGAGTTCCGCTCCGCCCCTCATCCCATTGGGTGCTTTCCCCGGGATAACCAGTGTTGGTGAACGGCGTGGCCGATCCGCCGTATGAACCATTGGTCATGAAAAAGGATCAGATGATTCTGGGGCGTCGTGGGATGCTCCGGATCGCCGCCTGTCTCGGCGTCGCGGTCACCGCCCGGGTGCTCAGCACCGGCGAGGCCGGCACACCCGGCCGCCCCGCCGGGCCGCCCCCGCCGGCCGGCCCGGACCTGCCGGCCCCGGGCGCCGCGGGAAGGGGCGCCGCCGGGCCGGGCGCCGCGGGGCCACCGGCCGCCGTCGGTCTGCGGCCCTCCACGTACCGGCTCCAGCCTCTGACCGAGGGCGGGCGGACCGGGGTCGGCAGACCCCTGCCCCCCGTGCGCCACAGGCCCTTCCTGGAACTGCCCGATCTGGGCCGCACCATGGTGCTCACCTTCGACGACGGGCCCGACCCCGCGTACACCCCGGGCATCCTGCGCACCCTGCGCGACCACGACGTCCGCGCGATGTTCTTCGTCTGCGGCGAGATGGCCGACGTCCACCGCGATCTGCTGCGGGAGATCGCCGACGACGGCCATGTCATCGGCAACCACTCCTGGTCGCATCCGCAGATGACCAAGCTCACCCGCTCCGGGATCCGCGGCGAGCTGGAGCGCACCAGCGAGGTGGTCGAGGAGACCGTCGGGGCCACGCCGCTCTGGTACCGCGCGCCGTACGGCGCCTGGAACCGGCACTCCTTCGAACTCGGCGCGGAAATGGGCATGGAACCGCTGGCCTGGACCGTCGACAGCCTCGACTGGACCACGCCGGGCACCGGCACGATCGTCCGCAGGGTGCTGGACGGCGCGGGCCCGGGTGTCGTCATCCTGTCCCACGACGCGGGCGGCGACCGCTCGCAGAGCGTGGCGGCGCTGCGCCGCTATCTGCCCAGGCTGCTGGACGCGGGCTACCGCATCGCGGTGCCGCACCGCTGAGGTGGACGGGAGCAGGGGTACGGGGCCGGTCCCGGGTGGGGCCGGCCCCGTACCGTCAGCGCGTGCCGACCATCCGGGCGAAGACGACGACGTTGCCGTCGTACCCCCCGGCCCTGGAGTAGCCGCCGCCGCAGGTGATCACCCGCAGCTCGGGGTGGCCGGTGTCGCCGTACACCCGCGAACCCGGGAAGTCGTTCTTGGCGAAGACCTCGACCCCGTACACCTCGAACACCGCGGTCGTGCCGTCGAACCGGTCCACCTCCACATGCCGGCCCTTCGCCAGCGCGCCCAGCCCGTAGAAGACGGTGGGACCCGCCTGGTTGTCGACATGGCCGACCACCACCGCGGTGCCGCGCTGCCCCGGTGACACGCCGTTCTGGTACCAGCCGGCCAGATTGGGGTCCTGCGGCGGCGGGGCGGAGATCCAGCCGTCCGGGTCGAGTCCCACGTCCATCACCGGGGCGTCCACCTTGATCGCCTCGATGCGGATCCGGGACATCGGGGCGTACGGCAGGGGCCTGACGTCCGGCACGGCGGAAATGGCGAGCGCGGCCGGGTCGGGCCTGCTGACCGGCGCCGCCGCGGACGCCGGCTGCGGCGGCCCCAGCGGTGCGTCCACCCCGTTGCGCATCAGGGCGATCCCCGTGAGCATGACGAGAGCCAGAACGCCCCACGGCGAGCGCTTCCTCGACTCCGGGGCGTGATGGTCCTGGCCCATAATTCTCCCTTCGTGGGCGACCTGGAGGCACGGTAAGGGCGGGGCGGCCGACCGGCGATCAGGGGCGGGCGAACGGGTGAGGCCCGCGCCGGGAATACCCCGGGCGGGTCAGCGTGCCGCCCCAACCGAGTAATGCGGCCGACAGAATTTCTGACGGTCCGTGACCTGCGACTCCGCCCTGCGGAGCGTCCTTCTGACGGCGTGTCGCGGTACTGGTGCACACCCGGTCGAAATGCGCGCTTCCGGTTGCCCGGTGAGGGTTCGTCATGGAAGACGTTCTCGTCGAATATCCCGGAGCGCCGCTTTGGGGCGTCTTCCGCTGGAGGTTCAACGATGCGTGCTTCACGCGCTCTCGCGGTGACCGCGACGGCCTGCGCGGCCGTGGCGCTCTCCGCCCCGCTGGCCGGCGCCACCAATGGCCCCCGCGAAGTCTCCGTCGACCCGTTCGAGGTGCACCGGGGCGGCACGCTCCACATCCGTGTGGAGGGTTGCGGCCATGGAGGCACGGTCACGTCCAACGCCTTTTCCCGGGTCGAACTGTCCGTCAACTCCTCGGGGCACTCCTCGGCCCGTGCCCGGATCCATGACTTCACCACGCCCGGGCACTACAACCTGGCCGTCCGGTGCAGTGACGACCCGCGTACCGTCACGCACCAGTTCCGGGTGGTGGAGGGGCTCGGTGCGCTGGGCGGGCTCGGGGGTTCCGTCGGTCCCAGTTCCACGGAAATGGCGCTGGGCGGTGGGCTGGTCGCCGTGGGCGCCGTCGGCGGGTCGGTGTTCCTCGCCCGCCGTCGCCGGGCGCTCGCCGCGGGCGCCTGACCGGGCCCTCCCGGCGGGCCGCCACGGCGAGGTCCGCCCCGTCGGGCCGGGAAGAGCCCGAACGCCCGTCGCCCCGAGCCGGAGAGCGGCT
>NZ_JBFBJB010000021.1:0-149372 GCF_040685895.1 Streptomyces sp. NPDC088124 | reverse complement strand
AGGCGGAGGAGGGAGGCGACGCGGGAGCGTCGGGTCCTCCGGCTCCACCGTCAACGCCGCCGGGCGCCGCCCATCGGCACGCGACGCCGCCCCACTTCTCCGCCCGACCTCTTAACCTCGTGCGTATGGCATTTGTGAATCTTGAGGTCTCCGGCGGCGTCGGTACGATCCGGCTCGACCGCCCTCCGATGAACGCGCTCGACACCGCCCTCCAGGACCGGCTGCGCGAACTGGCCGTGGAGGCGGGCGCGCGGGACGACGTACGCTCCGTGATCCTCTACGGCGGCGAGAAGGTCTTCGCGGCCGGCGCCGACATCAAGGAGATGCGGGCGATGGACCACGCGGCGATGATCGGGCGCTCCCGGGCGCTCCAGGAGTCGTTCACGGCCGTGGCCAGGATCCCCAAGCCGGTCGTCGCGGCCGTCACCGGGTACGCGCTGGGCGGCGGCTGCGAGCTGGCCCTCTGCGCGGACTACCGCATCGCAGGGGACAACGCCAAGCTCGGCCAGCCCGAGATCCTGCTGGGGCTGATCCCGGGCGCGGGCGGCACCCAGCGGCTCGCGCGGCTGATCGGCCCGTCCCGCGCCAAGGACCTGATCTTCACCGGCCGTCAGGTGCGGGCGGACGAGGCGCTGGCCATCGGACTGGTCGACCGGGTGGTCCCGGCGGCCGAGGTGTACGAGCAGGCGCACGCCTGGGCGGCGAAGCTCGCGCAGGGGCCGGCGCTCGCGCTGCGCGCCGCGAAGGAGTCGGTCGACGCGGGTCTCGAAACGGACCTGGAGACCGGACTCGCCGTCGAACGGACGTGGTTCGCGAGCCTGTTCGCCACCGAGGACCGCGAGCGCGGCATGCGCTCCTTCGTGGAGGAGGGGCCGGGCAAGGCGAAGTTCCTCTGAGAACCGCCCTGTTGGACATGCGTGGCCGCTACGTCAACCCCGTGCATCGCTCGGCGGAACCTTAAGGCGGGCTTAAGGATGCCTGCGCGATCACATTTGGTGATCTTTCAATCGGTTCTCGTCATCGCAGGTCGGGATGGGTGCTCAAGCTCAATTTCTGCCAAGGGCATATGCCGATCACGCCCCCCGGAATGCCTCGTTCCGGGGGGCCGAATACCAGGGAACGGCCACGGTGGGAGCGCCGTGCGGCCATGATGGGGGCATGGCGGGCCTGGAGGGTACGGAGCAGCCGCGGCAGCGCGGACACGCCGCCGCCGAGCGGTGGATACCCTCCGTCGACGACGAACAGGCGCTCAAAGCGCTGGAATTGTTCGGCAATCCGACGGAGGCGGAAGTGCGGCTGCCGTCCCGCCCCGAATCCGCCGCCGCCGCCCGCCGGATCACCCACACCGTGGTGCTGCGTCAGTGGCAGCTCTCGCCGGGGACCGCCGAGTACGCGGTCCTGCTCGTCTCCGAACTGGTCGGCAACGCCGTCCGCCACACCGGTGCCCGCGTCTTCGGGTTACGGATGCTGCGCCGCCGCGGCTGGATCAGGATCGAGGTGCGCGATCCCTCGCGCGGCCTGCCGTGCCTGATGCCGGTGCGTGAGCTGGACACCAGCGGGCGCGGGCTCTTCCTGGTCGACCGGCTCTCCGACCGGTGGGGCGTGGACCTGCTGCCGCGCGGCAAGACCACCTGGTTCGAGATGCGGGTCGCGGACCGCCAGATTCCGTAGCCACCGCGACACCCCGCGACATCTCACGGCACTCCGCCGCGCCTCTTGGCGCGTCATGACGTCGATCGCACGTCGCGCCGCCCCACGACACCCGCGAGGGGCGCCCAGCGGGTCAATCATCAGATTTCATGCCATTTACGCCTTAAATGGGGTCGTGATCCCGATCGACCGCCGCAGTGCACTGCGCGCAGCAGCCGGCGCTGCCGTCACGGGCGCCCTCGCCACCAGCTGCTCCGACACAACCCCCACTTCTGTAAAGCCGTCAGCGGCCGCACCCGGCAACAGCCCGGGAGCCTCGGGCCCCAGCCCCGGCACGGCACGTTCCGCCACGCGGAGCGCCCCCGCGCCCCGGCGCTTCCCCGGGCAGCCCGCCGAGATCGAGCACGGCCCCCGCGACCGCCCCCGCGTCGCCCTCACCTTCCACGGCCAGGGCGACCCCGCCACCGCCACCGCCCTGCTCGCCCAGGCGGAACGCGCCGGGGCCCGGGTCACCGTCCTCGCGGTCGGCACCTGGCTCGACGAACAGCCCGCCCTCGCCCGCCGGATCCTCGACGGCGGCCACGACCTCGGCAACCACACACTGCACCACACCGACATCTCCGCCATGGACGAGGCGGAGGCGTACGCGGAGATCACCGGCTGCGCCCGGCGGCTGCGCCGGCTCACCGGCTCCATCGGCACCTGGTTCCGGCCGTCCCGCACCCAGCACGCCACCCCGCTCGTCCAGCGGCTGGCCCGGCGGGCCGGCTACCCGCACGTCCTCTCGTACGACGTCGACTCCCTCGACTTCACCTCGCCCGGCGCCGCGGCCGTCGTCCGCACCGTCACCGGAGAGATCCGCGACGGCTCCGTGGTGAGCCTGCACTTCGGCTACGCGGACACGGTGGCCGCGCTGCCCGCCCTCCTCGACGCACTGGAACGCCGCGGCCTGCGCGCGGTGACGACCACGGAGCTGCTGACCTGATGCACCGAACTCCTTCCCGCGCCCGCCGCCGCGCCCCGCGCCCCGCCTGCCGCTCCGACCGCCCCGGCTCCCGCCTCAACTCACCCCGTGCCGCACGCTGTTCGAGGCGTCTCGCGGCCGCCGCCGCGGCCTTCTCCCTCGCCGCCGTGCTCGCGGGGTGCGGTGACTCCGGCGAGCCGGTCCGTACGGGGGCCACCGCCACCAAGGCCACGCGCCCGGCCGCCCCGGTGCGGTCTGTGCCCGCCGGTCTGCCGGGCATGCCCCCGGTGCAGGACCCCAAGGACATCTACGCCGCCGACCGTCCCGGCATGCTCTCGCCCGTCGTACGGGGCTTCCCCTCGCGGGTGTACGTGCCCAACACCAACTCGGACACGGTCTCCGTCATCGACCCGGCGACGTACGAGGTCATCGAGACGATCCCGGTCGGCCGGCAGCCGCAGCACGTCGTGCCGTCCTGGGACCTCAAGACCCTCTGGGTCAACAACAACCGCGGCCACACCCTCACCCCGATCGACCCCGCCACCGGCAAGGCCGGCGAACCGGTCGACGTGCACGACCCGTACAACCTCTACTTCACGCCCGACGGCAAGTACGCCGTCGTCATGGCCTCCCTCGACCGGGAACTCGTCTTCCGCGATCCGCACACCATGAAGGTGGTCAAGACGGAGCCGGTCACCTGCGCGGGCGTCAACCACGCGGACTTCTCGGCGGACGGCCGGTACTTCATCGTCTCCTGCGAGTTCTCCGGCGAACTCCTGAAGGTCGACACCGCGAAGATGAAGGTCGTCGGCCAGCAGACCCTGCCCTTCGAGGGGGCGATGCCCCAGGACGTGAAGATCTCGCCGGACGGCGGCACGTTCTACATCGCGGACATGATGGCCGACGGCATGTGGGTGCTGGACGGGAAGAAGTTCTCCACCCCGAAGCTCCTGCCCACCGGCAAGGGCACGCACGGTCTCTACGTGAGCCGGAACTCCCGCGAGATGTACGTCTCCAACCGGGGCGAGGGCTCCATCTCCGTCTTCGACTTCAAGCAGGACAAGCTGACGAAGAAGTGGCACCTGCCCGGCGGCGGCAGCCCCGACATGGGCGGTGTCTCGTCGGACGGCAAGGTCCTCTGGCTGTCGGGGCGCTACAACGCGGAGGTGTACGCGATCGACACCACCAGCGGCAAGGAGCTGGCCCGGATCCCGGTCGGCGGCGGACCGCACGGTCTCGCGGTCTACCCGCAGCCGGGCCGCTACTCGCTCGGGCACACGGGCGTCTTCCGCTGACCGCAACACGCCCGGCAACACGCCCCAATCCGGGTGACGGTCCACGGCCCGCCGCCGCGGAGCGTGGAGGGTGCTCCCCATGACCACTTCTCGCCTGCGGCGGCGGGCGGCGGCCGTCGCCCTCTCCGTCGCCGCCGTGTTCGTCCCCGTCGCCTCGGCCACGGGGGCCGTGTCAGGACCGGAACCGTCCCCCTCGGCCACCGTGAAACCCGCCGAACCCGCCCCGCCGGCCCCGGCCCCGCCCGCGGCGGCGCAGCCCACGCCGCCCGCACCGACCGCACCGCCCGCCCCGGGTACACCAGGCGCACCGGCGGCCCCGGAGGCCGAGCCCGCCCCGGCCCCCGACCGGTGTCCGCTCGTCGAGGACAAGATGTTCGCCGCGGTGGACCACCGGGTCGAGGTCGCGCGGATCACCCCGACGCCGTACTGGCGTACCGACTGCCGGCAGCTCTACCGCGCCGACGACCGGGCGCCGCAACTCGTCTTCGAACAGGGCCTCCACCCCGACGCGCCGGTGGACGGCCGGTACGACCTGAGCCGCCACACCGCGGCCGGGCAGGGCTCGCCGTACGTCTCGGCCGGCTACGACCACGACCTCTACAAGTCCACGGTGGGGGACAAGCCCGTCTACAACTACTACATCGACGCGCCCGGCGGCGTCGACGTCGACCGGACCCTCGGCGCCCCCCGGCAGCCCGAGGGGAGCGACCAGGTCGCCTTCCCCGGCGGCGTCGCCCGGGAACGCGTCGTCGGCGCCTGCCCGGTGGACCTGGCGAAGAAGACCGAGATCATGGCGCAGTGCCAGGACAACCCGCACTACAAGCCCTGGCGCGGCTGACACATCGGCTTCGGGATGCTTATGGTCGCGTTGCCGCCCCGCGCGATCCGTAGAGATGATGAGCAGGTGATATTTCCTGGTCCGTCCGTCGACGCCACCGCCCACGGTTCCGGCCGCAGAGCCAGGCCGACCACCGCGGCTCTCGTCGCGGGCGGGGCGCTGGCGGCGCTGCTCCTCGTACTGCTGGGCGCGAGCGCCGCCGCCCGGGGCACGGGGGAACTGCGCATACCCGGCGCGGGCGCCACCACGGTGCTGCGCGCGGTTGTCTTCGCCGCGCTCGCCGTGCACCTCGGCGAACTCGCGGGCGGCCGGCTCGCCCGCTCCGGAACCGCCCGCTCCGGACCACTCCGTACCGCCCCCGGTACCGCCGTCGGGACTGCCTCCTCGACGGGACCCCTGACCGCCCCCGTGGCGTTCTCCGAGCCGCGCCGCTGGGCCGTCGCCGCGTCGCTCGCCGGGGCCGCCGCCTCGGCCGGGCAGATCGTGCTGCTGGCCCGGGTCAGCGGGCTCGACCTCACCACGGTGTACGGCACCGCCGACGGCCGCCTCCTGCTCGTCATGGCCAACGGCTTCCTGCTGGCCGCCGGCTGCGCCACCCTGACCCGCCCGGCCCTCGCCCTCGTCCCGCTCGCCGCCGTCGTCGGCGCGGAGGCGCTGCGGGCCCACCCGGAGCCGTACACCCCGCTGCTGGGCGCCGCGCTCACCGTCGTCCATCTCACCGCGGCGTCGCTCTGGACCGGCGGGCTGCTGTACGTGCTGCGGGCGATGTGGCTCCGCCGCGGCGTCCCGGGCGGGGCGGGGGACCTGCTCGTCCGGTACGCCCGGCACGCGGGCCGGCTGCTCGCCGCGCTCGCCGCCACCGGCACGGTCTCGGCCCTGCGCAGGCTTCCCGCCGACGTCGTCCTCACGACGGCGTACGGCCGGGTGCTGATCGCCAAGCTCGTCCTGGTGGCCGTGGTGTGCGCGCTGGCGCTGGCGGCCCGGCGCCGGCTGGGCGGGGGTGGCGACCCCACCCGCCCCGCCCGCGCCGAACTGGCCGTACTGGCCCTGGTCGTACTGGTCTCGGCGGTCCTGACGGTGGTCCCGGACCCGCACTGGGTCAGTACCCGCTGACCGGGACCCGGCCGCCGGACGCCCGGGTCACCGCAGGGCGCTGCCCGCCAGCCACCGGCTCCAGGGGATGTTCCAGTCCCCGTAACCGTTGCCCGGATCGACCGTCTCCGGCGTCCCCGTGACCTGTACGACGTCCCCGGGGATGACCTCCTCGAAGAAGCGCCGCGCCGTGCCGTCCGTGGGGAGACCGACGCAGCCGTGCGTGATGTTCTCGCGCCCCGCGTGGACGTCGGCCAGCGGGTTCTCGTGGAGGTAGGTGCCGGAGGACGTCAGATGGACGGCGTAGTTGTAGTAGCCCTTGTACGCGTCGCCGAAGCCGACGGTGCTGGAGTCCATCAGCACCCGGCGCTCCTTGTCCGAGACGACCATGACGCCGTTCCAGGTCTCCATGCCGGGGGCCCCGGCCGTGATGGGGATCCGGGTGGCGACCCCGCCCTTCACGACCGTCATGAAGTGGCCGGGCACGTCGACGGTGGCGACGAGGGACCGGCCGACGGAGAAGCGCCGGTTCAGCGTGCCCGCCGGGCCGGAGCCGGATCCGGGGCGCGGGCCCGCGTGGAGGGTGACCTTCGTGCCGGGGGTCCAGTAGGTGCGGGGGCGGTAGTCGAGGCGCTGGCCGTCGTCGAGGTGGCGGTCCTTCACCCAGCTCCAGGCGCCGGTCACGGGCGGCCTGCTGGTGACGGTCAGGGCCCGTTCGACGGCGGCCCGTTCGGCGGCGGGCACGGGCTGCTCGAAGGTGAGCGACACCGGCATCCCGACGCCGACCACGGCTCCCTCCTCGACGTTGACGTGGACGCCCTCCAGCACGGCGGGCACGGGCGCCGCCGGGCGCGCCGCGGGGCGGACGGTGGCGGCCTCGGTGGCGGGCACGGCCTTGTCGTCCTCGGACGCGCCGGAGCCTCCGGCGCCCAGCAGCGAACAGCCCGTCAGCGCGAAGGCGGCGCACAGGGCCGCGGCTCCCCAGGCGTACGGGACGCGGGGACGGACGCGGTCACGCGCGGACGCGGGGAACGGGGCAGGGAACGGGGCAGGGACAGAGGCAGGGAATGGGGCAGAGGCGGGCCCACGGGCACAGGCGCGGGCGCGGGCGGTGTGATCGGTCTTGATGTCGGCTCCCGGGGTCATCGTGTCCCCCCTCGCTGGTGTTCCGGATGGTGCGGTGGACTTGCGGCATGCGTGAGATCGGCGTACAGCACGCGGGCCGGACAAAGGACATGGGAACGGGTCGGTCGGGACGGAGAACGAATCCGACGCCTTCTACGCCCCGACGTTCCCCCGAATGGTCGGCCGTCCCTACGCCATGACGGGTGATCACACCGTCATCCCGGTCGCCGCCGTCACCGGGGAGGGGGGAGCCTGCCGCACCCGTTGACGCCTGATGATCCCCTTGGGAATGTGTGGAGTCCTGATGCTTTCTGTCCCATCTTGGGAGTCGTCATGCGGGACGTACCGGCACGGAGCGAGTCGCACGGCAACGATGGCAGTGACAGCAGTGACAGCAGTGACAGCAGAGACAGCAGAGACAGCAGAGACGGCGGCCGCGGGCGCGAGGGCCACGCCGCCCGCAGGGGCTTCCTCGGCGGGGCCGCGGCGCTCGGCGGGGCGATGGCGCTGGGCGCCGCACTGCCCCGTACGGCGCGGGCCGCCGCCGCGCCCGGCACGCCCGGCACGGCACGCCCGGCGCGGGCGGCGGCCGCGTGGGAGGACGTGATCAACGGGTCCTTCGGCAGCTACGCCGCCTTCGAGGCGGAGTGGAACTACCGGTACCCCTGGGGAAGTGACCACAACGGCAGCGCCCGGATGTACGGCAGTTCCACCGACCACAACCACATCTATCTCAACTCCGGCGTGCTCACCCTCCAGGCGACCCGGATCACCTGGGACGAGGGCACGAGCAGCTCGACGCCGCACCTGCCGATCCGCTACCACTCGGGCGCGGTGCACGCGAAGAACCAGATCGTGGTGACCGACCAGTTCCCCGACTACGAGGTCAAGGGCGAGTTCCAGGCCCCGAGCGGGGCGGGCACCTGGCCGGCGTTCTGGCTGACCGGGGTCAACAGCTGGCCGCCGGAGAGCGACATCCTGGAGTTCAAGGGGAACACCAACAACTGGTTCAACACCTTCCGCACCTCCTCGGACGTGTCGACCACGATCGTCGGCGTCTCCTCGCCCGGCTCCTGGCACACGTACCGCGCCTGGATCACCAAGGTGAGCGCCACGGACGTGGACATCCACTACTACCTCGACGGCACCTGGAAGGCCGCCCACCGGGGGGCCGGGTTCGTCGGCAAACCGCTCTGGCTGATCGTCAACCTCCAGATGGAGGGCTCCTCGGGCTCCTCGGGGCCGGGCGGCGACACCTTCTACCGGGCGCGGAACGTCTACGTGGGCCGCAACCGCACCGTGTGACCGGCGTACCGGTTCACGGACGGTGGAAGGTCACCTCCGGGTAGGCGGCGGACTCCCCGTCCAGCAGCGGACGCGGTACGTGGCGCAGATGGCGGTCGAAGAAGGCGGCGAGGTACTCCCGGACGATCGCGTTCGCCCGTTCCGGCGGGAGGGTGGCCCCCGTGGGGTCCTCCATGCCGAGCTGGTCGATCACCGCCGAGACATCCGTGAACGAGGTGACGTGCGCCGAACCGGCCACCGTCAGCCAGCGCTTCCAGCCGTCCGGCCGCTCCCAGGTGGTGTCCCAGCTCGCGTCCCCGCCGCCGGGGCGGTGCAGGCTGTCCGTGCCCAGCAGCAGGAACGGGCGCCCGGTGAGCCCGGCGCCGGGCGCCTTCCGGTGGAAGCTGCCGTCCATGTTGACCCCGGCCAGGACGCGTGGGTCGTCGGACATGGTCTGCTCGGCGGAGTCGCCGCCGATGGAGTGCCCCGCCATGCCGATCCGGGAACGGTCGATCAGCCGGGCGCGCTCCCACGCGGGCCGCGCGCCGGCCAGCCGGTCCAGCAGGAAGGAGACGTCGGCGGAGCGTACGTCGGCCACGGCCGGCTTCCCCTCCTCGCCGCGTACCTCGCATGCGACGCAGGAGGTGAAGGAGCCGTCGGGCCAGCTCGTACCGAAGCTCTCGTACGCGTGGTCCACCAGCGCGACGACGTAGCCGCGGCTGGTCAGGTCCTCCGCGAGGAGCGAGAGGGTGAGCCGGGAGAGGGAGAAGCCGGGCGAGAGCACGACGAGCGGATAGCGCCCCGGCAGCGCCCGCACGTCCAGACGGGAGTGCACGCGCGTCGCGCTCATCGGCTCGGCGAGAGAGCCGGGGACACCGTTGTTCATTAGGAAGGCACGGGCCTCGTCGGCCGTCAGATACGGCGCCGGTCGGCCGGTGCCCGGCGCGGCCGGGTAGTACATCGACACCAGCAGCCGGCGCGGCCCCGACTCCGGCACCCACGGATCGGCGCGGTCCCGGTCCACCAGGCGCAGGGTGTCCCGGCCGACCCCGTACGGGCCGGTGGGGCGGGGCAGTTCGGCACCGGCCGCGGCCGGGGAGACGGCCTCGGCGCCGGGTGCGGGGGCCGCGGCGGCCGTTCCGGCGGAGAGCGCCGAGAGGCCCGGGGCGGCGAGGGCGAGGATCAGGGCGGCGGAGAGGGCGTAGGCGCGGGTTCTCTTCGTCATACCGTTAGAGACGACCGGGGCATGGGCGAAGTTGCCGTAATCCGGGGGAAGTCGGGGTGACCGGGGCGTCCGCGGGGTCAGTTGCCCTGCTGCGGGCGTCCCGGCCCCGCGGCGCGCAGGGCCCATGCCGGGGTCCAGATCTCCGGCGCGGTGAGGTGGGGGCGCGCGGCGGCGGTGAGGTGGTCGCGGAGTGCGGTGAGGGCCGGGTGCGGATTGTCGGTGCGCCAGACCAGGCAGTGCGGGTAGACCGGGGCCGGATCGCGCAGGGGGATGCGCCGAAGATCGTGGCCGGCGGGCCAGACGAGGGGGGTGCGCTCGCTCAGGAAGGTCCCCAGCGTCGCGGAGTCCGCGATCGTGTCCAGCAGCGCCTCGACGCCGAAGTCGGGGCCGATGGCGTCGACGGTGAGCCCGAACGCGGCGGCGAGCTCGTCGTAGTAGGCGGCCCACTCCGTTCCCGACCGGTTGCCGGGCATCCAGATCCGCCGGCCCGCGAGCTGGGCGGGGGTGACCGCGTCGGCGGCGGCGTACGGATGGGCCGGCCCGGTGACGAGCTGGAGCGGCTCGTCGAGGACCGGGGCCGCCTCGACCCCTTCGGGAAGCGGCAGTCCGGGCAGGGTGACGGCGCGGAACGTCGCGTCGATCGTGCCGTCGCGTACCGCGGCGAACGCCTCCTCGGCGCTGAAAACCGTCATGACGTCGAGATCGGTCCCGGGATGCGCGCGGTGGAAGTCGCGCAGCAGCCCCGCCGTGGAGAGCCGCCGGCCGATCACGTCGACGCGCAGCGGGCGGCACCCCGGCCGTACGGAGGCGGCGGCCCGCTCCTCGGCCCGCAGCAGCGCGCGGGCGTGCGGCAGGAACGCCTGCCCGTCGATCGTGAGCCGGGCCCCGCGCGGCGCCCGGGTGAAGAGCCGTACGCCGAGCTGTTTCTCCAGCGCGGCGACGCGCTTGGACACGGCCTGCTGCGTGATCGACAGGCTGCCCGCGGCTTCCTGGAACTGGCCCGCGTCCGCGGCGACGACAAAGGTGCGTACGGCGGTGAGATCCATGACCGCCAAGCTAACAGCACAACCGATGGTTGTGGCACGGGGGTGAAATGGTTGTTTGATCCGGTACGCGGGGCTCGCTTTGCTGTCCCGCGTCAACGCACGGTTGCCCGAACCGTGCACCGGAGGTGCCCTACCTCCCCTCGCGGACCACTCGGGCGACAGCCCGGTCAGGCTCCGCAATCAGGGGCCGGCCGCCCCGGCCCTGCCCAGGGCCGCCAGCTCGGCGCGCAGCAGCCCGCTCACATGGCGGTCCCTGGCCTCCTGCTCCGGGCCGGAGAAACCTCTCGGCACCACCTCGACCAGCATGATCAGATAGAGGTAGCAGCGATAGAGGCCGAGCCGCCGCCGGGTCTCGGCGTCGAAGTCGACCCGGCCGCCGGCCGACCGGTATCCGTCGAGGAACGCCCCGTCGCGCTCGATGTCCTCGAAGAGGGCCAGCGAGACCAGCTCCGCCAACGGGTCGCCCCAGAAGGCGCGTTCGCCGTCGATCAGGCCGCTGATCCGGTGCGGCTCGTCCGGGGCGGCCCGGTCGACCAGGATGTTGCCGTCCCAGAGGTCGAAGTGGACCAGGACCGGCGTGGTCACGGCGTCGAGCGGATCCGCCGCGGCGTGCACCGTCTCCCGGATCCGCTCGGCGGGCTCCGGCAGCGGCGCGCCGAACGTGGCCGCGTCGGCCAGGACCGTGTCCACCATGGCGAGGAACGCGGCGCGCCAACCGGGCGGTGAGGCGACGGAAGCGGCCCCCGGCGCCCCGGCGGTCCGGAGGACCCGCGCGGCCTCCGGGAGCTGCGCGGTCTGCGGGTAGCCGAACGCCGGGCCCGTCACCTCGTGCAGCGCCGCCACCAGCCCGCCCAGCTCGCCGCGGAGTCCCGCCCGCTCGTCGTCCCCGATCCGCTCCCGCGCGGCGGACCAGTTGGCGCCGGGCAGGTCGGTCAGCACCAGGAAGTCGGTGTCGATCAGCTCGCGGGAGAAGTCCGCGTACACCACCTCGGGCACCGGCGCCCGGCCCGCCGCGGCGGCGTAGAACAGGCCCTCGGTCCGCATGATGCCGCGCTCGTAGCTCAGCGTCGGCATCGCCGGATCGGGCGCGATCTTGAGTACGAGACCGCTGTACCCCGGCGCGTCCTCGCTCAGGCGGACGCGGTAGACCGTGTTGAAGGTCGCGTCCTCCAGCTCGGTGCGCGAGCGCACCAGGCCGGGATCGACGCCCGCCGCCGCGAGCATCCGGTGGAACTGCTGCTTTCCGGGGCGCCGTTTGTGCAGATTGTGCATATTGTTCACGTATCTGCCTTTCCGTCGCGCGGACCGCGTCCTGCGGGCGGGCAGGGTGATAACCCGGAGGGTACGTCCATGGCTGTCCTCATGACCCCTCCGAACTGCCCCCACAGGGGGTGCGGACGCGTGTGCGCGAGCCGGGCGTGCCGAAAGTATCCGGGAGCGCTTCCAAGGGTCAAGTGTGCCTGAGGGGAGGAGAGTTGCGCAGAATTTAGTTTCCCCGGTGGCCGGTTCACCGGTCCGGCGCCGGGATCCTCAGCACTCGATGATGTTCACCGCGAGTCCGCCCCGGGCCGTCTCCTTGTACTTGACCGACATGTCCGCGCCGGTCTCCTTCATCGTCTTGATGACCTTGTCCAGGGAGACCTTGTGGCTGCCGTCCCCGCGCAGCGCCATCTTCGCCGCCGTGACCGCCTTCACCGCCGCCATGCCGTTGCGCTCGATGCACGGGATCTGGACCAGGCCGCCGACCGGGTCACAGGTCAGGCCCAGGTTGTGCTCCATGCCGATCTCGGCGGCGTTCTCGACCTGTTCCGCGGAGCCGCCCAGCACCTCGGCGAGGGCGCCCGCCGCCATGGAGCAGGCCGAGCCGACCTCGCCCTGGCAGCCGACCTCGGCGCCGGAGATGGAGGCGTTCTCCTTGAAGAGCATGCCGATCGCGCCGGCCGCGAGGAGGAAACGGACCACGTTCTCGTCCTTCTCCTCCGCCGTCGCGCCGCCCGCCGCGAAGTTCATGTAGTAGTGCAGGACGGCCGGGATGATGCCCGCCGCGCCGTTGGTCGGGGCCGTGACGACGCGGCCGCCTGCCGCGTTCTCCTCGTTCACGGCCATCGCGTACAGCGTGATCCACTCCATCGCGTGGGCCTGCTGGTCGCCCTCGGCGCGCAGCTGGCGCGCCGAGTGGGCCGCGCGGCGGCGGACCTTGAGGCCGCCGGGGAGGATGCCCTCCCGGGACATGCCCCGGGAGACGCACGCCTGCATGACCCGCCAGATCTCCAGCAGCCCGGCGCGGATCTCGTCCTCCGTGCGCCACGCCTTCTCGTTCTCCAGCATCAGCGCGGAGATGGACAGCCCCGTGTCGGCGGAGAGCCGCAGCAGCTCGTCGCCGGTGCGGAAGGGGTACTTCAGCACGGTGTCGTCCGGCTTGATGCGGTCCTCGCCGGGCGCGCCCTCGTCGAGCACGGACTCGTCGACGACGAAGCCGCCGCCCACCGAGTAGTACGTCTTCTCCAGCAGCGGCGCGCCCTCGGCGTCGTACGCGGCGACCGTCATGCCGTTGGCGTGGAACGGCAGGGCCTTGCGGCGGTGCAGCACCAGGTCCCGGTCGGCGTCGAAGGCGATCTCGTGCACGCCGAGCAGACTGAGCCGGCCGGCCGCGCGGATCCGTGCCACCTGCTCGTCGGCGCTCTCCACGTCGACCGTGCGCGGCGAGTCGCCCTCCAGGCCGAGGAGTACGGCCTTCGGGGTGCCGTGGCCGTGCCCGGTCGCGCCGAGCGAGCCGTACAGCTCGCACCGTACGGACGCGGTGTGGGCGAGCAGACCCTCGTTCTTCAGGCGGCGCGCGAACAGGCCCGCCGCGCGCATCGGGCCGACCGTGTGGGAACTGGAGGGGCCGATACCGACCGAGAACAGGTCGAAGACCGAGATGGCCACGGTGGTGACTCCTTACAAGGCGGTCGTACGGCGGAAGGCCGCCGTACGGGGGCGGGGGCACCGCACCGCACCGGCCCGCGGGTGGTGGGCACGATGTGCGCGGTGCCCCGCACAGCAGTCGTTACAGGCCCGGGTAGAGGGGGTGCTTCCCGGCCAGCGCGGTGACCCGGGCGGCCAGCGCCTCACGGTCGAACTCCGGCTTCAGCGCCGCCGCGATGATGTCCGCGACCTCGGTGAAGTCCTCGGCCGTGAAGCCGCGGGTGGCCAGCGCCGGCGTGCCGATCCGCAGGCCCGAGGTGACCATCGGGGGGCGCGGGTCGTTCGGGACGGCGTTGCGGTTGACCGTGATGCCGACCTCGTGGAGCCGGTCCTCGGCCTGCTGGCCGTCCAGCTCGGACTCGCGCAGGTCGACCAGGACCAGGTGGACGTCCGTACCGCCGGAGAGCACGGAGACGCCCGCCTCCGCCACGTCCGGCCGGCCCAGGCGCTCGGCGAGGATCCGGGCGCCGTCCAGGGTGCGCTGCTGGCGCTCCTTGAACTCGTCCGTGGCCGCCACCTTGAAGGAGACCGCCTTGCCCGCGATGACATGCTCCAGCGGGCCGCCCTGCTGGCCGGGGAAGACCGCGGAGTTGATCTTCTTCGCCAGTTCCTTGGTGGAGAGGATCACGCCACCGCGCGGGCCGCCGAGGGTCTTGTGTGTGGTGGTGGTGACGACGTGCGCGTGCGGCACCGGGTTGGGGTGCAGCCCCGCGGCGACCAGACCGGCGAAGTGCGCCATGTCGACCATCAGGTACGCGCCGACCTCGTCCGCGATCCGGCGGAAGGCCGCGAAGTCGAGCTGACGGGGGTACGCGGACCAGCCGGCCACGATCAGCTTCGGGCGGGACTCCTTGGCGAGCCGCTCGACCTCGGCCATGTCGATCTGGCCGGTTTCGCCGTCGACGTGGTACGCGACGACGTTGTACAGCTTGCCGGAGAAGTTGATCTTCATGCCGTGGGTGAGGTGCCCGCCGTGGGCGAGGTTCAGACCCATGATCGTGTCGCCGGGGGAGAGCAGCGCGAACATCGCGGCCGCGTTCGCCTGGGCACCCGAGTGCGGCTGTACGTTCGCGTGCTCGGCGCCGAAGAGCGCCTTCACCCGGTCGATGGCGATCTGCTCGACCACGTCGACGTGCTCGCAGCCGCCGTAGTAGCGGCGGCCGGGGTAGCCCTCGGCGTACTTGTTGGTCAGGACGGAGCCCTGGGCCTCCATGACCGCGACCGGCGCGAAGTTCTCCGAGGCGATCATTTCGAGGGTGGACTGCTGGCGGTGGAGTTCGGCGTCGACAGCGGCGGCGACGTCGGGGTCCAGCTCGTGGAGTGAGGCGTTCAGAAGCGACTTCGAAGACATCACGGTCCCTGGGGTGTCTTGGTGCGGGGTCGTCCGGGTGAGCTGCGTCACGTCAGCCCGAGGTCAGTTGCCGGAGAACGTCGTGTATTCCTCGGCGGTGAGCAGGTCCTCCGGCTCCTCCGTGACGCGTACCTTGAACAGCCAGCCGCCCTCGAAGGGCGCGGAGTTCACCAGTGAGGGGTCGTCGACGACGTCCTGGTTCGTCTCGGTGACCTCGCCGGTCACCGGGGCGTACAGATCGCTGACGGACTTGGTGGACTCCAGCTCTCCGCAGGTCTCGCCCGCGGTCACCGTGTCACCGACCTCGGGAAGCTGGGCGTACACGACATCGCCGAGGGCGTTGGCCGCGTACTCCGTGATACCGACCGTCGACACGCCGTCCTCGGCGGCCGTCAGCCACTCGTGCTCCTTGCTGTAGCGAAGCTGCTGGGGGTTGCTCATGACCTGAATTCTCCTGTACGCGAGGGTGTGGTGCGGAACCGCTGTCTTGCGGACCGAGACGGGACGGGCGCGGAGGGCGTCCGTATCACTTCCGGCGCCTGATCACTTCTGGCGCTTGTAGAACGGCAGCGCCACGACCTCGTACGGCTCGTGGGAGCCGCGGATGTCCACGCCGACCCCGGCCGTACCGGGCGCGGCGTGCGCGGCGTCCACGTACGCCATCGCGATGGGCCGGCCCAGGGTCGGCGACGGGGCGCCCGAGGTGACCTCGCCCACGACGGCGCCGTCGGCGACCACCGGGTACCCGGCGCGCGGGACGCGGCGGCCCTCGGCGATCAGGCCGACCAGCTTGCGCGGCGGGGCGGCCGCGGCGCGCTCGGCGGCCGCCGCCAGCGCCTCGCGGCCGACGAAGGCGCCGCCGTTCGAGGTCTTGTCGAACTTCACGACGCGGCCGAGGCCCGCGTCGAACGGGGTCAGGGCGGTGGACAGCTCGTTCCCGTAGAGCGGCATGCCCGCCTCCAGCCGGAGGGTGTCGCGGCAGGAGAGCCCGCAGGGCACCAGGCCCACGCCCGCGCCGGCCTCGGTGAGCGCCTGCCACAGCCGCTCGGCGTGGCGCGGCTCGACGAAGAGCTCGAAGCCGTCCTCGCCGGTGTAGCCGGTCCGCGCGATCAGGGCGGGGACCCCGGCGACGGTGCCGGGCAGGCCCGCGTAGTACTTGAGCCCGTCCAGGTCGGCGTCGGTCAGCGTCTTCAGGATGCCGGGCGACTCCGGGCCCTGGACGGCCAGCAGGGCGTACGCGTCCCGGTCGTCCCGTACGGCGGCGTCGAACCCGGCGGCGCGGGCGGTGAGCGCGTCCAGGACCGTCCCGGCGTTGGAGGCGTTGGCGACGACCATGTACGTGTCCTCGCCGAGGCGGTAGACGATCAGGTCGTCCAGAATCCCGCCGTCCTCCTGGCAGATCATCGTGTACCGGGCGCGGCCCACGGCCACGGCGCCGATGTTGCCGACGAGCGCGTGGTCGAGGAGACGCCCTGCGTCCGGCCCCGTGACGGTGATCTCGCCCATGTGGGAGAGGTCGAAGAGCCCGGCGCGGGTACGGACCGCGGTGTGCTCGTCGCGCTCACTGCCGTAGCGCAGCGGCATGTCCCAGCCCGCGAAGTCGGTCATGGTCGCGCCCAGCGCGCGGTGCGTGGCGTCGAGGGCGGTACGGCGGGGGGTGCTGCTCGGGGGGACATGGCTCATCGGTGTGGCTCCCAGGGCATGACTACGAGGACGATCCTCCCCATCTGTCATCGGAACCTGAGAGGTTCATCACGACCCCGCGTACTGAGGTCATGACTTGCACCTTGGGTGGGGCCGTGACGACACGGCCCGCTTTTCAGATCTGCCTCGTCCGCGCGGTACGGGGCCTGAGAGATTCAAGGGAGGATCTTGCTCCTTCGGCGCCCGGCGCACAGGGCGACCGGGACTCTCCCGCGCGGATTCAAACGGCCGGTATGGAGTTGGCGGGCACATCATCGCACGGGGCGCGGCGACACGGCGCGGCCGGTCGGCACATCTCCGGTACAGGTGAGAGGCTTGCGGGACATTACCAAGTCTTTACACTTCATGGGCAAGAGACATGGGCAGGCCGGACGGGGCGGCCACCGGCCGGGCCGACCGGACCGACCGGGCCGGCACGGACTGAGCTGACAGGGGGACGGCGATGATCTCGCAGGGGTCCGGCGCGTGTGCCACGACCGCGGGCGTGCCCGTACAGCAGGGGGCGGGCGCGCTCGGTGAGGGACCCGTGGGGGTGGTGCCCCCGCCCGCCGGGCCCGCCGTGCGCGACCTGCGGGGGCTGGGGCCGGGCCGGGGGCCCGAGGGGCTGGTCTTCGGCGCCGGGGACCTGGTGGTCGTCTCCGGGCTGCCCGGCAGCGGCAAGTCCACGCTGATCCGGCGGGCCGCCGGGGGCGGCGGCATCGACTCCCAGGACGCGCGGGACCGCTGGGCGCGGCGGATGCCGTCCGTACTGCCCTACGCCGTCTACCGCCCCCTGGTACGGACGGCGCACTACGCGGGGCTGCGGCGTGTGCTGCGCTCGGGCGCGAGCCCCGTCGTGCACGACTGCGGTACGCAGACATGGGTACGGCGCTGGCTCGCCCGGGAGGCCGTCAGACGCGGGCGCCGGCTGCATCTGCTCGTGCTGGACGTGCCGCCGGAGACCGCCCGCGCGGGCCAGCGGGAGCGCGGCCGGGGCGTCTCGGGGTACGCCTTCGCGCGCCACCGCGGCGCGGTCCGCCGGCTGCTCGCGGCGGTGGCGGCGGGCCGGCTCCCGGAGGGGTGCGCCTCGGTGGTGCTGCTCGACCGGGACGCGGCGGGCGGTCTGGAGCGGATCGCGTTCTTAGACGGACCGGTCCTGGGCTCCGCGCCGGGAACGGAGTGACCCGCGCCACGCTCTATTAGGGTGCTGGGTGCCGCGGCAGGTCCCGGGCGGACCGGGCGCCGGGCGTACTGGGTGGAGGGGTAACACGTGGTGAACACTGCATGGCCGGGGAACGAGCTGGAAGAGGTGCTCACCGCCTCGCTCGGCAACGACGCGGCGGGCGGGCGGCTGGTCGAGGTGCTCGGCCGCAGCGAGATCTGGGTACCGCTGCCCAACGGGGGCGGCCCCGACAGTCCCTCGCTCGATCTGCCGACGGTCGAGATCGACGGCGCACCGTACGTCCCGGTGTTCAGCTCGCACCAGCAGTTCCTCCAGTGCGTCGGCGAGCACATGGCGTTCACCGTCGCGCCGGCCCGTGACTTCGCCCGCGGGCTGCCGCCGCAGCTCGGCATCGCGGTCAACCCCGGTGGTGCGGTCGGTGCGCCGCTGCCGCCGCTCGCCGTCGCCGAGCTGTGCCGGGCGGGACGTACCCCGCTCGACGGGCCGGCCAGCGGGGGCCGGGTCAGGCTCTTCGAGCCGGACTGGCAGGAGGACCCGGTCGACTTCCTCTCCGCCGCCGCGGCCGAGTTCGGCGCGGTGGGCACCGTGGCCACCGCCCGGCGCGCGCTCGCCAGCGTCGAGGGCGAGCCGCCGGTGCTCTTCATCGGCGTCCAGCTCTCCTCCTGGGAGGCCGCCGACCGCAACGCGCCGATGGACGCGCTCGGCCGCGCCCTGGGCCGGGTTCCGGTGGCCTGGCCGGTCAACCTCCTGCTGCTGGACCTGACGCAGGACCCGGTCGGCGAGTGGCTGCTGGCGAAGGTCCGGCCCTTCTACGAGCGCGCGTGACCGGAAGGGTACGACCGGCCGGGGCGGGTATGAGCCGTAGTCGCGGGCACGTCTCCGCTCCGGCCACGGCGCACGCGGCCGGAACCAGGCGCCCCGCACCGCCCCGCCTACGCGGCACGCGCACCCGCCGTCAAGTCGGTGTCAGGCCAGCCGCCTAAGCTGGTTTGATGGCTGGACCGGCGTACCGCCCGCGCGGCGGGCGCGCTCCGCGGGTCACGGGGCACCCGGGTGGCGCCGGGGGAGCGGGACGAATGGTGGATCTAAGAGGGGCGGGACCCAGAGTGAGCGCGTCAGGCACCGCGGCGGCCGGGCAGGTCGAGCACATGCTGCGCCAGGTGACGCCGGGACGGTACGACGCGTACGAGGCGCTCCTCCAGGCCCTCGCCGACGACAGCGTCTGGATGCTGCTCTGGCACGGCAGGGCCGGTTCGCCCGACGCCCAGTACGGCAACATGGAGGTCGACGGGCTGGGTTACGCGCCCTGTGTCACCTCCGCCCATGAGCTGTCCGTCAGCGGCTGGACCCGCGCGCACGAAGTGGTGTCCGGCCGCGATATCGCCCGCGCCCTCTACCCGGACCGCTGGGGCATCTGGCTCAATCCGCACTCCCCCGGCGGCGGCCTCGGTATTCCGTGGCTGGATCTGCGCCGGATCGCCACCGGTCTCGACCGGATGCCCGCGGGCCCGCTGCGGCTCTCCGAGCCCGCCATCCAACTCCCGCAGTTCTACGCCCTGCTCACCCAGAACGCGCACCGCACCCCCGCCGTACGGTCGTTGCGCCGGGCCTGGGTGCAGCCCGCGCTGGGCGCCCCGTACCTGGCGATCGGGCTCGACCTGTACGACACGAGCCCGGCCTCCGTGGACTCCGTACGCGCGATGATGAGTCAGTCGATCGCCGCCGTCCCCGACGGGTTGCCCGTCTCCACGGTCGCGATGTCCGACGAGTACGACCCGGTCACGATGTGGCTGCGGGTCAACTCCCGCCCGTTCTACGACCGGGAGGCGCACGCGGCGCACGCGGCGCCCGTCCAAGCCTCCGGTTACGGCTATCCGCCCCCTGCCTCTCGCGCATACTGAATCCGCCACGGGGGAGACAATAAGTGGGTCAAACATGCCTGTTCTGGTCGAATCTGACGGGGTGATGACCGATGTCGTCCGCTGAGGCGTCAGAGGTGTCCGTATAACGGTAACCCTCTGATCGCATCACGGTTGAGCAACCATTCTCCGATGGGGCTGGCATGTGATCGCGATAGGGCTGAAGACTCCCTCCAGCAGGTGGCATCGGCACGTATGTGCGACAGATGTGTGGGCGACGCGCTGACAGAAGCGGATCTCCCGAACCGGGGGGACCACCATGCGACATCAACGAAGCGAACTGAGCCGCTACAGCGGCGGTCACAGGCCGGCCACCGTCGGCCGAGAGGGGTCTCCAGCGCAATGACGGCACCGATCGAGACCACCGGTCCGGCGGCGAAAGCGCAGCCGGAAGCGGTGCTGGAAGGCGCCGGGGGCAAGCAGATCGAAGGCCGCTCGCTCGGCCGGATCGCCTGGACGCGTTTCAAACGGGACAAGGTCGCCATGGCGGGCGGCGTCATCGTGATCCTGCTGGTCCTTGTCGCCGCACTCTCCAAGCCGATCCAGTCGGTCTTCGGCCTTGACCCCGACGCCTTCAACCAGGACCTCGTCGACCCCGTGCTGCTCGCGCCCAAGGGCAGCTTCGGCGGCATCAGCTGGGACCACCCGCTGGGTGTCGAACCGCAGACGGGCCGGGACATCCTCGCCCGCATCATCGAGGGCTCCTGGGTCTCCCTGGTCGTCGCGGCCGGGTCCACGCTGCTCTCGGTCGTCATCGGTGTCGTGATGGGCGTCGTGGCCGGCTTCTACGGCGGCTGGGTCGACAGCGCCATCAGCCGCATGATGGACACCTTCCTCGCCTTCCCGCTGCTCCTCTTCGCGATCTCCATCTCGGCGTCGCTCCAGGGGCAGGTGTTCGGGCTCGAAGGGCTCTCCCTGCGCATCGCCGTGCTCATCTTCGTGATCGGCTTCTTCAGCTGGCCGTACATCGGCCGCATCGTGCGCGCGCAGACCCTCAGCCTGCGCGAACGGGAGTTCGTGGAGGCGGCCAGATCGCTCGGCGCGCGCGGCCCGTTCATCCTCTTCCGGGAACTGCTGCCCAACCTGATCGCGCCGATCCTCGTCTACTCGACGCTGCTGATCCCCACCAACATCCTCTTCGAGGCTTCCCTGAGCTTCCTCGGCGTCGGTATCGCCCCGCCGCAGTCCTCATGGGGCGGCATGCTGTCCACCGCGGTCGACTTGTACGAGGTCGACCCGATGTTCATGATCATTCCTGGCATGGCGATCTTCATCACCGTGCTCGCCTTCAATCTGCTGGGGGACGGTCTGCGTGACGCACTCGACCCCCGTGGCAAGTAATCGCGGCCCGGCCGCACCATCGATCGAGGGGGCTTTCCTCAGGTGAACAGCAGAAAGACAGCATCGGCCATAGCCGTCACGCTGGCGTTGGCACTCGGTGCGACCGCCTGCGGCAGCGGTGACAGCAAGGACAAGGACGGCAATGGGGGCGGCAGCGCGAAGGCCGATGCCGGACTGAGCAGCATCGTCAACGCCAGCACGAAGAAGGGGGGCACGGTCACGTACGAGCACTCCAGTGGCCCCGACTCCCTGGACCCGGGCAACACGTACTACGGCTGGGTGCAGAACTTCTCCCGCCTGTACGCCCGTTCGCTGGTGACGTTCAAGCCCGCCGCCGGCAAGGAAGGCCTCACGGTCGTCCCCGACCTGGCGACCTCCCTCGGCAAGGGCAGCCCGGACGCCAAGACCTGGACGTACACCCTCCGCAAGGGCATCAAGTTCCAGGACGGCACCGAGATCACCTCCGCGGACGTCAAGTACGCGATCGAGCGCTCCAACTTCGCGCCCGAGGCGATGTCCAACGGCCCGACGTACTTCAAGGCCTACCTGGACGGTGGCGACAAGTACAAGGGTCCGTACAAGGACAAGTCGCCCGAGGGTCTCAAGTCCATCGAGACGCCGGACAAGTACACGATCACCTTCAAGCTGAACAAGCCGTTCGCGGACATGGACTACCTGGCCGCGTTCTCGCAGACGGCCCCGGTCCCGCAGAAGGCAGACACGGGCGCCGAGTACGTTAAGAAGATCGTCTCCTCCGGTCCGTACAAGTTCGACTCGTACAGCGAGAGCCGCGGCGCGACGCTCTCCCGGAACCCCGAGTGGGACCCGGCGACCGACCCGATCCGCAAGGCGCTGCCGGACAAGATCGAGCTGAAGTTCAACGTCAACGCCACGACGATCGACGAGCACCTGCTCAACGACACGATCACCGCGGACATCGGCGGCACCGGTCTGCAGTCGAAGACGCAGCCCAAGGTGCTCGTCAAGGCCGACGAGAAGGCCAAGACGGACAACCCGTACGCGGGTGCGCTCCAGTACCTGGCGATGAACGTCAACGTGAAGCCGTTCGACAACATCGAGTGCCGCAAGGCCGTCCAGTACGCGGTGAACAAGGCCGGTGTGGTCGACTCCATCGGTGGCTCGGTCAAGGGTGACCCCGCCACGACGATGATCCCGCCGTCGGTCGCCGGCTACAAGAAGTTCGACCTGTACCCGACCGAGGGCAACAAGGGTGACGCGGCCAAGGCCAAGGAGCACCTCACCAAGTGCGGTCAGCCGAACGGCTTCAAGACCTCGCTGACGGCGCGCTCCGACCGTCCCGACGAGGTCACGGCGGCGACGCAGATCCAGCAGAGCCTGAAGGCGATCGGTATCACCGCCGACATCAAGCAGTTCCCGTCGGACAAGTACTTCACCGACTTCGCGGGCTCGCCCAAGTGGGTCCACGACAACAAGGCCGGCCTGATGATGATGGCCTGGGGTGCCGACTGGCCCACCGGCTACGGCTTCCTCGACTCGATCGTGAACGGCTCGGCCATCAAGCCGTCCGGTGGCACGAACCTGATGGAGCTGAACGACCCGAAGATCAACAAGGCGCTGACCGACGGCATCGGCACCCTCGACGCCACCGCCCGTGGTGACAAGTGGGCCGAGGTCGACAAGCTGGTGCTGGAGAACGCGTCCGCGGTGCCGCTCTTCTACCGCAAGAACCTGCTCTACCGCCCGGAGTCGGCGACCAACGTCACCGTCGCCGAGTCGTACCTCGGCATGTACGACTACGTGCTGATGGGCTCGTCCAAGTAAGTCCGCAGGACCCTCCGAGCGGGCTCGGAACAGACTCCGAGCCCGCTCGGTCACACATTCAGTAACACCTGTTACATCAATCAGCACCCCCCCGAAAGGCAGGTGAAGGTGCCGGATCGTACGGGCGCACCCCGCCCGGACGCCCCGACACCGCACGGCTGTGGCTGCGTACATCATCCGACGCGTATTCGCCGCGGTGTTGCTGCTGCTGGTGGTCAGCGCAGTCACGTTCGCGATCTTCTTCCTGGTGCCCCGGCTGGGCGGCCAGACGACCGACTCACTGGCCGCCCAGTACGTCGGTAAGGGCGCCGATCCCGACGCCATCGCCGCCATCAAGGCGAACCTGGGGCTGGAGGATCCGCTCTACCTCCAGTACTGGCACTTCATCAAGGCCATCGTGGTCGGCGCCGAGTACAACCTCGGCCCCAACCCCTCGGTGTGCAACGCGCCGTGCTTCGGCTACTCCTTCAAGACCCATGTCGAGGTGTGGCCCGAGATCGTCCAGCGCGTCCCGGTCACCTTCTCGCTCGCCATCGGCGCGGCGGTCATCTGGGTCGTCTCCGGTATCGCCATCGGCGTGCTCTCCGCGCTCAAGCGGGGCTCGATCTTCGACCGTCTGACCATGAGCGTCGCCCTCGCCGGTGTCTCGCTGCCGATGTTCTTCACCGGCCTGGTCTCCCTCGCCCTCTTCAGCTCCCACTGGCAGATCTGGGACGTCGAGTTCGTACCCTTCTCCGAGAACCCCGGGGAATGGGCCTGGAACCTCATCCTCCCCTGGTGCACCCTCGCCTTCCTGTACTCCGCCCTCTACGCGCGGCTCACCCGCGCCGGGATGCTGGAGACCATGGGCGAGGACTACATCAGAACCGCGCGGGCCAAGGGCCTCCAGGAGCGCACGGTGGTCGTCAAGCACGGCCTGCGCGCCGCGCTCACCCCGCTCATCACCATCTTCGGCATGGACTTCGCGCTGCTCCTCGGCGGCGCGGTCATCACCGAGCGCGTCTTCTCCTTCCAGGGAATGGGCGCGTACGCCATCCAGGGCGTGACCAAGAGCGACCTGCCCATCGTGATGGGTGTGACGCTGGTCGCCGCCTTCTTCATCGTTCTCTGCAATCTGCTGGTGGACCTCGTGTACGCCGCGATCGACCCCCGGGTGAGGCTCTCATGAGCGACGTGAGCAAGACGCAGCACGCGAGCGGGGACGACGCGGGTAAGAGCGCGGCGGGTACGGATGCCGGTACGGAGGCCGGTACGGAGGCCGCCGCCGGTGCTCCGGCGGCGAAGGACGCGTTCCTCTCCGTACGGGACCTGCGCATCCACTTCGACACCGACGACGGCCTCGTGAAGTCCGTCGACGGCGTCAGCTTCGACCTCCAGGCCGGCAAGACCCTCGGCATCGTCGGCGAGTCCGGCTCCGGGAAGTCCGTCACCTCGCTCGGCATCATGGGGCTGCACACCTCCGAGCGCGCCCGCATCTCCGGCGAGATCTGGCTGGACGGCGAGGAGCTGATCGGCGCGGGCCCCGAGCGGGTGCGCCGGCTGCGTGGCCACAAGATGTCGATGATCTTCCAGGACCCGCTCTCCGCGCTGCACCCGTACTACAGCATCGGCGCGCAGATCGTGGAGGCGTACCGCGTCCACAACAAGGTCGACAAGAAGACCGCCAAGAAGCGGGCCGTCGAGATGCTCGACCGGGTCGGGATCCCCGAGCCGGCCCGGCGCTACAACGACTACCCGCACCAGTTCTCCGGCGGTATGCGTCAGCGCGCGATGATCGCGATGTCGCTGGTGAACAACCCCGAGCTGCTCATCGCCGACGAGCCGACGACCGCCCTCGACGTGACCGTCCAGGCGCAGATCCTCGACCTCATCCGGGACCTCCAGAAGGAGTTCCACTCGGCGGTCGTCATCATCACCCACGACCTCGGCGTCGTCGCCGAGATCGCGGACGACCTGCTCGTGATGTACGCCGGGCGCTGCATCGAGCGCGGCGCGGCGGAGAAGGTCTTCTACCAGCCGCAGCACCCCTACACCTGGGGGCTGCTGGGCTCGATGCCCCGCATCGACCGCGAGCAGACCGACCGGCTGGTGCCGGTCAAGGGAACCCCGCCCAGCCTGATCAACGTCCCGTCCGGCTGCGCCTTCAACCCGCGCTGCCCGTACGCCGACGTCCCCAAGGACGACCTCACCCGTACGGTCCGTCCCGACCTGCGGGAGATCACCGACGGGCACTTCTCCGCCTGCCACATGTCGCGCGCGGAGCGGGAAAAGATCTGGACCGAAGAGATTGCGCCGAAGCTGTGACTGAGCTGACGAAGAAGATTCCGGAGCAGGTCGCGGCGGACGGGGCCGCCGCGGGCGGTTCCTCGGAGGGCCCGGAGCCGATCCTCAAGGTCACCGGCCTGGTCAAGCACTTCCCGATCACCAAGGGCGTGCTGAAGCGCAAGGTCGGCGCCGTCCAGGCGGTCGACGGGCTCTCCTTCGACGTACGTCCCGGGGAGACCCTGGGCGTCGTCGGCGAGTCCGGCTGCGGCAAGTCGACCATGGGCCGGCTGATCACGCGGCTGCTCGAACCGACCGGTGGCAAGGTCGAGTTCGAGGGCAAGGACATCACCCACATGTCCGCGGGCGCGCTGCGGCCGATGCGCCGCGACATCCAGATGATCTTCCAGGACCCGTATGGCTCGCTGAACCCGCGCCACACCATCGGCGGGATCGTCTCCACCCCCTTCAAGCTCCAGGGCATCGAGCCCGAGGGCGGCGTGAAGAAGGAGGTGCAGCGGCTGCTGGAGCTGGTGGGCCTGAGCCCCGAGCACTACAACCGCTACCCGCACGAGTTCTCCGGCGGACAGCGCCAGCGCATCGGTATCGCGCGGGCGCTGGCCCTCAACCCGAAGCTGGTCGTCGCCGACGAGCCGGTCTCGGCGCTGGACGTGTCGATCCAGGCCCAGGTGGTGAACCTGCTGGACGACCTCCAGGAGGAGCTGGGGCTGACGTACGTGATCATCGCGCACGACCTCTCGGTCATCCGCCATGTCTCGGACCGGATCGCGGTGATGTACCTCGGCAAGATCGTCGAGCTGGCGGACCGCAAGTCGCTGTACGAGTCGCCCAAGCACCCGTACACGAAGGCGCTGCTGTCGGCCGTGCCGGTGCCCGACCCGAGCCGGCGCGGCGGCAAGAGCGACCGCATCCTGCTCAAGGGCGATGTGCCGTCGCCGATCTCGCCCCCGACCGGCTGCCGGTTCCACACCCGCTGCTGGAAGGCGACGGAGGTCTGCAGGACGACGGAGCCGCCGCTGATCCAGCTCGCGCCGGGCCATCAGGCGGCCTGCCACCACCCGGAGAACGCGCCGGACCAGCGTCCGCGGGACACGGTCTCGGTGGCGTCGCGGGAGACGATCGAGCTGGCGGACGTGTCGGACGGCGCGGATGCGTCGGACGTATCGGACGGCGCGGACGTGGCAGACGGTGCGGAGCCGTCGACCGACGCCAAGGCCGAGGCCAAGCCGGAGGCCAAGCCCGACACGTCGACGGAGACCACGCCGGACTCCGGTTCGGACGCCGGCGGCAGCTCCGAGTAGCGACCCGTACGAGGAACATCGAGCACACCTGAGGCCCGGCGGACATCCGCCGGGCCTCAGGTGTACGGGTCGGCTGGCCTCGGCGGTGCGGGTGGGCGGGCCTCGGCGGTGCAGTGCGGCGGGCCTCGGCGATGCGGGTCGGCGGGAGGGGTGGGCCCGATCGGGGGTGTCCGGCGGGAGCGGCACAATGTCCGGGTGCTCCACACCCTCTTCACCCTGTTCACCCCGTCCGTCCAGCACGCGCTCGACCTCGCCGGCATCTTCGTCTTCGCGATCTCCGGCGCCCTGCTCGCCGTACGCAAGAACTTCGACGTCTTCGGCATGGCGGTGCTGGCCGAGATCACCGCGCTGGGCGGCGGGCTGCTCCGTGATCTGATCATCGGGGCGGTCCCGCCCGCCGCCTTCACCGATCTCGGCTACTTCTCCATGCCGCTGGTGGCGACCGCACTGGTCTTCTTCCTCCATCCGCACGTCGAGCGGATCCAGGGCGCCGTCAATGTCTTCGACGCGGCGGGGCTCGGGCTCTTCTGTGTCACCGGGACCGTCAAGGCGTACGAGTACGGGCTCGGCCTCACGTCCTCGGCCGTGCTCGGTCTGGGGACGGCGGTCGGCGGCGGGGTGCTGCGTGACGTGCTCGCCAACGAGGTGCCCTCGCTGCTGCGCTGGGACCGCGACCTCTACGCGGTGCCCGCCATCGTCGGCGCGACGATGGCGGCGCTCTGCATCCGCTTCGACGTGCTCAACGGCCTCACCATGGGGATCGCCGTCCTGACCGCGTTCGTTCTGCGGCTGCTCGCGATGCGCTTCCACTGGCGGGCGCCGCGCGCCTGGAACCGCCGCTCGGCGACGGTGGAGGAGCCCGCGTGACGCCGCCGGGCCGGAGCGCCTCGTGCCGGTAATTTTAAGCTACCGCTTAGTAAATTCATGTTGTACGGTTGCGTTCCATGGCACAGGCATCCATCGGTGACAGCGAGTTCGACCGCGAGACGGCCGTCACCCCCGGCGCTCCGGGCGTCTACGACACGCGGCTCTTTCCGGGCTGGACCGTCATGAACATCGTCAACGGCGGCTATCTGCTGGCCGTCATGGGCCGCGCGCTCGGCGACGCGCTGCCGCACTCCGACCCGTTCGCGGTCTCCGCGCACTACCTCACCCCCTCGGTGCCGGGTCCGGCCGTCGTGCGGACCGAGACCGTCCGCACCGGCCGTACGCTCTCCACCGGCCAGGCCTCCCTCTTCCAGACCGGTGAGGACGGGAGCGAGGTGGAGCGGATCCGGTTCCTCGCCTCGTACGGTGACCTGGACGCCCTCCCCGACGACATACGCACGGCGGCGAAGCCGCCCGAGATGCCACCGCTGGAGCGGTGCGTCAACACCGCCGAAGCGACCCTGCCGGCCGGTGACTTCACCATTCTCGACCGGCTCTCCATGTGGGTCGACCCCGCCACGGTCGGCTGGGCCGTGGGCGAGCCCTCCGGCCGGGGCGAGATGCGCGCCTGGTTCGGACTCGCGGACGGCCGTGCCCCCGACCCGCTCTCGCTGCTCTTCACCGTCGACGCGCTGCCGCCGACCTCCTTCGACCTGGGCCTGCGGGGCTGGACCCCCACGGTCGAGCTGACCGCCCACATCCGCTGCCGCCCGGCGCCGGGGCCGCTCCGGGTCGCCGTCACCACCCGTAACCTGGCCGGCGGCTTCCTGGAGGAGGACGCGGAGGTCTGGGACAGCGCGGACCGGCTGGTGGCCCAGTCCCGCCAACTGGCCCGCGCGCCCCGCGCCTGACGGGTCTCCCGGGACGGCAGGGATTCCCGGTCGGCAGGAACTTCTGGACGGCAGGGATTCCCGGGCGGCAGGGAATCCTGGTCGGGTGAAGTCCGACCGGCTGCTCTCCATCCTCCTGCTGCTCCAGACCCGCGGGCTCCTGGGCCTGGCCTAGTCCCCGGGGCGAAATCGGCCGCCGAGCAGAAAACGGCCGACCGCCGCCGTGAGTTCCGCCGGTGCGTCCTCCTGGACAAGATGGCCGGTATTCGCCAACAGCCGCAGCTCGGCGCCCGGAATCAGCGCCGCCAGTTCCGCCCCCTTCGCAGGGGGGATCCAGGTGTCCTCGGCGCCCCAGCAGATCAGCACAGGAAGCTCCAGCTCCCCGTACCGGCCCTGGATCTCGTCCGTGTACCGCTGGTCGTTCTGCCGGATCTGGCGATAGAACGCGGGTTGGCCCGCCGCCCCGCACCAGTCGTCGACCAGCCGTTCCAGGACCGGGGCGGCCAGCCCCTGATGGCTCGCGGAGGAGACGTACTCCCGCACCAGCGCCCGGTGCAGCGCGGGCGGCAGCTGGGTGAAGACATCGCTGTGCGCGCCGAGCAGCCGGTACGCCGGCGAACCCCAGGGTGCCAGCGCCACCGGATCGACCAGCGCCAGTCGTTCGTACGCGGCGCCGTGCAGGAGGTGGGCGCGCAGGGCCACGCACCCGCCGAAGTCATGGGCGACGACGGCCGGCGGACGACCGGGGCCGCCGCTCAGGCCCCAGTGGTCGAGGAGTTCGGTGAAGACCCGGGCCTGGGCGTCCAGCGACACGTCCTGTCCCGCGCCCTTCTCCGAAGCTCCGTACCCCGGCATGTCCCAGACGAGGACGCGGTGGTCCGGCGCGAGGGCGCGGGCGACGGCGCGCCAGACGTACGAGGAGAACGGTGTTCCGTGCAGCAGTACGACGGGCGGCAGGCCGGGCGAGCCGAGTTGGGCCCAGCGAACCTCGCCGGACGAGCTGGGAAACGTACGGTCGAGGATCCACTCTGTCATGACCGTAACGCTAAACACTCGTGACGGTGGCGGGCAAGCCCCGGTTGCCCGTGGGCCCCGGCCGCTCCCACCCGGCCGGCTCCGGTCGACCCCGGTAGGTCCTGGCCGCTTCTGGCCGGTCCTGGCCGGTCCCCGGTGACCCCGCGCCATACCGGATGCGTCCGCGCCCGTCCGCGCTCGTAGAATCGAGCCCACCATGGCTTACCTCGACCACGCCGCGACCACTCCGATGCTGCCGGAGGCGATCGAGGCGATGACCGCCCAGTTCGGCCTCGCCGGCAACGCCTCCTCGCTCCACGCCGCCGGGCGCCGGGCCCGCCGTACCGTCGAGGAGGCCCGTGAGACGTTCGCGGAGGCCCTCGGCGCGCGCCCCAGCGAGGTGGTCTTCACCTCGGGCGGCACGGAGGCCGACAACCTCGCCGTGAAGGGGCTGTACTGGTCCCGCCGCGACGGCGACCCGGCCAGGACCAGGGTGCTCGCCAGCCCCGTGGAGCACCACGCCGTCCTCGACGCCCTCGAATGGCTCGGCGAACACGAGGGCGCCACCGTCGAATACCTCCCCGTCGACTCCTACGGGCGGGTGTCGCCCGAAGCGCTGCGCGCGGCCATCGAACGGAACCCGCTCGATGTCGCCCTCGCCACCGTCATGTGGGCGAACAACGAGATCGGGACGATCCTGCCGGTCCCGGAACTGGCCCGGGTGGCGGCGGAGTTCGATGTTCCGCTGCACTCGGACGCGGTCCAGGCCTTCGGCCAGACCGAGCTGGACTTCGGTGCCTCCGGTCTCGCCGCGATGACCGTCTCCAGCCACAAGATCGGCGGCCCTTACGGCATCGGCGCCCTGCTGCTCGGCCGGGAGTACACCCCGGTGCCCGTGCTGCACGGCGGCGGCCAGGAGCGCCATGTCCGCTCCGGCACCCTCGACGTGCCCGCCGTCGCCGCCTTCGCGGTAGCGGGCCGGCTCGCCGCCGAACGGCGCGAGGAGTTCGTCCGCGAGATCGGCGCCCTGCGGGACGAACTGATCACGGCCGTACGGGCCGCCGTCCCCGACGCGGTCCTCGGCGGCGACCCCCACCGCCGCCTCGCCGCCAACGCGCACTTCAGCTTCCCCGGCTGCGAGGGCGACTCCCTGCTCCTGCTGCTCGACGCCCAGGGCATCGAGTGCTCGACCGGCTCCGCCTGCACCGCGGGCGTGGCCCAGCCGAGCCATGTCCTGCTGGCCACCGGCAGCGACCCGGACCTGGCCAGGGGCACCCTGCGGTTCTCCCTCGGTCACACCTCCACGGCGGCGGACGTCGAGGCGGTCGCCCGGGCCATCGGCCCGGCGGTCGACCGCGCGCGCAACGCCGGCCTGAGCTGACGGCTCAGGCCCCCCGCGCGGCGACCGACGCCGACGGCGAGGGCCCGACCGGCTCCGCCTCCCGTACCAGCTTCAGATAGCGGGGCCAGTCCCAGTGCGGCCCGGGGTCCGTGTGGTCCGTCCCGGGGACCTCGACATGCCCGATGATGTGCTCGCGGTCGACGGGTATCTCGTATCGTCGGCATATGTCGGCCGTCAGCCGCGCCGACGAGCGGTACATCGCGTCCGTGAACGACTCGGGCTTGTCCACGAAGCCCTCGTGCTCGATACCGATCGAGCGTTCGTTGTAGCTCCTGTTCCCCGCGTGGTACGCCACGTCCAGCTCGCGGATCATCTGCGCGACCTGTCCGTCCTCCCCGACCACGTAGTGCGACGCCGCGCCGTGCCCGGGGTCCTGGAAGACCTTCAGCGCCACCTCGTAGCTGCCCTGGACGACATGGACGACCACCCGGTCGATGCGGAAGTCGTCGGGCCGGTCGGCCCGGCGCCAGTTCGCAGACGAGGCCGCCACCCACTCCGACGGGGCGTAATCCAGCTCACCCTCCTTGCGGGGCTTCGCGACCCCCGGAACCTGCCACCAGAACCGCGCCAGCTCGTTCCGCGCCAGCACGCCCCCGCCGACCACGGCCGCCGCGCCGCCGATCAGCACCGCCCTGCGGCCGATCTTCTTCCTGTCCGAGGACGCGGGCGCCCGGCGGCTGCCCCTCGCGCCGCGGCCGGCCGTACCCTGCTCGTTCTCGTCCATATGATCGTGAACGCATATCCGCGCGACTGTGGTTCCCCCGGGCCGTACCCTGGTTGGGCTATGACTCAGAATTCCCAGCGTTCCCTGCGCGTACTCGCCGCCATGTCGGGCGGCGTGGACTCCGCCGTCGCCGCCGCCCGCGCCGCCGAGGCGGGCCACGACGTCACCGGCGTGCACCTCGCGCTCTCCGCCAACCCGCAGTCCTTCCGTACCGGCGCGCGCGGCTGCTGCACCATCGAGGACTCCCGGGACGCGCGCCGTGCCGCCGATGTGATCGGCATCCCGTTCTACGTGTGGGATCTCGCGGAACGCTTCCGCGAGGACGTGGTCGAGGACTTCGTCGCGGAGTACGAGGCGGGCCGCACCCCCAACCCGTGCCTGCGCTGCAACGAGAAGATCAAGTTCGCGGCGCTGCTGGACAAGGCGCTCGCCCTGGGGTTCGACGCGGTGTGCACGGGCCATTACGCGACGGTCGTCACCGCCCCCGACGGCTCCCGCGAGCTGCACCGGGCCAGCGACATGGCCAAGGACCAGTCGTACGTCCTGGGTGTGCTGGACGAGCGGCAGCTCGCCCACGCGATGTTCCCCCTCGGCGACACGCTCACCACCAAGGACGAGATCCGCGCCGAGGCGGAGCGCCGGGGCCTGGCCGTGGCGAAGAAGCCCGACAGCCACGACATCTGCTTCATCGCGGACGGCGACACCCAGGGCTTCCTCGCGGACCGCCTGGGCCGGGCCGAGGGCGACATCGTCGACGAGTCCGGTACGAAGATCGGCAGCCACGACGGCGCGTTCGGCTTCACCATCGGCCAGCGCAAGGGCCTGCGCATCGGCCACCCGGCCGCCGACGGCAAGCCGCGCTACGTCCTGGACATCTCCCCGGTCGACAACCGCGTCACGGTCGGCCCCGCCGCCTCCCTCGACGTCACCGCCCTGACGGCCCTCAAGCCCCGCTGGTGCGGCACCGCCCCCGCCGGTCCCGGCGCCTACACGGCCCAGCTCCGCGCCCACGGCGGCGAGACCCCGGTGACGGCCGAGCTGATCGACGGCACCCTCCACGTCCGCTTCGCCGAACCGGTCCGCGGGGTCGCCCCCGGCCAGGCGATCGTCCTGTACGACGGCGCCCGCGTCGTGGGCTCGGCGACGATCGCGACGACGGAACGCCGCAGGGGGGCGCTGGCGGGCTGACGCCCGCCGGGGGCCGTAGGCGGCCCGGACGTCGGCCTCAGCGCATGTACGGCGGCGGCCACTCCCGTTCCCACGCGGCGGACACAGTGATCACGGCCCCTCCGCGAGGACGCTCGACCACGGCCCCGGACTCGTACTCGTCCGGCGTCAGAGCCAGCATCGCGTCGCCGCCCTGAGCCGCGACCTCCTCGGGCGGTGCCTCGAAACGCCAACCGCGTTCGGTCAGCTTGCGCACCAGCCGCTGATAGGCGCGCTCGGCGACAGAAGCGTCCTCACAGGTGTACGTCCACTGATGCTGTCCCACACAGGAGCCGTCCTGGCTCCGGACGTACACGTAAGGCTTTTCCTCGGAGGGCCAGCCGCCGATGAGGCCGTCCAGAACCTGGCTGGAGACGTCCCTCACGCCGCTGAGGGCCTGCTGCCGCACCTTCAGCTCGGCCTTGGTCGTGGGGGTGGGAAGGCCGAGGTCTTTTGAGACAGGGGCCTTGACCTCGTCGGGCTCCTTGTCCCAGAAGCAGGGGGAGGTGACGCCCACGCTGAGCTGGCCGCCGACGCCCATGGCCACCTGCATGAGGAAGTCGTCCGGCTTGCTGCGCAGGTTGGCGCCGACGGCCCTGCGCTCGTAGTCCGGTGCGGCATCGACGGTGTGACCGGCGGCTTTCCAGTTCTCGAAGACCTGGCGAACGATGTCCTTGCCCTGGTCGAGAGGGATGTCCCGCATCCAGTAGCCACGTGTCAGCGTGACACGGTCTTCTGACCCACCGTCACTCGGGTCCAGACAGGGCTTCACGCCTCCCCCGAGGGGCTCCAGACGCGGTACAGGATTTACGCCATGCACTGCTTGCTGAATCAAATCATCGGCTGTGCGTTCGGCTTGCCCCATATCCATGGGAGTGCCTCCATCTTCATTGGCAGATCCGTTCGATGTCTGAGAGGACGGGGAGCCCCCTCCTCCGGTGCTGCAGCCCGCCAGTAGAAGAAAAGCCAGGACGAGGCCGGTCAGTAGGCGCCTACTATTCACTCTGAACGTGCCCCGCTCGTCGGATATTCCCCATTTGCTATGAGGCCCATATTTCTTAGAGATTCGGAATATTCGTCCCAGTAGAGACTGTGTGCAGAGAAGGGTGGAAGCTTATTTCCGTCCTGAACTCCGAATGAATTTCCGCCGAATTCCTGCGAGGTTGGATCGGTGCCGAAGGGTCGGTGACCCCAGTCGCGAGGGTCCCAGAACGTGCGAGTCGGAAGTTGCGCTACGAGGTCATTCTTTGCCTTGCCCGCCCATACCGCCTCCGGGGGAAGATTGAGGTCGCGAGCGTGATCCACGCCGACTCCAGGGCTGCCGATGAAGATGACGGCATCGGCGGGTGGGGTCTCGTCACCCGCCAGCATTTTGCCCGTGACGAGAGATCCGTAGCTGTGGCCGATCACGGTATCGTTCGCGGGCGGACCCTGATGGGATGCTTGCAAGCCGTCCAAGAAATCATTGAGAACGGGCGCTCCGGCGTTGGCGCGATTCTCGCTCGCGACGGAAATTGGGCCCTGTGGTGCGTCGTAGCCGAGCCACATGAGTGAGGCATATTTCGTTCCCTGGGCTCCATGTTTGGAGGATTCGAGGTAGAAATTCTCGGCCCGAACAATATCCTTGCCGATTCCTTCAAGGTCGGTATTCATTCCGGGAACATATGTAGTGATGTTATCGGCGGTGTCAGGGTTCCCCACGGAGACAATGGCATGTCCTTCTTTCTCGGTGTCCACGCCGAGGAGATAGAGCTCCGGTAGATCTTTTTGCCCAGCTGTGTCGAGGTGATCCTGCACCGATCTGAGCCCCTTCAGGTCCTCGTCGATCGCCTTGATCCGCCGCGTGGCCTTCTGGTACCCGTACCGGTCGTAATGGCCCATTCTGTCCTTCTGGCTCACCAGTGCGGCGCGCTCCAGCTCCAGGTCCGCCGTGGTGGTCCGCAGTACGGTGCGGTTCGCCTCGTCCCGTACCTCCGCCGGCAGCCCGTCGAGAGCGCCGATGCTCGCCGGGTAGAGCGTGGCGAATTCATCGCGCTGTTCCTGTGGCAGTTGCCGCCACCAATCAGCGTTCTCCGCCGGGCTTTTGTCCTTAGGGATGTCCTTGGCGTCGGCGTAGTCTCCGGCGGCTTTGCGTACGGCACCGATGTCCTTCGCCGCGTCCGCCCACATCCGGGCGGTGACCTCCAGTCCGTCGGCAGCCTTGAGCTTGGAGAGCGCTTCGGAGTAGCGAGAATGGATTTCGGCAGCTTCGCCTACGGCCGTCGCGAGCAACTCGGCGATCTCCTCCGCCTTGCCCTTGTTGGCGTCTCCCCCTCCCTCGCCTTTCCCGGGCAGGAGCGGGATCGGAGCGCCGGGCCGGGCGGTTCCCGCGCCGGGAGCGTTGGGAGCGGGAGCCAGTGGAGAAGGCGGGTATTCGACCGAGCCGTCGGGCTTGACCGTGAAGCCGAGGGACTCGGCGTTTTCGAGGGCCTGCTTCACCTTGCGCTGCGGGCCGGCGAGTTCAGAGGCGAAGCCGTTCAGTGCGGTACGGATCAACCCGCATTCGGTATGGAGGTACTGGAAATTTCGGCTGAGCCGCCCGAGGTCCTTCAGCGCCGCCTTGGCGGCTTTGCCCCGCTGCGACTTCTGAAGTGTGGCGATCATCTCCTGATCGACCCGGTCCATGGCCACGCTCGCTCGCGCGCTGACCTTGCCCCAGCCGTCGGCCGCCTGCTCGTACTCGTTCCGCTTGATGTCGCGCACGTGTTGCCACGTCAACACGCCCGGCTCACCTGCCCTCTTCGGGCGGCTTGGGAATGAGCCGCTGGAACGAATCCTTGACCTCGGTGTTGGTCTCCCCGAAATCCCGTCCGACCGCTTTCAGCGCCCCGTCAAGCCGGGAACACTCGTTGCGCACGTTGCCGAGCCGCTTGTCCCATCCCTTGTGTACTTCTGCCAGAATGGCGCCGATCGTGAACCCTTCCAGGCCCCAGGTGACCCCGTCGTGCGCAAGATCCAGATCGCTGCGAGCTGTTCCGGTCGTCGTGTGCAGTTCGGCGGCAACCCCTGCGGCCGTCGTCCAAGGAGCCGCGTCCTGCTGAAGATCGGCCTCTCCGCCCGCATCGCCGGGGCCAGCCGAGGCGAGCCGTGTCTGCGCCTTCGGCTCGGCCGGTCCGAAGAGTTCTTCCCACTGTGGGCTCAACGTCATGAGCCTGCCCCCCCATGAAGCACGTTGACAACAGCGCGAGTTGCGATCGCGAAGTTATCACGCGGGCTGTCAAGAGCGGAGTGGCCGAGGAGGGCGCGGCGGCTGTCAGGTCTGGATAGGGTCGAACCGCCCGGCCCGCACTGCGGATATCAGCGTCTGGAAGGCGGCCTGGCCCATTGTGGTGATCCGGGTGGGACGGGTGCTGTCGCGGAGGGCGACGGTGTTCGGCCCTGTGACGGCGATTTCGACGCAGTTGTTGCCGCCATCGCCCGAGAACGAAGACTTCACCCAGCGCAACTCTGATACGTGGGACACCTCTCACAACTCCTTGGCAATGGAACGGATGAACTCCCTCGACTTCGAAGGAGTCAACGCCACCTGTTCGGCCAAGTCCAGTCGCGTACGGAAGTTGGCGAGCTGAGTCGGTGAGTCGATGAACACCGCGCCGGTAGGCGTGTCCATCTGAACTGTGTCCAGGTGTGGATTGGATGCCTCGGCGTACAGGAGCGAGGTGTCCAGCAGGGCGAAGCCTCCTGCGGTGAACGGGATCACTCTCAGAGTGACGTTGGGGCGCTCGCTGGAGTCCAAGAGGTGCCGTAGCTGCGTGCGCGCAGTGTCTCGGCTGCCGAGGCGCATCCTCAGTGCGGCCTCGTGGATGACACCGACGTAGAAGACGGCATCGTCCCTCGTGATCACTGACTGCCTCGCCAAGCGGTGCGCTACCCGGAGTTCCACTTCCAGACGCGGCAGGGGGGGAACGGGGAGTTCGAAGGTCGCCCGTGCGTGATCCTCGGTCTGGAAGAGGCCGGGCAGGTGTGCGGTCTGGACTGTGCGCAGCCGCACCGCGTCGTGTTCAAGTTCGGACACGTCCAGAAAACCGGGTGGGATCTTGCCTCGGTACTCGTCCCACCAGCCGCTCCTTCGCCCACCGGTCATTTCCGCCAGGCAGTTGACCAGGTCTGTGTCGTCGCACTCGTAGATGCTGGCCAGACGGCGTAGGCGCTCTTCGCTGATGCCGAAGCGTCCGGCTTCGATGTTGGAGATCATCGTGCGGTCCGAGCCCAGCAGTTCGGCGGCCATCGGGCCGGACATACCTGCTGCGTCCCGGAGTCGCCGCAGTTCGGCTCCGAATCGACGTTGGCGAATGGTGGGTGCTTGTCGTGGTGCCATGCCGTCCTCTTCTCGGTCAGCGCACAGTCTGCCGACGGCGCGGTAGCCGGATCCACCGGAAGCGCGAATAAAACTCGTTCGGGTGAAGTGGGTAGCACGGGTTTTAGGTGATGCCTTACTGTCTGGAATTGCTCACTCGCTCAACGTCATAGGAAGCGCACCGGGTTGGACCTGCCCCAGCACAACTGGCAGGCGCGGTCCAGGCATTGCCACCGCCGACGCCACGACATCACGCACCCAGGAGGTGTCCCGTGAATCCGGAACCCCACCCCCAACTCCACCCGATCCCCATCCCGTTCAACGAGCCCTGGCAGTACGAACTCGGCTTCCCCTGCGACCCGCGCGGGCCCCGGATCGCCCGTACGACGCTGCGGGCCGTCCTCACCGCCCATGGGCTCACCGAACTCATGTACCGGGCGGAGCTGCTGGCGTCCGAGCTGACGACCAACTCCGTACGGCACACCAAGGGGCCCGCTTCGCTCCGGCTGCACTGGTTGTGCCCCGTACTGCGCGTCAGTGTGTGGGACATGAGCCCGGATCTCCCCGAGCGTTCGGGGGTGGGCAGTCGCGGTGGCGGGGAGAGCGAGGGCGGGCGCGGGCTCGTGATGCTCGACCTGGTCGCCGATCGGTGGGGCGGTTGCGCCGTGGGGGAGGGGCCGTACGGGGCCGGGGGCAAGACCATCTGGTTCGAACTCGCCCTGGACGGCGGGCCGCCCCCTCTCGGTGGTGTGACCGCCCTCGCGGCCTGAGCGCTGAGCGGCCGGGCGGGGCCCTACGCCGCGAAGAACTCCTCCAGGACCGGTGCCAGTACATGCGGGGCCACCTCGTGGGTCTGGCCCGTCAGGGTGCGGTGCCGACCGCGCGGGAGGGCGCGGGCCGCCGCGCGGGCGGCGTCGCGGACGACCGGGGGGCTCGCGCCGCCGTCCACGATCATCGCGCGGGTGGTGACCGCAGAGAGGCGGCGGACCGGGATCAGCCCCTCGCCCAGCACCTGGTCGTCGTAGGCGAGGGTGTGCGCCACCGCCGCCAGGTCCGGCCACAGCGGGGAGCGGCGCATCACCTCGATCGTCGCCGGATGCAGCTCCATGGCCGACAGGAACAGCTCCACCGCCGCGTCCCGCTCACCGCGCGCCAGCAGCTCCGTGAGGCGCTCCGTGTACGCGGCCCTCGCCCGCAGGGCGGCCGGATCGGTCGCGTACGGCGGTTCGTACACCGCGAACTGGGTGACCGGCAGCCCCGCCGCCACCGCCTCCAGGACCAGCGCGCCGCCCGAGGCGACGCCGTACAGCGCCGCGCTGCCGCCCGCCACCGCGAGGAGCGCCGCGAGGTCCTCGACCTCACGCTCCACGGCGTACGGGGCCCGGTCGCCGCTGGCGCCCCGGCCGCGCCGGTCGTAGGTGATCGTCGTGAAGCGCGGCGCGAGCAGCCGGGCCAGTGGCGCCTCCGACTCCGCCGTACTGAACGCGCCGCCCACCAGAATCACCGGCGGTCCCTCGCCCGACCGCCGGTAAGCGATCGGGGTGCCGTCCCCCGACTTCACCTTGCACACGTTGTCCATGGAGAGTCAGACCGGCGGGCCGCGCCCAACTCATCGCTCCACGGCAGAAGTTTTCGCGGTGGATTTCCGCCGGCCTTCTCAGGCGGCCACCACCTCGGTGTCGTAGAAGCAGAAGTGGTCCTTGACCTGGGCCACTTCGGCCTTCGGGGTCGGGTAGGCCCAGACCAGGTCCGGCGCGTCCGGCAGTGACCAGTAGGACGCGTCGCCCTTGAACGGGCAGTGGGTCGTGGTGTCCGAGGGGGTCAGCAGCTCCGTCCGTACGTCCTGCGGCGGGAGGTAGTAGCGGGCCGGGCAGCCGGTCTCGCGCAGCACCAGCGGAGCGCGACTCTCCGCGACGACCTGTCCGTCCCGTACGACGCGCACGTGCTCCGTGCCCTGCTCGACCGTGATGCGGTGTCCTGTGGCCATGGTGCTCGGTCCCTTCGGGGGGTGCGGTTCCGGTTCACTCTCTACTGTTCAGCAACGTCGCGCGCCGGGCTCTTCCCGGAGGGTGGCAGCCCGGTGCCGAGCCGGGCGGCAGGCACCCGCTCGACGCGGGTCCAGCCCCGCCAGCCCCGTTCTTCCAGGATTGCCAGGAGTCGCTGGGCACCCGGTGAGGAGTTGGCCATGGTTGAGTCCATCAGGTCGACGAACTGGTCGTCCATGGCGTTGTCACCCAGCTCGCCGGCCTCCTCCGCGCGCATCATCAGGCGCTCCAGGATGTCGGCGATCTCGACGGCCCGAGCATCGTCGGCCGACCAGTCGAGTGACCCACTGAGAAGGCTGTAGAGCCTCACCATGTCGGGGTGGTCCAGTTCCTCGTGCTTCTTGGCGATCACGGCGTCCATCTGATGCGGCACCTGGGCGGCGATCATGATCCAGGCATCCCGCTCCAGCTCGATGTACCGCTCCTCGACGCCGAGACCCCGCAGCCGGTCGAGGTAGTCCACGACGCTCTGGGGGAGCGCCAGGTGCTCTCCGGCGGCGAGCCGGGCGAGCCGTCCGCGGGTGCCCCGCAACCGCCGGATCTCGGCGCGCAGGTCCTTGTCGATCTCCTGGACGCCGTCGGCGAACTCCTCCGGGCCGGCGTCGAGGAGTTCCTGCACCCGGGCCAGCGGCACGCCGGCATCCGCCAGGGTGTGGATCCGGATCAGGCGCACGACCGCGGCGGCGTCGTAGCTGCGGTAACCGGACCGGTCGCGCTCGGGCTCCGGCAGCAGCCCGATCTGGTGGTAGTGGCGTACCGCCCGCACCGTCACCCCGGCGTACGCCGCGAGCCGGCTGATGGTGAGCATGGGCCTCAGCCTGCCTCAGCCGAGCTTCCGGCGGAAGGCGCCCATCGCGAAGACGTACGCCACGACCAGGATGCCGACGCACCACGCGCAGGCGATCCAGACGTCGTCCCCGACCGGCCGCTGGGCGAACAGGTCGCGGATCGTGTTGACGATCGACGTCACCGGCTGATGCTCGGCGAACCAGCGCACCGGGCCGGGCATGGTCTCCGTGGGCACGAACGCCGAGCTGATGAACGGCAGGAAGATGAGCGGGTAGGCGAACGCCCCCGCGCCCTCGACCGACGCCGCGGAGAGCCCGGGGATCACGGCGATCCAGGTCAGGGCCAGGGTGAACAGCAGCAGGATGCCGGCGACGGCGAGCCAGGCCGGCACGCCCGCTCCTGAGCGGAAGCCCATGAGCAGCGCGACGCCCACGACGATCACGAGCGAGATCACATTGGCGACCAGAGAGGTGAGGACATGGGCCCACAACACACCTGACCGTGCGATCGGCATGGACTGGAATCGCTCGAAGATTCCGCTCTTCATGTCGGTGAACAGCCGGTACGCGGTATAGGAGATGCCCGACGCGATCGTGATGAGCAGGATGCCGGGCAGCATGTAGTTGACGTACGGGACCGACCCGGTGTCGATCGCGCCGCCGAAGACGTAGACGAACATCAGCATCATGGCGACCGGTGTGATGACGGTCGTGATGACGGTGTCCACGCTGCGTGTGACATGGCGCAGGGTCCGCCCCGTGAGAACAGCGGTGTCGCCCAAGAAGTGCGCGTTCATTCCCGTCCCTTGGTTGTCTGTGCCGTGTCTGTGACGGTGGTGTCGCTCGTGCCGTCGCCGCCGATGATCGCGAGGAAGATCTCCTCCAGGGTCGGCTGCTTCTCGACGTACTCGACCGTGGCGGGCGGGAAGAGCCGCTTGAGCTCCGCGAGGGTGCCGTTCACGATGATCCGGCCCTGGTGGAGGATTGCTATCCGGTCGGCCAGCTGCTCGGCCTCGTCCAGGTACTGCGTGGTGAGCAGTACCGTCGTGCCGTGGCCGGCGAGCTCCTTGACCGCCTGCCACACCTCGATGCGCGCCTCGGGGTCGAGCCCGGCCGTCGGCTCGTCCAGGAAGATCACCGGCGGATTCCCGATGAGGCTCATCGCGATGTCCAGCCGGCGGCGCATCCCACCCGAATACGTCGACACCCGGCGCGCGCCCGCCTCGGTCAGCGAGAAACGCCTCAGCAGGTCGTCGGCGATCGCCGCCGGGTCCTTCAGGTGGCGCAGCCTGGCGACGAGTACGAGGTTCTCCCGACCGCTGAGGATCTCGTCGACGGCCGCGAACTGCCCGGTGAGGCTGATGGACTCGCGCACGTTCCCGGGGTGCGTGGCGACGTCGAAGCCATGGACGCTCGCCGTTCCCGCGTCGGCCTTGAGGAGCGTGGCGAGGATCCTCACGGTCGTGGTCTTGCCCGCCCCGTTGGAGCCGAGCAGGGCGAAGATGCTGCCCCGCGCCACGTCGAAGTCCACGCCGCGCAGCACGTCGAGCTTGCCGTACGACTTCTCCAGACCCCGCACGCGCATCGCCGGACCGGCGATCGATTGGGCCGTCATGGTCATCCGCCTCCTTTGCGGAGCTGTTCCCGGCGACTGCGAGGAAGCTCCTGCCGGAAGGATGGAGGGTTGACCCGGCGTCAAGGTCAAGCCCGCTCCGACCACGGCGCCGGAACCCCTGCGACCGCCCTGCCGGAGGCTCCGCGCGGCGGGTGCTCGCCGATCCACTCCCCATCACAGGGGCAGCCCGTACCGTTCACCCCATGAATATCTGTGTCTTCCTCTCCGCCGCCGACCTCGACGAGCGCTACACCCGCCCCGCCCGGGAATTCGCCGAGCTGATCGGCAAAGGCGGCCACACCCTCGTCTGGGGCGGCTCCGACAGCGGGCTGATGAAGGTCGTCGCGGACGGCGTGCAGGACGGCGGCGGCCGGCTGGTCGGGGTCTCGGTGGACTTCCTCCAGGCCGTGGCCCGGCCCGACGCCGACGAGATGGTGATCGCGAAGGACCTCGCGGAGCGCAAGGCCCTGCTGCTCGCCAAGTCCGACGCCGTCGTGATCATGGTCGGCGGTACGGGGACGCTGGACGAGGCCACCGAGATCCTGGAGCTGAAGAAGCACGGCATGCACCGCCACCCCGTCGTGCTGCTCAACACGGCCGGTTTCTACGACGGGCTGAAGGAGCAGTTCCGGCGGATGGAGGACGAGGGCTTCCTGCCGCTGCCCCTCACCGACCTGGTCTTCTTCGCCGAGGACGGGATCAGCGCGCTCGCCTACCTGGAGGAGGCGGTCGGCGTTCAGTGACCGCCGAGGTGATCGCCGAGGTGATCGCCGAGGGCGTGCGGCCGTCGGGTTCCGGTGATGCGACGATGACCGCATGGCTACCCATCTCATCACCGGTGCGGGCTCGGGCATCGGCGCCGCCGTCGCGCGCCGCCTGCACGGACGCGGCGACGACCTGATCCTGTTCGCCCGCGACGCCGGGCGCGCGAAGGACCTCGCGCGGGCCTTTCCCGGCGCCCGCACCCTCGTCGGCGACCTGGCCAACCCCGAGCGGCTCTCCTGGGCGCTCGGCCAGCAGGAACTCCCGGACCGGCTCGACTCGCTGCTGCACGTCGCGGGCGTCGTCGAACTCGGCGAGGTCGGGGAGCTGACGCCGAAGGCGTGGCACGGCCAGCTCACCGTCAACCTGATCTCCCCGGCCGAGCTGACCCGGCTGCTCCTGCCGCAGCTCCGCGTCTCCCGGGGGCAGATCGTCTTCGTCAACTCGGGCGCCGGGCTGACCGCCCACGCGCAGTGGAGCGCGTACGCCGCCTCCAAGCACGGCCTCAAGGCACTGGCCGACGCGGTACGCGCGGAGGAGCGGCCCCACGGCGTACGGGTCACCTCCGTGTACCCGGGCCGTACCGCGAGCCCCATGCAGGCCAAGGTGCACCAGCAGGAGGGCAAGGAGTACGACGCGTCCCGCTGGATCGACCCCGAGTCGGTCGCGACGACCATCGTGGCGGCGCTCGACCTGCCGCGCGACGCGCAGATCGACGACGTGACCGTACGGCCGGGCCGATGAGCGAGCCGATCAACGGGGCGTCCGGCGACGCCGGACCCGCCGTACCCCTCTGGGGGCCCGCCACCGGGGTCGGCTCCATGCCCGGCGGCGACGCACGGGAGGCCGCCCGTGCCGTCACCGGCACCTTCGAGGACTTCCCGTACCTCCCCGAACTCCCCGCCCGGGGGCCGGGCGCCGACATGATCGGCCGTACGACCGGGCTCCTCGCGGAGATCTACGCCCGCGTGGAGCCCAGCGGCTGGCGGATCGGGGACCGGCCGGGCCGGGACACCAAGCGGGCCAGGTCCTGGCTGGGGGAGGACCTCGACGCGCTGGAGGAGTTCACCCAGGGGTACGAGGGGCCGCTCAAGGTCCAGGCCGTCGGGCCGTGGACGCTCGCCGCCGCACTGGAGCTGCGGGGCGGCGAGTCGGCCCTCGGCGACCCCGGAGCCTGCCGGGACCTCACCGCGTCGCTGGTGGAGGGGGTGGCCGGGCACCTCGCGGACGTACGGCGCCGGGTGCCGGGCGCCGTCCCCGTACTCCAGATCGACGAGCCGTCCCTCACCGCCGTGCTGCGCGGGCGGATCAGGACCGCCAGCGGCTACCGCACCCACCGGGCGGTGGACCGGCAGGTCGTGGAAGGCGCGCTGCGCGAGATGACCGCGCTCGCGCCGGGGGCCGTGGTCGTGCACTCCTGCGCGCCGGACGTGCCGTTCGCGCTGCTGCGCAGGGCGGGCGCGGCGGCCGTCTCGTTCGATTTCGGCCTGCTCACCGAGCGTGACGACGACTCGATCGGGGAGGCGGTCGAGGCCGGTACGAAGCTGTTTGCCGGGATCGTGCCCGGCGTCGAGGGCCCGTTGTCAGACCCTGCCGGTAGCGTCATGGGTGTCAGGACGCTGTGGCGCAGGCTGGGGCTGGATCCGGGGACCCTCACGGGCTCCGTGGTGCTCACGCCGGCCTGTGGGCTCGCGGGTGCCTCACCCGCGTACGCACACGCCGCGCAGGCGCACTGCGTCAGGGCCGCGAGATCCCTCGCGGACAACCCTGAGTGACGGTCCCGGATGACGGGCCATGGTGAACGGGAGGACGAGACGGTGGCTGGCGAACAGCAGAGCGCGGTGCCCGCGGAGGCACGGGAGCGGCACGGCCTCCTCGCCGAGCAGATCGAGGAGCACCGCTTCCGGTACTACGTGAAGGATCAGCCGATCGTCAGCGACGGCGAGTTCGACCGGCTGCTGCGCGCCCTGGAGGCGCTGGAGGAGACGTACGCGGAGCTGCGCACGCCCGACTCGCCGACCCAGAAGGTCGCGGGGGCGTACGAGACGGACTTCGCCGCGGTCCAGCACCGCGAGCGGATGCTCTCCCTCGACAACGCCTTCGACGACGAGGAGTTGGGGGCGTGGGCCGACCGCGTCGCCAAGGACGTGGGCACGCCGGACTTCCACTACCTGTGCGAGCTGAAGGTCGACGGACTCGCGGTCAACCTGACGTACGAACACGGCAGGCTGACCCGTGCGGCGACCCGGGGCGACGGCCGCACGGGCGAGGACATCACGCCCAACGTCCGTACGATCGCGGAGATCCCGCACCGCCTCGAAGGCGAGCGGATCCCGGCGCTGGTCGAGATCCGCGGTGAGGTCTACTTCCCGATGGAGGCCTTCCAGGAGCTGAACGCGCGTCTGGTGGAGGCCGGTGACAAGCCGTTCGCCAACCCGCGCAACGCGGCGGCGGGTTCGCTCCGCCAGAAGGACCCGAAGATCACCGCGACGCGCCCGCTCCACATGGTGGTGCACGGCATCGGGGCCCGCGAGGGCTTCGACATCGACTGCCTCTCCCACGCCTACGAACTGCTGCGGGAGTGGGGGCTGCCGACCGCCCGGCACAACAAGGTGGTCGGATCGGTCGCGGAGGTCCGGGAGTTCATCGCGTACTTCGGGGAGAACCGCCACTCCGTGGAGCACGAGATCGACGGCGTGGTCGTCAAGCTCGACGAGATCCCGCTCCAGGGCCGGCTGGGCTCCACCTCGCGCGCGCCGCGCTGGGCCATCGCCTGGAAGTACGCGCCCGAAGAGGTCAACACGAAGCTGGTGAACATCCGGGTCGGCGTGGGCCGTACGGGGCGGGTCACCCCCTATGCCCAGGTCGAGCCGGTCACGGTCGCCGGCTCCGAGGTCGAGTTCGCGACCCTGCACAACCAGGACGTGGTGCGGGCCAAGGGCGTCTGGATCGGGGACACGGTCGTGCTGCGCAAGGCCGGTGACGTCATCCCGGAGATCCTCGGCCCGGTCATCGACCTGCGCCCGGACGACGCCTTCGAGTTCGTGATGCCGACCGAGTGCCCCGAGTGCGGTACGCCGCTGCGCGCGATGAAGGAGGGGGACATCGACATCCGCTGTCCCAACGCGCGTACCTGCCCCGCCCAGTTGCGCGAGCGGCTGTTCTATCTCGCCGGGCGCAAGTGCCTCGACATCGAGAACTTCGGCTATGTGGCCGCGGCGGCCCTGACCAAACCGCTGGAACCGGCCATTCCACCGCTGCTGGACGAGGGAGATCTCTTCGACCTCACCATCGAGCGGCTGCTGCCCATCACGGCGTACGTACTCGACCAGGACAGCGGGCTGCCCAAGCGCGATCCGAAGACCGGCGAGGAGAAAATCGCCACCGTCTTCGCCAACCAGGCGGGCGAGCCCCGGAAGAACGCCCTCGCGATGCTGGAGAACATCGCGGCGGCCAAGGAGCGCCCGCTCGCCCGGATCATCGCCGGTCTGTCGGTCCGTCATGTGGGGCCGGTCGCCTCCGAGGCGCTGGCCAGGGAGTTCCGCTCGATCGACCGGATCGACGAGGCCACGGAGGAGGAACTGGCGGACGTCGCCGGCGTCGGACCGATCATCGCGGCCTCTCTCAAGGAGTGGTTCGCGGTCGACTGGCACCGGGAGATCCTGCGCAAGTGGCGTGCGGCGGGCGTCCGTATGGAGGAGGAGGGCTCGGGCGAGGACGAGGGCCCACGGCCTCTGGAGGGGCTCACGGTCGTGGTGACGGGCACGCTGGAGCACTACACACGGGATGGCGCGAAAGAGGCGCTGCAGAGCCGTGGAGCGAAGGTGACCGGGTCGGTTTCGAAGAAGACCGCCTTTGTGGTGGTCGGTGAGAACCCCGGGTCGAAGTATGACAAGGCGATGCAGTTGAAGGTGCCCGTCCTGGACGGAGCGGGGTTCGCGATCCTGCTCGAACAGGGCCCGGACGCCGCCAGGGAGGCCGCGCTCACCCCCGAGGAGCCCGCGGCCACCGGGGAGGAGGCCCCGTCGTCACCCGAGGAGGCTCCGGTTCCGCCGGTGGAGTGAGGCGGTTCCGTTCTCGCGGTGCGTGGCTTCACACCGTCGATTTCGGGCCGTCAACCTCACCCGTTCGGCGCATACCAGATGGATAAGGATGGGCCGGTCGCATTCGGGCAACAGATGTAGAGCGCTGCCCGTCGAGGCCTTTCGCGGCCTACTGTTGGGATGTGCGCCTGTCGAACACGGCTCAGTAGTCCGATTCCAGCCGTGTTGCACGACAACGTGCCATCGCGTGGCATCGGCTCCGCCGGCTGTGAGAGGGACGGGAATGAAACCGACCGAGAGCGCCGCCCCGGTCTCACCCCCGCGCGGATTCGCGGGATTTGGGGGCATAGCGGCCAGAACGCCCGTTCTGGTGGTGGGACTCGCCGTTGTCGCCCTGGTGACCGGCGTGGTGGGGACGCTACGGAACGGCCACGCGCTGTTCCCCGGCTCCGACGCCGGCTGGGCGCTGGCCGTCCTCACCGGAATCATCGTCGGCCATCTCGTCGCGCTCGGCCGCGACCGCTGGTGGGGCGGGACGGGCTCCGGCGCCGCGCTCACCCTCGCCGTGCTGCTGCTGTACGGCTGGGTCGCGGCCGGACTGGTCAGCGTGACCGTCGTCGTGCTGGTCGGACTGGCCCGCAGGCACCGCTGGCGCCAGGGCGTCCTGCACGGCGCCGCGGACCTGCTCGGGACCGGGGCCGCCGCGCTCGTCCTCGCGCTGTTCGGCGTGGTCCCCACCGTCGAGCGGCCCTGGCAGCCGCTCGGCTGGACCCTCGGTGACGTTCCGGAAGTCCTGCTCGCGGCGGCCGCCCAGCTCACCGTCACCCGGGTGCTGCTCCGGTACGCGCGGGCCCCGCAGGGCGGGGCACTGCACGCCGCCGGGCGCCCGGCCCTCTACCGGCAGGGGCTCTTCGCGGTCGCGCTCCTCGGCATCGCCCCGCTGATCTGTGTCGTCGCGATGTCGCAGCCGGTGCTCCTGCCGCTCTTCGCCATCCCGCTGATAGCCCTCGACTCCACGCTGTGGATCGCCAGAGCGCGCGCGGAGGAACAGCTCCGCGACCCGCTGACCAAACTCCCCAACCGGCAGTGGCTGCTGGAGCGCACCTGGTCGGCCCTGGAGGAGGCGGAGAACCAGGACGCCCGGTCGGCGCTGGTCCTGATCGACCTGGACCGGTTCCGCTCCGTCAACGACACCCTCGGCCATCTCGCGGGTGACCGGCTGCTGCTGCAGATAGCGGACCGGCTCCGGCTCGCCCTGCCGCGCGGGGCCGAGGCCGCGCGGCTCGGCGGCGACGAGTTCGCCGTGCTGCTCCCGACCTGCGACTCCACCACCAGCGCGCAGCGCGTCGCCCGCCATCTCGTGGCCGACCTCTCGTCCCCGCTCGACCTCGACGGCCTCACGCTCGTCCTGGAGGCGAGCGCCGGGGTGGCCGTCTATCCCGAGCACGCGCTGGACGCGGAGGGGCTGCTGCAGCGGGCGGACGTCGCCATGTACCAGGCGAAGCGGGACCGTACGGGTGTGGAGGTGTACGAGTCCAAGCGGGACTCCAACACCCCCGACCGCCTCGGGCTCCTCGGCGATCTGCGCCGCGCGCTGGACGCGCGGGAGGTGGAGCTGCACTACCAGCCGAAGGTCCGCTTCGACGGCCAGGTCGCCGGTCTGGAGGCGCTGGTGCGCTGGGTGCATCCCGAGCGTGGCCGCGTCCCTCCGGACGAGTTCATCGCGATCGCCGAGTCCTCCGGTCTGATGCCTCACCTCACGGAGTACGTACTGGACACCGCTCTCGCTCAGGTCGCCCGGTGGCGATCTCAGGGACTGATGGTGCCGGTCGCCGTCAATGTCTCGCCGCGGGACGTGCACACCCCGGGTTTCGCGGGCGCGGTGGCGGCCCGGCTGGCCCGGCACGGCGTCCCCGCCGGATCCCTCCAGCTGGAGATAACGGAACACGTCCTGCTGGAGGACCCCCAGCGCGCCGCCGACACTCTCGCCGGTCTCACCGGTCACGGGGTGAAGATGTCGCTCGACGACTTCGGCACGGGGTACTCCTCGCTGGTCCATCTGCGGCGGCTCCCGGTGAGCGAGCTGAAGATCGACCGTTCCTTCGTGGCCCGGCTCGCGGTCGACACCGAGGACGCGGAGATCGTCCGCTGCACGGTCGACCTGGCGCACTCCCTGGGGCTGCTGGTCGTCGCGGAGGGCGTCGAGGACGACGTGACCTGGGAGCGGCTGCGGGACCTCGGCTGCGACGCCGTCCAGGGCTGGCTGGTGGCCGCGGCGATGCCGCCCCACGAGGCGACGGCCTGGCTGCTGGCCCGCGGCGAGCGCGGCTGGCAGCGCCCGGCCGAGCTGGAGGCGGCGCGGGCCCGTGAGTCGCGGGCCCGCGAACAGTCGGGCCAGGCGGTCACGTAGGGCCGGGCGGTGGTGCGGTGAGGCGGTCGCGTACGGCCCGGGCGCGGTGCGGTGACCGGGTCGCGTACGGCCTGACCGAAGTGCGGTGGGACGGCCCGGGAGGCCCGGTGTGCGGGGTGGCCCGGGCCGGCCGCGGGTGCGGGCGTCCGGCCGTTTCGTGAGCAGGGGGGCCCGCCCCATAGGATTGGGGCACAACCCATCACACTCACCCCTGAGGATCGCTGCATGCCTGGCATCACGCGCGAGGAGGTCGCCCACCTCGCCCGGCTGGCGCGTCTGGAGCTGAAGGCCGAAGAGCTCGACCACTTCGCCGGACAGCTCGACGACATCATCGGCGCGGTCGCCCGCGTATCCGAGGTAGCCGACCAAGACGTACCGCCGACCTCCCACCCGCTGCCGCTGACGAACGTCATGCGCGCGGACGAGGTCCGCCCGTCGCTCACCCCCGAGCAGGCGCTTTCCGGCGCCCCTGCCCAGGAGCAGCAGCGTTTCAAGGTGCCGCAGATCCTGGGGGAGGACTAAACAGTCATGACCGACACCGCCAAGACGGACATCATCAAGCTCACCGCCGCCGAGATCGCCGCGAGGATCGCCTCCGGTGACCTCACGGCCGTCGAGGTCACCGAGGCGCATCTCGCGCGCATCGAGGCCGTCGACGAGAAGGTGCACGCCTTCCTGTACGTCGACCGCGAGGGCGCGCTCGCGCAGGCCCGCGCCGTGGACGCGAAGCGCGCGGCGGGCGAGAAGCTCGGCCCGCTGGCCGGCGTCCCGCTCGCGCTGAAGGACATCTTCACCACGGAGGGGATTCCGACCACCGTCGGTTCCAAGATCCTCGAAGGCTGGCTCCCGCCGTACGACGCGACGCTCACCAAGAAGCTCAAGGCCGCCGACGTCGTCATCATCGGCAAGACCAACATGGACGAGTTCGCCATGGGGTCCTCCACGGAGAACAGCGCGTACGGCCCGACCGGCAACCCCTGGGACCTCACCAAGATCCCCGGCGGCTCCGGCGGCGGCTCGTCCGCCTCGCTCGCCTCGTACCAGGCGCCGCTGGCCATCGGCACGGACACCGGCGGCTCGATCCGCCAGCCCGCCGCCGTCACCGGCACCGTCGGCGTCAAGCCGACGTACGGCGCGGTCTCCCGGTACGGCATGGTCGCCTTCTCGTCCTCCCTCGACCAGGGCGGTCCCTGCGCCCGTACGGTGCTGGACGCCGCGCTGCTGCACGAGGTCATCGCGGGCCACGACCCCCTCGACTCGACCTCCATCGACGCCCCGGTCCCGCCGGTCGTCGAGGCCGCCCGCAACGGCTCGGTGGCCGGGATGCGCGTCGGTGTCGTCCAGCAGTTCCGCGGTGAGGGATACCAGGCCGGGGTCCTCCAGCGGTTCGACGAGTCGGTCGAGCTGCTGCGGGAACTGGGCGCCGAGATCGTCGAGCTGGACTGCCCGTCCTTCGACCTCAGCCTCGCCGCGTACTACCTGATCGCACCGTCCGAGTGCTCCTCGAACCTCGCGCGCTTCGACGCCATGCGCTACGGACTGCGCGTCGGCGACGACGGCACCCGCTCCGCCGAGGACGTCACCGCCCTCACCCGCGAGGCGGGCTTCGGCGACGAGGTCAAGCGCCGCATCATCCTCGGCACGTACGCGCTCAGCTCCGGGTACTACGACGCGTACTACGGCTCCGCCCAGAAGGTCCGCACCCTCATCACCCGGGACTTCGAGAAGGCCTTCGAGCAGGTCGACGTGATCGTCTCCCCGACCTCGCCGACCACCGCCTTCGGCATCGGCGAGCGCACCGACGACCCGATGGCGATGTACCTCGCCGACCTGTGCACCATCCCCGTCAACATGGCGGGCAACGCGGCGATGTCGCTGCCCTGCGGCCTCGCGCCGGAGGACGGTCTGCCGGTCGGCCTCCAGATCGTCGCCCCCGCCATGCAGGACGACCGGCTCTACAAGGTCGGTGCCGCCGTCGAAGCGGCCTTCGTGGAAAAGTGGGGGCACCCGTTGCTGGAGGAGGCACCGTCACTGTGAGCAGTGCAATGAGCAAGGCCAAGGGCTTCAAGAAGTCCAAGACCGGTACGTACCTGTCGATCGGCGGCAGCGTGTTCGGCGCGGTCAGCGCCGTGAAGCAGATCAAGACGGCCCGCAAGGAGCAGGACACGCTCAAGCTGATCGACGCGACGGTCTCCGCGGTGGCCGTCGTGACGACCCTGGCGCTCCTGTTCCGCGAGCTGAAGCGCCTGGGCGACGACGACGTCCTGCTGGGCTGACCGCACCGGAGCGGGGCCTTCGCAGGCCCCGCTCCCGGATTCCACACCGCCGTACACCAAGGAAGGGGGGTGACACGCATGATCACCCGCATCGAACTGGAGGGATTCAGGTCCTTCCGTGACTGCGCCGTCGACCTGTCCCCCTTCACGGTGCTCGTCGGACAGAACGGCTCGGGCAAGACCAACCTGCTGGAGGCGATCGATCTCGCCGCGCGGCTGACGAACGACCGGCTCGGTCGTTGTGCGTCGGCCGACGGGGTCCGCTGGAGCGCTGACCTGCAGCCGGACGATGGACTGCGGGGCCGGGTCGTCGACCTCTTCCACCGGTACGGCGACGGTACGGCCGCCGACCGGATCCGTATCGTGCTCTGTTACCTCCAGTCCAACGTTGTCCAGGGCATGCGGCACCTGCGGCTCGCCCTCGACATCGCCCGGGAGGGGGAGGCGTCCCGCCCCGACGTCCATGGGACGCTCACCCTGCTGCCGGACGCCCCTGACGGGTGGGGGCTGACCGGGGAACAGCGGGCGCAGATTCGGCGGAGCGCCGAGGACGATCCTTCCTTGCCGAGTCGCACCCCAGGTCTCCGCTGGTACCGGCTGGTTCCGGACGCGGACAGGGCCCGCCAGGACGCGGACCTCCACGACGACCGGCACATGGCCCGTGACGCACACAACCTTTCCGCCGTGCTGGGTCGGTTGCTCCAGGGTGAGGGGGAAGCCGCCCACGAGGCGCTGCTGCTGAAAGCCGACGCCGTCGCCGTACTGCCCGGACTCACCGATCTGCGCGCCGCCGCCGACTCGCACCGGGGGGCGTGGGAGCTGGAGCTGAGCTACCGGGACGCGGCCCCCACCCCGGCCCGGCTGGCCTCCGACGGAACCCTTCACGCGCTGTCGGTGCTCGTGGCGGCCCACGACGGGAGCGCTGCGGACACCTCTTCGGCCGCCCGTGACGTTCGAGTCCCCGACCGGTGCACCACGCTGATGATCGAGGACGTCGAGAACGGTCTCCATCCCGGTCAGGTCAAGGAACTGGTACGACGGCTCCGCCGCCGCACCGGACAGGCGACGCTCCAGCAGATCATCGTCACCACCCACTCGCCGGTCGTGCTCGCCGCCGTGTACCCCGGCCACCCCGGCGACGTGCTCTTCGTCGACACTGTGACCCGGGTCGGCGGCGGCGAGACACCGTCGCGGCACAGCAGGATCCGTTCCCTGGCCGAATCGGGGGAGCGGGGCACGTACGTCCCCGCCCGCGAGGCGCGCCAGTATCTGGAGACCGCGCAGGCAGGCAACGGGTGACCCGATATCTGACGGTCGGCCTGCTCGCGGAGGGGCCGGAGGACGAGATCTTCCTGGGCACCGTCGCCGTACGCCAGCTCAAGGAGCTGGCGTCGCACCACAGCGGGCACTTCGACGTGGGCGACACCCCCCTGCGGGGCCGGTACTCCACCGCCCGCACCGCCCACGAACAGATCTGCGCGGAAGCGGCGGACCTGGCCGAGGACTGTGACCTGCTGCTGATCCACAACGACCACCGCGAGCGGAACAAGATCGAGAAGATTCGCCAGGACGTCGTGCTGCCCTCCCACTGCCGTATTGTCGGAGTGGTCCCCGTGCGTGAGACGGAGGCATGGCTGCTCGCCGACGGTCCACTCCTCGGCTCGCTGCCGGGAGCGGTGCCCGCACACATCCCCGCCGGCGCGCGGGATGTGGAGAAGACCGCGGACCCCAAAGCCCTGCTCGCCCGCGTTCTGCCCGGGGGCGACAGCAGGGAACTGGCCGGGTTCCTCGGCGAACGTGTTGATCTGGACCGTCTGCGAACCCTCCCCGCGTACCAGATGTGGTGCGCCGAACTGACGGCTGCCTTGAAGGAGTTGCGTTTTCTGTGACCGCCACGATGAGCCTGGTGCCTTTTGAGGACGCCCTCGCCGTGTACGACCCCGTCATGGGCCTGGAGGTCCATGTCGAGCTGGGCACCAGGACCAAGATGTTCTGCGGCTGCTCGACCGAGCTGGGCGCCGCGCCCAACTCGCAGACCTGCCCGACCTGTCTGGGCATGCCGGGCTCGCTCCCGGTCGTCAACGCGATCGGCGTCGAGTCCGCCATCAAGATCGGCCTCGCCCTCAACTGCGAGATCGCCGAGTGGTGCCGCTTCGCCCGGAAGAACTACTTCTACCCGGACATGCCGAAGAACTTCCAGACCTCCCAGTACGACGAGCCGATCGCCTTCAACGGCCATCTGGACGTCCAGCTGGAGGACGGCGAGATCTTCCGCGTGGAGATCGAGCGCGCCCACATGGAGGAGGACACCGGCAAGTCGACGCACGTCGGCGGGGCCACGGGCCGGATCCACGGCGCGTCCCACTCCCTGCTCGACTACAACCGCGCCGGCATCCCGCTCATCGAGATCGTCACCAAGCCCATCGAGGGTGCCGGCGCGCGCGCCCCCGAGGTCGCCAAGGCGTACGTCGCCGAGTTGCGCGAGCTCATCAAGGCGCTCGGCGTCTCCGAGGCCCGGATGGAGATGGGCCAGATGCGGTGCGACGTGAACCTGTCCCTGCGCCCGAACGGCCGCGAGGAGTTCGGCACCCGCTCCGAGACCAAGAACGTCAACTCGCTGCGCAGCGTCGAGCGCGCCGCCCGCTTCGAGATCCAGCGCCACGCCGCGGTGCTGAACAGCGGTGGCACGGTCCTCCAGGAGACCCGGCACTTCCACGAGGAGGACGGCTCCACCACCTCCGGCCGGATCAAGGACAACGCCGAGGACTACCGGTACTTCCCGGAGCCCGACCTCGTGCCCGTCGCCCCGTCGCGCGCCTGGGTGGAGGAGCTGCGCGCCGCGCTGCCCGAGCTGCCGCGCGTACGCCGCAACCGGCTCCGCGAGGAGTGGGGCGTCACCGAGCACGACATGCAGTCGATCCTCAACGCGGGCGCGATCGAACCGATCGTCGCCACGATCGGCGCGGGCGCCCCGGCCGACCAGGCCCGCAAGTGGTGGATGGGCGAGCTGGCCCGTAACGCCAACGAGTCCGGCCGCGCGCTGGACGAGCTGCCCATCACGCCCGGGCAGGTCGCCCGCGTCGCCGCGCTCGTCGCGGCCGGCGACCTCAACGACAAGCTGGCCCGCCAGGTGATCGAGGGCGTGCTCGCGGGCGAGGGCGACCCCGACACCGTCGTCGAGAAGCGCGGGCTCAAGGTCGTCTCCGACGACAGCGCGCTCGGCGCCGCCGTGGACGAGGCGATCACGGCCAACGCGGCCGTCGCCGACAAGATCCGCGCCGGTAAGGTCGCGGCCGCGGGCGCGCTGGTCGGCGCGGTCATGAAGGCCACACGCGGCCAGGCCGACGCGGCGCGCGTACGCGAGCTGATCCTTGAGCGGCTCGCCCCGAAGGAATAGACAAGCACAGACAAGCACAGACAAGCACTGACAGGCGCTGGCAAGCACTGACAGGCGCTGGCAAGCACTGACAGGCACCACCGGGAGAGGCCGCGCATCGCGGGCCGAACCCGGTTCGTACACCACACGCCACTGGGGGCGGCGCACCGGCAACGGTGCGCCGCCCCCGTGGCTTCGCACCCCTCGGCTCCGGGCCCGTCCGCACCACCACGATCACGAGGCAGAGCAGATCCCAGTGAACACCGTCGCCGCCGAGATCGTCTCCGTCGCCCTGCTCGTCGCCGTCCTCGCGTTCGCCGTCGTCCGTCCGCGCGGCCTGCCCGAGGCCGTCGCCGCCGTCCCCGCGGCCCTGCTGCTCGTCGCCCTCGGCGCGGTCTCGCCGCGGGAGGCATGGGAGCAGACGCACACCCTGCTGCCCGTGGTCGTCTTCCTCGCCGCCGTGCTCGTCCTCTCCCAGCTCTGCGACGAGGAGGGGCTGTTCACCGCCGCGGGCGATCTGGTGGCGCGCCTGTGCGGCGGCAGTCCGCGGGCGCTGCTCGGCGGGGTGTTCGCCGTCGCCGCCGTCATCACCGCCGTGCTCAGCCTCGACGCCACGGTCGTCCTGCTCACCCCGGTGGTCTTCGCGACCGCCGCGCGGGTCGGCGCCCGGCCCCGGCCGCATGTCTACGCCTGTACGCATCTGGCGAACTCCGCCTCGCTGCTGCTGCCGGTCTCCAACCTGACCAATCTGCTGGCGTTCACGGCGAGCGGGCTCTCCTTCACCCGGTTCGCCGCGCTGATGGCCCTGCCGTGGCTGGCGGCGATCGCCGTCGAGTACGTCGTCTTCCGCCGCTTCTTCGCCGCCGACCTCGCCGCGGGGGCGCACACCCCGAGGACGGACGAGCGGCGCGGCGTTCCGGTCTTCACCCTCGTCGTGCTGGGACTGACGCTGGCCGGGTTCGCCGTCACCTCGTTCGCCGGGATCGAACCGCTGTGGGCGGCCGTCGCCGGTACGGCCGTACTCGCCGTCCGCGCCCTGCGGCAGCGGCGTACCACCCCCGCGAAGCTGGTCCGCGCCGCGTCCCCCCTGTTCTGCCTCTTCGTCCTCGCGCTCGGTGTCGTCGTCAAGGCGGTCGTCGACAACGGACTCGACACCGGGATCAGCCGGCTGCTGCCCGGCGGCTCCTCCCTGCTCTCGCTGCTGGCCATCGCCGCGGTCGCCGCCGTACTGGCCAACGTGATCAACAACCTCCCGGCCATCCTGGCCCTGCTGCCGGTCCTCGCGCCGGCCGGCCCGGGGCCCGTGCTCGCCGCCCTGATCGGGGTCAATCTGGGGCCGAACCTGACCTATGTCGGGTCGCTCGCCACCCTGCTCTGGCGGCGCATCCTGCACGAGCACGACGCCGAACCCCGGCTCGGTCACTTCACCCGGCTCGGACTGCTGACCGTGCCTGCCACGCTGGCCGTCTCCACCGTGGCACTGTGGGGCACTCTGCGACTGATCGGAGGCTGACCGCTGTGCCGCACCCACCTGCCGCGACCGATCCGCCGGCCGGCGCCGCGCCGCGGACCGCGCTCGTCTGGATCACCGAATCCACCTGGCCCGCCTGCGTCGACGCGGCCCGCGAACGCGCCCCGCACGACGCCGTGGTGCTGCTCCACGTCAGCGACGACGAGGTCGCCGAGGCCGCCCACCGCGCGTATGCGGGGCTCCTCGGCCGGGGCCACCGCCCGGACCGCGACCCCGGCGCGCGGCTCGAAGCCCTCTCCGGCACGGCCGCGGCCGATCTGCTGGAAGCCGCCGCGCACCGGCTGGGCCGGCCCTGTGGGCTCCTGGAGCACCACGGGCGGGTGGAGCACGAGGTGGTACGGGCGGCGGCCGACGCGGATCTGCTGATCTGCGCGCGCGACGGCGAACGCGGCCATCCGGGGCCGCACAGCCTCGGCCACGCGACCCGCTTCGTCGTCGACCACGCGACGTGCCCGGTCCTGCTGGTCTGGCCGTACGGGGCGTAACGGCCCCGGCGGGGCGGTTCGGGCACCCGCCGGCAACGGCGCGGCGGGCCGCCCCGGGGACGTTCACCTGGTGGACGCGCCGGGGTCTTCCCGCTGCCATCCGCCCTCACTACCGTCCCGGACATGTCACCGGAGATGGAGCGCGGAACGATGTCGCGCAGAAGAGTACTCGCCCTCGGCTCGGGCGCCGTCGGCGCGGCGGCCGCCGGGTCGGTGCTGCCGCCGTCCCTCCAGGCGGCGCTCGCCGCGGGACCCGCGCCCGGCGGGATGCGGGCGATCAAGCACGTGGTCGTGCTCATGCAGGAGAACCGGTCCTTCGACCACTACTTCGGCACCCTGCGCGGCGTACGGGGCTTCGGCGACCGCAACGCCGTCGAACTGCCCTCCGGGAACCCCGTGTTCGCCCAGCCGGGCCCGGAGTCCGGCACCGTACTGCCGTTCCCCGTACGGGACGCCGCCACGACGCAGCGCAAGGACCTCCAGTACATCGGCGCCCTCGATCACTCCTGGGAGGGCGGCGCCACGGCCTGGAACGACGGCTGGATGGACCGCTGGGTCTCCGCCAAGACCGCCGCCACCATGGCCTACTACGACCGGCGTGACATCCCGCTGCACTACGAGCTGGCGGACACGTTCACCATCTGCGACGCGTACCACTCCTCCGTCCACACCTCCACGAGCCCCAACCGCAACCACCTCTGGAGCGGCTGGACCGGCTACGAGGCCGACGGGCGGCGCGCCGTCGGCAACGACGCGTACGACGAGGCGGCCCACCCCGGCTACCCGTGGCCGACCTACGCCGAGCGGCTGGAGAAGGCGGGCCGGAGCTGGCGCACGTACACGGAGTGGGAGAACTTCACCGACAACAACATCGAGTTCTTCACCACGTTCAAGGACATAGCCCGCAAGGCGCTCACCCGGGCCCGCGCCCTGCCCGGACAGCCCGGCGCCGCCGGCTTCACCTACATGGAGGCGTTCTACGCCGCCGTACGCGACGCCGACGCCGCCGGCGACACGGCCGGGCGCACGCGGCTGCTCGCGGCCCTGGAGGAGGGCGTCGCCACGCTCACCGCCCGCGAGCGGTCGCTCTTCGAGCGCGGGCTGCGCCGGGTCGAGACCGGGACGCTCGCCGCGGCGTTCCGCGCCGACGTGGCGGCCGGGACGCTGCCCGAGGTGTCGTACCTGGTGCCCTCCGCGGTCGACTCCGAGCACCCCGGCTCCTCGTCGCCGGTCGCCAGCGCCTCCCTCGTCTACCAGGTGCTCGACGCGCTCGGCGCGCATCCGGACGTGTGGCGGCAGACCGTCCTGCTGATCAACTACGACGAGAACGACGGCTTCTTCGACCATGTGCCGCCGCCCGTGCCGCCCGTCGACGACCCCGACGAGCGCTGGCAGGGCCGTCCCACCGGGCTCGGCATACGGGTCCCGCTGCTGGTCGTCTCGCCCTGGACCGTGGGTGGCTACGTCTGTTCGCAGGTCTTCGACCACACCTCCGTCATCCGCTTCCTGGAGCGGTGGACGGGCGTCGAGGAGCCCAACATCACCCCCTGGCGGCGCGCCGTCGCCGGCGATCTGACCTCCGCGTTCGACTTCCGGCGGGGCCGCGTGCTGCCCGAGGTGGAACAGCCGGGCGCGATCCCGCCGTTCACCGGCCGCTGGCACCCCGTACCCCCGGCCGAGCAGCGGATGCCCGTACAGGAGAAGGGCGCGCGCCCGGCCAGGCCGCTGCCGTACCAGCCGGACGCGCATGGGCGGGTGGCCGCGGACGGGCGGACGTTCACGGTCGCGCTCAGCAACACGGGCCCGGCCGGCGCCCACTTCGCGCTCTACCCGTACGCCGGTGAGTTCGCCGTCCCGCAGCACCGCGATGTAAGGGGCACGGCACAATGGACGGTGCCCCTTACCGGCCGGAGCGGTACGGACCGTGACATCTACCGTTTCACGATCACGGGTCCGAACGGCTTCCGCCGGGAGTTCTCCGGCCCCGTCGCCGGCGACGGGGCCGAGGTCGCCTCGTCCGTCGACCACCACGACCGCGATGTGCACCTCACCCTGACCAACCGGGGGACGCGTCCGGTCACCTTCACCGTGCGGCCCCTCGGGTACGTCGACGAGGCCGATCTGGACGGCTGGACGCGCCGGATCACGGTGAAGCCGGGGCGCAGCAGGCGCGTCGTGCACTCGGCGGCCGACGCGCACGGCTGGTACGACATCGAGGTCACCACCGAGGCCACCGCCGACGGCGCGGGCGTGCCGTTCCGCCGCCGGCTCATGGGGCACGTCGAGAACGGGCGGCCGAGCGTCGCCGGGTAGCCGGTAGCCAGGCAGCGGGGTGGCCGGGTGAGGCATCTACTGTGAGTAACCCCACCAAGTGGACAAAGGATCACTAAGGATCAATTCCGGCTGCGATAGTGGCTCTCCGTAGGTCACGCGTTCTTTGCGGGCTCCCCCCACGGGCCGTTCCCGGTAAAGATGCACGAACCACTCAGGGAGCAGTCCGTTGGCAGCCCTCGCGCGATGGTGCGTCACCCACCGGCTTCTCGCCGTCCTGTTCTGGCTGCTCGCGCTCGGCGGTACCGCGGCCGCCGCGGGGGTGATGGGGACCTCGTACTCCAACGACTACGAGGTCCCCGGCACCGAGTCCGGGCGGGCCACCCGGCTCCTGGACACCGCCTTCCCGGGGCTCGGCGGCGACAGCGACACCATCGTCTGGCACACGGAACGCGGCTCCGTCCGCGACCCCGGCGTCGAACAGCGGACGGGGGAGATGCTCGGCGAGGTCGCCGGCCTGCCCGGCATATCCTCCGTCGTGAGCCCCTACACGGCCGAGGGCGCGGAGCAGATCAGCGCGGACGGCCGCACCGCCTACGCGCGGATCACCTTCGACCGGCAGGCCGACGACATCCCGCCGGCGCAGGCGCGCGCCCTGGTCACCACCGCGACCTCCGTGGCGGAGGCGCCGCAGGCGGCGGAGCGGGGCCTCACGGTCGAACTGGGCGGCAGCGCCGTGGCCCTCACCGAGACCACCACGACGCACACCGCCGAGATCGTCGGCGTCGCCGTGGCGGCCGTCGTGCTCTTCCTCGCCTTCGGCTCGCTCGCGGCGGGGCTGCTCCCCATCGCGACCGCGCTCGTCTCCGTGGGCACCGCGTACGCGGGCATCGCGCTGCTCGGCCACGCGATGACGGTCGCCGACTTCGCGCCCATGCTGGGCCTGCTCATCGGGCTCGGCGTCGGCATCGACTACGCGCTGTTCATCGTCGTACGGCACCGCAAGGGCCTGCAGCGCGGACTGACCGTCCCCGAGGCCGCGGCGAACGCCGTCGCCACCACCGGCCGGGCCGTCGTCTTCGCCGGAGCCACCGTCTGCATCGCCCTGCTCGGCATGCTGATCCTGCGCCTGGGCTTCCTCAACGGGGTCGCGATCGCCGCCTCGCTGACGGTCGTCCTCACCGTCGCCGCCTCCGTGACCCTGCTGCCCGCCCTGCTCTCGTACACGGGCACGCGCGCGCTGAGCCGGCGCCGGCGCGCGCGGCTCGCCGCCCACGGCCCGTTGCCGGAACTCCCCACCGGGTTCGCCGTCCGCTGGTCCCACTTCGTCGAACGCCACCCCAAGCTGCTGGGCGCCGTCGCGACCGTGGTGATGCTGGTCCTCGCGCTCCCCACCTTCGCGCTCCACCTCGGCACCTCCGACCAGGGCAACAACCCCGCCACGGCCACCACCCGCAAGGCGTACGACCTGCTCGCCGAAGGGTTCGGTCCCGGCGTCAACGGGCCGCTGACGCTGGTCGCGCGTGTGGACAGTGCCGCGGACCGGCTCGCCATGGACCAGCTCCCCGACGCGCTCCGTGCCACGGCGGGAGTCGCCTCGGTCGGGCCGGTCGTCTTCAACAGCGGCGGCGACGCCGCGCTGCTCACCGTCGTCCCCGAGTCGTCCCCGCAGTCGCACCGCACCAGTGAGCTGGTCGACCGGCTCCGTACGGACGTCCTGCCCGCCGCGGCGACGGGCACGTCCCTCGCGGTGTACGTCGGCGGCGTCACCGCGAGCTACGACGACTTCGCCGACATCATCATCGGCAAACTCCCCCTCTTCGTCGGTGTGGTCATCGCACTGGGCTGTCTGCTCCTGCTGCTGGCGTTCCGCTCCGTGGGCATCCCTCTCAAGGCCGCGCTGATGAACGTGGCCGCCGTCGCCTCGTCCTTCGGAGTCGTCGTCGCGATCTTCCAGTGGGGATGGGGGAGCGAACTGCTGGGGCTCGGCAGCGCGGGCCCCATCGAGCCCTTCCTGCCGGTGATCATGGTCTCGGTGCTCTTCGGGCTCTCCATGGACTACCAGGTCTTCCTGGTCAGCCGGATGTACGAGGAGTGGCTGGAGACCGGCGACAACGCGCGCGCCGTGCGGGTGGGGCTCTCCGAGACCGGCCGGGTGATCAACTCGGCGGCGGTGATCATGATTTCGGTCTTCCTCGCCTTCGTGCTGAGCGGCGACCGCGTCATCGCCATGTTCGGCATCGCCCTGGCCACGGCGGTCGCGCTGGACGCCTTCGTGCTCCGGACCCTCCTGGTACCCGCCCTGATGCATCTGCTCGGCGGCGCCAACTGGTGGCTGCCGCGCACCCTGGACCGCTGGCTCCCCCGCATCAGTATCGAGGCGCCGGAACGCCGCGAACATGCGAAGATCCCCGTGCCGCGAGAGAGCGAGAACACGCCGCTCGTCCGGTGAACCACACCACCGGAGCCGCACAGGGGCGCGCACCGACCGCACAGGGGGATCACCATGTTCGCCGTACCACTGGGGGACGGGGCCGAACTGCGCCCACTGGAGAGCTGGCAGGCCGAGGAGTTCCTGGCCCACATGGACCGCGCCAGGGACCTGGTCGACGAGCACATCCAGCTCGCGCGGGCCGTCACCGACCTGGAGTCCGCCCGGGCGCTGCTCACCTCGTACGCGCAGAAGCAGGCGGCCGACACCGGGCGCCTCTACGGGATCTGGCTCGGCCCGACGCTCGTCGGCGGCGTGCTCTTCCGTGTCTTCGACGCGGGCACGGGGAACTGCGAGGTCGGCTGCTGGCTGGAGCCCGCGGCGACGGGGCGCGGACTGGTCACGCGCGCGGCCGGGGTCCTGATCGACTGGGCGGTCGGGGAGCGCGGGATGGAACGCGTCGAGTGGCTCGTCTCGTCGGAGAACGAGGCCAGCATCAGGGTCGCCCGGCGGCTGGGGATGACCCGGGACGGGGTGCTGCGGCGGAACTACCCGTACCGCGGCGTACGGCACGACACGGAGGTCTGGTCGGTCCTCGCCCCCGAGTGGCGTGCCCGAGCAGTGCGTCCGATGGAGAGATGATCACGATCGGGTGCGCTCAGGAGTGAATTTCCGCGTTCTCAGGAAGTTCTCATACCCGGCCCCTAGCGTGCGACGTATGAAGTCCACCCCCGAGACCCAGACCCCCGAGCCGGAGACGGCCGAGGCCCCCACGACCAAGGCGGCCGAGGCACAGGCCGACCTGAAGCCGGCCGGCGCCACCGGTGCCGCGGACGCCGCCGACCCGGCGGAGCAGCCCAAGGCGGACCTGAAGAAGAGCGACACCACCGCCGACGCCACCACGGACGATGCCCCGGCCGCCGACGCCGACGCCGACGCCGTTACCGGGGCCGACAAGGCCGACGGGAACGAAGAGGCCGACGAGGCCGACGAGAATGACGACGACCTCGACCTCCTCGACGAGGCCCCCGCCGCCGCGTCCGGTCTCGGCGCCGCCGCCGCGGCCGTCGTCGCCGTCTGTCTGGGCATCGTCGCCCTCACCGGCACCTGGACCAGCAGGGTCCTCGCGGAGCGCCAGGGCCTGGTGGGACAGCTCACGACCGGCCAGTCCGCCACCGCCGAGCAGCAGATCTCCGCGATCTACGGCGACGCCTGGCATGTCACGGCCGCCGTCAACGGCGGAGTGGCCCTGGTGGCCCTGCTCCTCGGCGTGATCGTGCTGACGCTGCGCCAGCGCGACGGCTGGGTACGGCCCTTCGCGCTCGCCGGTGCCGTGCTCGGCTTCCTGGGACTGCTCATTTCCATGGCCATGTACTTCGACCTGTTCGCCGCCCTGCCGACCACCGGCGCCTGAGCAGCCGTTCCCTCCTCCCTGCTTTCCCCCTCCTCCCCCCACAACTGTCCGCCCCTTCACGGCCTAAGGTCCCCGCTCCACTGCCAGGGCCTTAGGCCGTAGGTATGTCCGGCCCTGGTTTCTAAGGCCCCGGGGCCCGTCAAGATGCGGCACTCTCCCGATGCGGCCCCGCCCCCTGGGAGACGAAGGTAGAGGCATCACCAGATGCCCGACCGCCTTCGTTCCAGGGAGCCCCGGAATGTTCGAGTACGAACTCCAGAAGATCCACGCCGCCGAGCTGATCCGCAGGGCCGAGCACCAGCGGCTCGTCCGGGAGGCGGGCACGGCCCGCCGCTGGGCCCGGCGAACCGCCAGGAACGCCCCTGAGGGGCCGGTGAGACAGCGCCGTGGCCGGTTCGCCCGGGCCGTCTGAGCCCGGCCCCGGCACGCCGCACGGGCGGGTCCACGGGCCCGGCACGCTCATGGCCGGGCCCCCGGCCCCGACGTCCGCCGAATAACAAGTGCCGCGTTGTCAGAGGGCTGTGCGATGCTCGGCGATGTGGAGACCAGGTCGCTCAGCCCGGTGTTCGTCGGCAGGTCGGCCGAGTTCACCGCGCTCACGTCAGCGCTCGCCCGCGCCACCGCGGGCGAGCCCCAAGCCGTGCTCGTCGGCGGTGAGGCGGGCGTCGGCAAGACCCGCCTCATCGAAGAGCTGCACCGGGCGGCCTGCGACGACAAGGCCGTCGTCGCGATCGGCGGATGCGTCGAGATCGGCGCGGACGGACTGCCGTTCGCGCCCTTCTCCACCGCTCTGCGCTCCCTGCGCCGCAGGCTCCCCGACGAGCTGATGGCCGCGGCCGAGGGACAGCAGGACGAGCTGGCCAGGATCCTGCCCGAGCTCGGCCACTCCAGCCGGGACGCGCAGGGCGAGGACGGCACCGCCCGGCTCTTCGAGCTCACCGCCCGGCTGCTGGAGCGGCTGGCCACCGACCGTACGATCGTGCTCATCCTGGAGGATCTGCACTGGGCGGACGCCTCCACCCGCCATCTCCTCGCCTATCTCTTCCGCTCCCTGCGCCGCGGCCGGCTCGTCGTCATCGGCACCTACCGATCCGACGACCTGCACCGCCGCCATCCGCTCCGCCCGCTCCTCGCCGAGCTGGACCGGCTGCGCTCGGTCCGCCGTATCGAACTGCCCCGCTTCAACCGCGCCGAGGTGCGCAGCCAGCTCACCGGCATCCTCGCCGCCGAGCCGGGCCCGGACCTGCTGGAGCAGATCTTCGAACGCTCGGACGGGAACGCCTTCTTCGTGGAGGAGCTGGCCTGCTCCCTCGGGTCCGGCTGCGGCACCGGACTCAGCGACTCCCTGCGCGATCTGCTGCTCGTCCGGGTCGAGACACTGCCCGAGGACGCCCAGCGCGTCGCGAGGATCGTCGCCGAGGGCGGCACCACCGTCGAGTACCGGCTGCTGCTGGCCGTCGCCGGGCTCGCCGAGGACGAGCTGATCGAGGCGCTGCGGGCCGCCGTCGGCGCCAGCATCCTGCTGCCGACGGCGGACGGGGACGGATACCGCTTCCGCCACTCCCTCGTCCGCGAGGCCGTCAGCGACGACCTGCTGCCCGGCGAGCGCTCCCGGCTCAACCGGAGATACGCCGAGGTGCTGGAGGCCGACCCCTCACTCGTCCGCGCCGACGAGCGCACCACGCGCCTCGCGAGCCACTGGTACCACGCACACGACCCGGCGAAGGCGCTGCCCGCCGTCCTCCTCGCCTCGGTGGAGGCCCGCGAGCGGTTCGCGCACTCCGAGCAACTGCGCCTGCTGGAGCGGGCCATGGAGCTGTGGGACGACGCCCCCCGGGCGGTACGGGCCACGCTGCGCCCGCCGGACGACATCGAGGTCTACCCACCCTGTGGAGGAGCCTCCGAGTCGTCCCCCCTGCGCTATCTCGACCTGATGGCCGAGGCGACGGTCGCCGCGCGCTCCAGCGGCGAACGCGAACGCGCCCTGGCCATAGCCAAGAAGGCCATGCGCCTCCTGGAGGGCGAGTCGGAGGGGAAGGACCCGCTGCGCGCGGCCTGGTTCTGGATCCAGCGCTCCCGGCTCGTCCAGGACCTCACCCGCGGCGACGGCTGGTGCGAACTGGCCAACGCCCAGGAGCTGGTGCGCGGACTCCAGCCCTCCGCCGTGCACGCGGAGGTCCTCGCCAATGTCGCCTCCTGGGGCGCCCTGCACCGGCCGGGACCCGAGAGCCTGGCCGCCGCCGACCGGGCCGTGGAGTACGCCCGGCTGGTCGGTGCCGAGCGCACCGAACTGCACGCCCGGCTCACCCGGGGCTGGCTCACCGCCGACGCCGGCGGCATCGAGGCGGGCATCGCCGAGATGTACGCGGCCCGCGACCGCGCCGCCGAGCTGGGCTCCGTCGGCATGCAGGGCCGCGCGGCCAACAATCTCCCGTCCACCCTGGAGAGCATGGGACGCTCGGAGGAGGCGGTGAAGACCGCCCTGGAGGGCGTCGCCTTCAGCCACCAGCGCGGACTCACCGACACGGAGGCATGGGTCCGCACAAACTTGGCCCAGTCCCTCTTCTCGCTGGGCCGCTGGCCGGAGGCGGACACGGTCCTCGACGAGACCGTGGAGCTGGCGCGCTCCAACAAGGCGCGGGCCCTGCTCGCCGTACGCCGCGCGGAACTGGCCCTGGCCAGGGGCGACTTCGACGAGGCGGAGCGCCAGGTGGAGCTGAACCGCGGCTTCCTGGGCACCCACGACCTCCAGCCCCAGCACATCATCACCCCGGCCCGGCTGAAAATGGTCGCCCTGGCCCGGCGCGGCGCGCTGGCCGAGGCGCGCGCCGAGTTCGAGCGGATGGCCACGGGCGGCTTCCCGCTCGGCACCCACCGGTACGCACTGCCGCTGCTCTGTACGGCGGCGGCGATCGAGGCCGACGCCCGGGGGCTGCCCGGCGCCGAGGCGGGCCGCGCGCAGGTGCTGGCGGCGGTCCGCACCCACGCCAAGCGGCTCCCGACGCTGGTGCCCGTCTGGGCGGCGTACGGGCTCATGCTGGAGGCCGAACTGGCGCGCGCGGAAGGTGGGAAAGGGCCGCGGCCGTGGGCGCGCGCGGTGGCGGCCCTCCACGACCTCGACCGCCCCTACGAACTGGCGCTCGCCCGGCTGCGCTGGGCGGCGGCCCTGCTCGACTCGGGTTGCGACCGTGCCGAGGCGGCGGCGCTGCTCGACCTGGCGCACGCCGCGGCCGGGCGCCTCGGCGCGCGTCCGCTGGCCGAGGAGAGCACGCTCCTCGCCACCCGGGCCAGGATCACCCTGGGAGCCGGCCCCGCGACCGGGTCGGGGCGCCGCCCGGGCGGCGCGTCGGACCGGCCCCGGACGCGGCGCGGCGGCGACGCGAGCGGAGGCGGGAGCCCGGACACCGCGGCCGACCCGGTCCGCGAACTCGGGCTCACCCGGCGGGAACAGGATGTGCTGCGGCTGGTCTCGGCGGGCCACAGCAACCGCAGGATCGCCGAGGAGCTGTACATCTCCCCGAAGACGGCCAGCGTCCACGTCTCCAACATCCTGGCCAAACTGGGGGTTTCGGGCCGTACGGAAGCCGCCGCGATCGCCCACCGGCTGCGCCTCTTCCCCGAGACACAGGTCTGAGGGACAGCAGTCTGCGAGATACCGGTTCGAGAAGGGACTCCGCCCCTTGAAGGGGGCTATTCCGCGTCCGGTGGCTGGTCCGGCTCGTCCGCCGTTCTTATCGTGACCTTTCCGGAGGCCAGGTCTATCGGCCCTCTGCCCGGGTCATTGCCGTTGACGTCCACCCGGCTCAGTTCCAGCCGCTTCTGCTCCTCATGCGTGTGTTTGCGACCCGGGGCGAAGAGCTCCTCGATCATGTTGAACACAGCATGCCCACCCTCCTGAAACGACCGCCCGCACCTCGCGGAGTTACGAAACCTCCAGCAGCAGGATCCGGTCGTCCCCCGACCGCGGTGTGCCCCGGTTGTCGGTCTCGCTGGTCACCAGCCACACCCTGTTCCCGCCGGCGGCCACCACCGTACGCAGACGGCCGTACTCCCCTTCGAGGAACGACTGAGGGTCGGCCGAGGATTCCCGGCCCGCCAGAGGAATTCGCCAGAGCCGCTCGCCGCGCAGTCCCGCCATCCAGATCGAGCCCTCCGCGTAGGCGATACCGCTGGGCGACGCCTCACTCGTCGCCCACTGCTCCACCGGGTCGACGTAACCCGCCTTCCCGGCCTTCCCCTCGGCGGTCGGCCAGCCGTAGTTCTTTCCCGGCTCGATCAGATTCAGTTCGTCCCAGGTGTTCTGCCCGAATTCCGCGGCCCACAGCCGCTTCTCGGAATCCCAGGCCAGGCCCTGCACATTGCGGTGCCCGAGCGAATAGACCAGCGAATCCGGCTCCGGATTACCGTGCACCGGTTGGCCGTCCGGAGTCATCCGCAGAATTTTTCCGGCCAGCGATTCCCGGTCCTGGGCGAGCCCGGTGTCCCCGGTCTCGCCGGTGCCCGCGTAGAGCATCTTGTCCGGTCCGAAGGCGATCCGGCCGCCGTTGTGGATGGTGCCCTTGGGAATGCCCCGCAGCACGGTGTCGGGGGCGCCCAACTGCTGCCCCGCGGGCTTTCTCGTGTCGTGGAACATCCGCGCGATGCGGTTGTCCCCCGCGGTGGTGAAGTAGGCGTAGATCAATTGGTCCGACGCGTACGTGGGGGAGACCGCGATCCCGAGCAGACCGCCCTCCCCGGCCGGGGCGACCCCCGGCACCGATCCCATCACGGTCTTCCCGCCCGTCTCGGCGTCGACCCTCGTGATCGTCCCCTCGTCGCGCGAGGAGACCAGCAGATCACCGTCCGGCAGCGCAGCGAGCCCCCAGGGCGAGGCGAGCCCCTCGGCGACCGTCGACACCACCTTCACCGAGCCCTTGGCGGGGGCGGCGGACGGCGTGGCCGCCGCCTCCCGCGACGCCGACGGCGACGCCGCCGTCCCCGAGGAGGGGGGCCGCTCGAACGCCGGGCCCACCCCCTCGTCGGAGGAGCACCCCGTCGCCAGGAGAAGGGCGGCGGCAGCCCCCACGGCCGTCCCTGCTGAACGCTTCACGGTCCCGGTCCCTTCAACGGCTGCGGTTCTACCTGTTCTTACACCGCGAGCCCCCGCGAAGGTTCCCCAACCCGTGGACCGATGTCGCCGATCCGGGTCCCGCCGAGGGCCCGCGGAGACTCCCGCGCGGCCCGTCCCGGGTGCCGGCCCCGGCCCCTCACTCCCAGGACGCCCGCACCGGCGGCAGCGCCGCTATCTCGGCCACGTCCCGCTCCGTCAGCGCCAGTTCCGCCGCCCGCGCGTTCTCCACCGCCCACGGCTCCCGCTTCGTCCCCGGCACCGGTACCACGTGCCGCCCCCGTCCCAGCACCCACGCCAGCGCCACCTGCGCGGGGGTCGCCCCGTGCCGCCGGGCCACCCGCCGCAGCCCCACCACCAATGGCTGGTTCGCGGCCATCATCTCCGCCGTGAACCGCGGATGGCGGGCCCGTACGTCGTCCGGCTCGAATCCCTGCCCCGGGGTGAGCGTGCCCGTCAGGAAACCGTTGCCGAGCGGCATCGCCGCCAGGAAACCGATGCCGCGCGCCTCGCACCACGGCAGCAGCCGCTCCAGCGCCTCCGGCGACCACACCGACAGCTCCGCCTCCACCGCGCTCACCGGGAACACCTGCTGCACGCGCTCCAACTGCCGGATCGTCGCCGCGTGCAGATCCTCGCCGGGCCCCCGGCGCGCCGTCCGCGCCCCCGCCCCGGCCGCCCGCGCGCCCACCGCGCACAGCCCGAGCGCCCGCACCTTCCCCGCGCCCACCAGCTCCGCCATCGCCCCCCAGGTCTCCTCGACGGGCACCTCGGGATCGGCACGGTGCAGCTGGTAGAGATCGATCACATCGGTCTGGAGCCGCCGCAGCGAGGCGTCACAGGCCCGTCGCACATACTTCGGGTGGCCGTTGGCGACGATGTGCTGATCACCCACGAGCAGCCCGCACTTGGTGGAGACGAAGGCCTCCGCGCGCCGCCGCCCGAGCACCCGTCCCAACAGCAGCTCATTGGTGAACGGGCCGTACATGTCGGCGGTGTCGAGCAGGGTCGTACCGGCGTCCAGCGCCGCGTGCACCGTGCGCAGCGACCGGTATCCGTACTGCTGGGAGGTGGTGTAGGCCCAGTGCATCGGCATGCAGCCGAGCCCGACCGCGCCCACTTCGAGCGCCGCCGCACCGATTGTCCTGCGCTCCAACGCCGTACCCCTCCCTCGTGCCGCCCTCAAACTAACCTCATCCACCTGCGGATCCCGCCTTCGGGACCTACCGGTGACCCGCCCGATGATCTTCCCTCGGACCCCTCGGCGGAGTCACCGCAGGACCCGGTGACGGACGCGCCGCCGTACCGGGCGCCGGGTCCGCGCGCCGTGCGTCGCATAGCCTCCTGACCATGACTCCTGACGTATGGCTACCGATTCCGGCCGCTGAGATCGAAGGACTGCCCGAGGGACCGCGGTACGTACAGTGGGACGGGGAGGACGAGTTCCCCGCCGACCCCGCCGACTGCGCCTTCTACGTCGTGCCGTACATGCGGCCCCCGGAGACCGTCGTACGGCCGCTCGCCGCCATGACATCCCTGCGCGTCGTCCAGACGCTCTCCGCCGGCACCGACAACGTGGCGCCCGCGCTCGGCGTGCTGCCCGCCGGAGTCAGACTGTGCAACGCCAAGGGGGTCCACGAGGCCAGTACGGCCGAACTCGCGCTCACCCTCACGCTCGCCTCCCTGCGCGGCATACCGGGCTACGTACGGGGCCAGGACCGCGAGGAGTGGCGCGCCGGCTTCCGCCCCGCGCTCGCCGACCGGTCCGTGCTGATCGTCGGTTACGGTTCGATCGGCGCCGCCATCGAGGACCGGCTCACTCCGTTCGAGTGCGCGCGGGTGACGCGCGTCGCGCGCTCCGCACGCACCACGGAGCGCGGGCAGGTGCACGCGTTCACCGAACTGCCCGCACTGCTGCCCGAGGCCGATGTGGTGATTCTCTCCACGCCGCTCACCGAGGGGACGAAGGGCCTGGTGGGAGCGGAGTTCCTGGCGCGGATGAAGGACGGCGCCCTGCTGGTGAACGTCGCGCGCGGGGCCGTCGTCGACACCAAGGCGCTCCTCGCGGAGCTGGAGAGTGGCCGGATCGAAGCCGCCCTCGATGTGACAGATCCGGAACCGCTGCCCGCGGGACATCCGCTCTGGCATGCTCCGGGTGTCCTCATCAGCCCCCACGTCGGCGGACCCACCTCGGCCTTCCTGCCGCGCGCCAAGCGCCTGCTGGCCGGCCAGCTCACCCGGTTCGCCGCCGGGGACGAACTGCGGAACGTCGTCCTCACGACCGAAGGGCCGACCGGATCGACGGAAGGACCGAAGGGATCATCCGCCGCCTGACCACCCGCCGCCCGCCGCGGCGTCCGCCTCACCGACCGCCCCGCCGTCCGGGGTGCGGCCTGCCGCGCCGTCCCGGGCGCCGTCCGGATCCCGCCGCGGCCGCGGCGGGATCGGGCGCCCCGGGGCACGCCGTCGCACGAGCGGCTCGCAGCCACGCTCCGCACCCGTCCGGGCACCCTCGATACCGACAACTCCGCTGGTCGTCACGGAGAGTAGAAGAACTATGGCCCTGAGTGACGAGTCTGGTGTATCGTCCCGATCTGGGGGTTGCGCCGCGCGTGGGGCGGCGCAGCGGAGTGATCGAAATCCGAGGGGGGCGACGGGCGATGTACGGCCAATGGACGAACGATCCGACGCGGCAGGGGCGTCGGCGGCGACCTCCGGACACCCCGGCGCGCGACCCGCGCCCGTCGGCGGTGCCGGTGACGGAGACGTCTTCAGGAGCGGTCCGGTGAGCGCCGAGGGCGTGCTCGTGCGCGGGCGTCAGGCCTCCGGCGCGGGGACGGGGCTGGCCGCCCAGCTCTTCCTCGCCCTGATCTGCGGCGGATACGCGACCGGTGCGGCGGTGGGCTGGGGATCGGAGAAACTCGCCCTGTTCATGGGCGACTTCGGACTGAGCCTCGCCGCCCTGATCGCCGCGGTCTCCTGCTTCTTCTACGCACGCGGCCACACCAGCCGCTTCCGGCCCGCGTGGCTGCTCTTCTCCTTCTCCTCCGCGATGGCCTCGGCGGGCAACGCGGTCTGGGGGTGGTACGAGGTCATCCTCGAAGAGCCCGTCCCCAGTCCCAGCCTCGCCGATCTCTTCTTCCTCTGCTTCGCGCCACCCGCCATCGTCGGCCTGCTCGTCCTCGCCAAACGGCCGGTCAGCAGGGCCGGCTGGGTCTGCCTCGCGCTGGACGCCTGGCTGATCGGCGGCTCGCTGCTCACGCTCTCCTGGAGCCTCGCCCTCGCCCGGACCGCGCAGTTCCAGGGCGAGAGCGTCACCCAGGCGGCGCTCTCCCTCGCCTACCCGCTGCTGGACATCGTCCTCGTCAGCATGGTGCTGGCCCTGCACTTCCGTAAGGCCGCGGGCAGCCGCTCCGCGGTCAACACCGCGATCGCCGCGCTCGCCCTGACGGTGCTGTGCGACGCCCTGTTCACCTCGCCGCTGCTGCGCGAGACGTACCGCTCGGGCCAGCTCCTGGACGCGGGCTGGTTCGCCGGGTCGCTGCTCCTCGCGTACGCGCCCTGGGGCGTCCGGCGCGTCCCCGAGGCCCCGGCCCCGTCCCGGGAGGACCGCCAGGTCCGGCCGGCCGCGCCGATCGCGGGCTCCCTGGCCGCGCTCACGCCGTATCTCGCCGCGGCCGTCTGCACGCTGGGGATCCTGTACAACGTCACCGAGGGCCGCAAGGTCGACCGGGTGGTGGTCCTCACCGGCTGCACGGTCGTGCTCGCCCTGGTCGTGCGGCAGGGCATCATGCTCGTCGACAACATCGCCCTCACCCATGAGCTGGCGCACAAGGAGAGCCACTTCCGCTCCCTGGTCCAGGGGTCCAGCGATGTCATCATGATCGCCGCGCCCTCCGGGATACTCCGCTACGTCAGCCCCGCCGCCACCGGCGTCTACGGGCGCGAGGCCGAGGATCTCGTCGGCGCCGAACTCGCCTCGATCATCCACCCCGACGACCTGGGCCGGGTCGTCCACGAAGTGCGCCGCTTCCTGGCCGCCCCACCCGCCGACGAGCCCACGACCCGCATCGAGTGCCGCTTTCGCTCCGGGGCCGGCGACTGGCTCAATGTGGAGTCCACGGTCAACCGCCACCAGGGCGGGCTGATCTTCAACAGCCGGGACGTCACCGAACGGGTCCGCCTCCAGGCACAGCTCCAGCACAACGCCGAACACGACCCGCTCACCGATCTGCCCAACCGGGCGCTCTTCACGCAGCGGGTCAGGCAGGCCCTCTCCGGCCGCCGTACGACCGATCCCGGCACGGCGGTGCTCTTCATCGACCTCGACGGTTTCAAGGCCGTCAACGACCGGCTGGGGCATCAGGTGGGGGACGAACTCCTGATCCTCGCCGCCCACCGGCTCCAGGACTCCGTCCGGGCGGGCGACACCGCCGCCCGGCTCGGCGGTGACGAGTTCGCCGCCATCGTCCTCGGCGACGGCTCCGGCGACCAGGCGGCCCGGGAGTACCAGGTCCACGAGATCGCCGACCGGCTGCGCCTCCGGCTCTCCCAGCCGTACAAGATCGACGGCAACGACGTCCGCGTCGCCGCCTCCATCGGCGTCGCCTTCGCCGAGCCCGGCATAACCCCCACCGACCTGATGCGCAACGCGGACCTCGCCATGTACCGCGCCAAGGCGGGCGGCAAGAACCGCGTCGAGATGTACGCGCCCCAGATGCAGGCCGACGTGGTCCGCAGGACCGAGCTGGCGGCCAGACTCCGCACCGCACTGCACGACGGCGAGTTCGCCCTGGTCCACCAGCCCGTGGTCCATCTCACCTCGGGACGGGTCTCCGCCGTCGCCGCCCAGGCCCGCTGGCGCTCCGCCCAGGGCATCCTCTTCACCCCGGCCGAGTTCCTGCGCGGCGCCGACGACGGTGACCGCACCTCGGAGCTGGGCCGCTGGCTCCTCGAAGAGGCCGTCAAGCAGGCCGCCGAGCGTTCCGACATGGGGTACTCCGCGCCCGTCTCCGTACGGATCCCGGCCCGCAGGCTCCTCGACAAGTCCCTGCCGCTCGGCAGCGTCAGCTCCATCGAGGGCCTGCTGATGCGGCACGGGCTGCCCTCCGGGGCCCTGATGATCGAACTGTCCGACCATGACCCGCGGGCCTCCCTGGACGATCTGGAGCAGCGCCTCGTCGCGCTGCGCCGCCTCGGCGTGCGGATCGCGCTCGACGGCTTCGGCAGCGGCTACGCGGCGATAAACGCCCTGCGCCGCCTCCCCGTCGACGTGCTGAAACTCGACCGCGGCCTGGTCGAGGGTGTAGTGGAGTCCGGGCGGCTGCACAAGATCACCGCGGGGCTGCTGAGGATCGCCTGCGACCTGGGGTTGCAGTCCGTCGCCGAAGGGGTCGACCTCCCCGAGCAGGTGACCGCCCTGCGCGCCATGGGGTGCACCCACGGCCAGGGCATGGCTTTCTCCGGGCCGCTCGACGAGTACCGGCTGCGCCGGGCCCTGGTGACCGGTTCGTACCCCATGCCGGGCACCAACGCCCTGCCCGTCCTCGCCGGCACCGGCGGCCCGGGCCCCGTACGCCACTCCCGTCAGCCGGTCTCCGACCGGATTCCCCAGCCATCGATCCGCTCAAATAGTGAGACTCCCGTCCCACCCACTTGACAGCCGGGGCGCGCCGGAGGGAGGGTCATTTCCATGCGCACCCGAATTCTCGTACTTGGACAGCGCGTCGGCTGACGCAGAGCCCCCTTCCCGCTCTGCAGACCGCACCCGACGCGCTCCCCTCGCTTGCCTCACGGCACGAGGGGTTTTTTGTTGCACCGGCACACCACAAAACTCGCAAAAACCCTCAGCTTCGAGAAGAGAATGCCGATGACCGAGCAGGCCACCGGGGCCCACCATCCGCAGCCGCGGGCCCGTAACGGCGGACCGTCCTCCGCCTCAGTCGAGCACGTCACGGGCGCGCAGTCGCTCATCCGCTCTCTTGAAGAGGTGGGCGCCGAGGTCGTATTCGGCATCCCCGGCGGCGCCATCCTCCCGGCGTACGACCCGATGATGGACTCCACCCGCGTCCGGCACGTCCTCGTCCGCCACGAGCAGGGCGCGGGCCACGCCGCGACGGGCTACGCCCAGGCCACCGGCAAGGTCGGCGTCTGCATGGCCACCTCCGGCCCCGGCGCCACCAACCTGGTCACCCCGATCGCCGACGCGCACATGGACTCCGTGCCGCTCGTCGCGATCACCGGTCAGGTCGCGAGCAAGGCCATCGGGACGGACGCCTTCCAGGAGGCGGACATCTGCGGCATCACCATGCCGATCACCAAGCACAACTTCCTCGTCACCAAGGCCGAGGACATCCCGCGGACCATCGCTGAGGCGTTCCACATCGCCTCCACGGGCCGGCCGGGCCCGGTCCTCGTCGACATCGCCAAGGACGCCCTCCAGGCCCGTACGTCCTTCTCCTGGCCGCCCACCCAGGACCTGCCCGGCTACCGCCCGGTGACCAAGCCGCACGCCAAGCAGATCCGCGAGGCCGCCCGGCTGATCACCCAGGCCGAGCGCCCCGTCCTGTACGTCGGCGGCGGCGTCATCAAGGCCGGCGCCACCGCCGAGCTGAAGGTCCTCGCCGAGCTGACCGGCGCCCCCGTCACCACCACCCTGATGGCGCTGGGCGCCTTCCCCGACAGCCACCCGCTGCACGTGGGGATGCCGGGCATGCACGGTTCGGTCACCGCCGTCACCGCGCTCCAGAAGGCCGACCTGATCGTCGCCCTCGGTGCCCGCTTCGACGACCGCGTCACCGGCAAGCTGGACAGCTTCGCGCCGTACGCCAAGATCGTCCACGCGGACATCGACCCCGCCGAGATCGGCAAGAACCGGATCGCGGACGTGCCGATCGTCGGGGACGCCCGCGAGGTCCTCGCCGACCTCGTCCAGGCCGTCCAGGCGGAGCACACGGAAGGCCACGTCGGCGACCACACCGCGTGGTGGCGCGATCTCAACCGGTGGCGCGAGACCTACCCCCTCGGCTACGAACAGCCCGGGGACGGCTCCCTCTCCCCGCAGCAGGTGATCCAGCGCGTCGGCCGGCAGGCCCCCGAGGACACGATCTTCGTCGCGGGCGTCGGCCAGCACCAGATGTGGGCCGCGCACTTCATCGAGTACGAGAAGCCCGCCACCTGGCTGAACTCCGGCGGCGCCGGGACCATGGGGTACGCCGTCCCGGCGGCCATGGGCGCCAAGGCCGGGCAGCCGGACCGTACCGTCTGGGCGATCGACGGCGACGGCTGCTTCCAGATGACCAACCAGGAACTCACCACCTGCGCGCTCAACAACATCCCGATCAAGGTCGCGATCATCAACAACGGGGCGCTCGGGATGGTCCGCCAGTGGCAGGCCCTCTTCTACAACCAGCGCTACTCCAACACCGTCCTGCACTCCGGTGACGGCGGTACGGACGGCCCCAGCCGCGGCACCCGAGTCCCGGACTTCGTCAAGCTGTCCGAGGCCATGGGCTGTGTCGCCCTGCGCTGCGAGTCCCCGGACGATCTCGACGCGGTCATCGCCAAGGCCAACGCCATCAACGACCGCCCCGTCGTGGTCGACTTCATCGTCCACGAGGACGCCCAGGTGTGGCCGATGGTCGCCGCCGGCACTTCGAACGACGAGGTCATGGCCGCCCGGGGCATCCGCCCCGACTTCGGCGACAGCGCCGACGACTGAGCCGCGAGAACGAGAGAAGAGACCGACACATGACCAGGCACACGCTCTCCGTTCTGGTGGAGAACACCCCCGGTATCCTCGCCCGGATCGCCGCGCTGTTCTCCCGCCGCGGTTTCAACATCGACTCCCTCGCCGTCGGTGTCACGGAACACCCCGACATCTCCCGCATCACCATCGTGGTCAATGTCGAGGAACTGCCCCTGGAGCAGGTGACGAAGCAGCTCAACAAGCTGGTGAACGTCCTGAAGATCGTCGAACTCGAGCCCGGCGCTGCGATCCAGCGCGAGCTCGTTCTGGTGAAGGTCCGCGCCGACAACGAGACCCGCTCCCAGATCGTCGAGATCGTCCAGCTCTTCCGCGCCAAGACCGTCGACGTGTCACCCGACGCCGTCACGATCGAGGCCACCGGATCGAGTGACAAGCTCGACGCCATGCTCAAGATGCTGGAGCAGTTCGGCGTCAAGGAGCTGGTGCAGTCCGGGACGATCGCCATAGGGCGTGGCGCGCGGTCCATCACGGACCGCAGCCTGCGGGCCCTGGACCGCAGCGCCTAGGGCCTTTCGTCCGGGCCTCCCACGCCCCGAGGGTCCGCCCTTCGGCACGGGAGGTCCCGGACAGGACCCCGCCCGGTCCGCTCGCATGCCGAGACCGGGAGACCGGCTTCGCCCCGCCGCCGTACGGTGGGACGCAAGCTTCGACATTTCACAGAAGTGCACACCAAGGAGAAGACCCAGTGGCCGAGCTGTTCTACGACGACGATGCCGACCTGTCCATCATCCAGAACCGCAAGGTCGCGGTCATCGGTTACGGCAGCCAGGGCCACGCCCACGCGCTGTCGCTCCGTGACTCGGGTGTCGACGTCCGGGTCGGCCTGCACGAGGGCTCCAAGTCCAAGGCCAAGGCCGAGGAGCAGGGCCTGCGCGTGGTGACGCCCGCCGAGGCCGCCGCCGAGGCCGACGTCATCATGATCCTGGTGCCGGACCCGATCCAGGCCCAGGTGTACGAGGAGTCCATCAAGGACCACCTGAAGGACGGCGACGCGCTGTTCTTCGGCCACGGCCTCAACATCCGCTACGGCTTCATCAAGCCGCCGGCCAATGTCGATGTCGCGATGGTCGCCCCCAAGGGCCCGGGCCACCTGGTCCGCCGCCAGTACGAGGAGGGCCGCGGCGTTCCCTGCATCGCCGCCGTCGAGCAGGACTTCTCCGGCGCGGCGTTCGCGCTGGCCCTGTCGTACGCGAAGGGCATCGGCGGCACCCGCGCCGGCGTCATCAAGACGACCTTCACCGAGGAGACCGAGACCGACCTGTTCGGTGAGCAGGCCGTGCTCTGCGGCGGTACCGCCGCGCTGGTCAAGGCGGGCTTCGAGACGCTGACCGAGGCCGGCTACCAGCCGGAGATCGCGTACTTCGAGTGCCTCCACGAGCTGAAGCTGATCGTGGACCTCATGTACGAGGGCGGCCTGGAGAAGATGCGCTGGTCGGTCTCCGAGACCGCCGAGTGGGGCGACTACGTCAGCGGCCCGCGCGTCATCACCGACCAGACCAAGGTCGAGATGAAGAAGATCCTGGCCGAGATCCAGGACGGTACGTTCGCCAAGAACTGGATGGACGAGTACCACGGCGGTCTGAAGAAGTACAACGAGTACAAGAAGGCCGACAGCGACAGCCTGCTGGCCACGACCGGCGCCGAGCTCCGCAAGCTCATGAGCTGGGTCGACGACGAGGACGCGTAACACCGTGCGCGGGCGGCCCCGGGGCGGCTCCTGATCTCCGGCACGACCGGCGGAGAAGGGGCCGGACCGGGGCCGCCCGCGCACCGGCGACGCACGGACGCTGCCGCCGGGCCGCACGTACGAGTGATCCTGTCGCGGGGGCGGAACAGCAGCCGTCGGCAGCATTACACTGCTCAACACATACGCGTCAGGCCCACAGCGTCGTGCGTCTTTCACGCGGTTAGGGCGCGCTCCGCCCTAGGACCCCTCCACCGCATGCGGCCGTCGGGACGGCCGTCCGCAATGGGACTTGTGAGGACTCACGTGAGCTCGAAACCTGTCGTACTCATCGCTGAAGAGCTGTCGCCCGCAACCGTCGACGCGCTCGGTCCGGATTTCGAGATCCGGCACTGCAACGGCGCCGACCGCGCCGAGCTGATCCCGGCCATCGCCGACGTGGACGCGATTCTCGTCCGCTCCGCGACCAAGGTCGACGCCGAGGCCGTCGCCGCGGCCGGCAAGCTGAAGGTCGTCGCCCGCGCCGGGGTGGGCCTCGACAATGTCGACGTCTCCGCCGCCACCAAGGCCGGCGTGATGGTCGTCAACGCGCCGACGTCGAACATCGTCACCGCCGCCGAGCTGGCCTGCGGTCTGCTGGTGGCCACCGCACGCCACATCCCGCAGGCCAACACCGCGCTCAAGAACGGCGAGTGGAAGCGCTCCAAGTACACGGGCGTCGAGCTGAGCGAGAAGACCCTGGGCGTCGTCGGCCTCGGCCGGATCGGCGTGCTCGTCGCCCAGCGCATGTCCGCCTTCGGCATGAAGATCGTCGCGTACGACCCCTACGTGCAGCCGGCCCGCGCCGCGCAGATGGGCGTCAAGCTGCTCACGCTCGACGAGCTGCTGGAGGTGTCGGACTTCATCACCGTGCACCTGCCCAAGACCCCCGAGACGATCGGCCTCATCGGAGACGAGGCGCTGCACAAGGTCAAGCCGTCGGTCCGGATCGTCAACGCCGCGCGCGGCGGGATCGTCGACGAGGCGGCGCTCGCCTCCGCCCTCAAGGAGGGCCGGGTCGCCGGCGCCGGTCTGGACGTGTACGCGAAGGAGCCCTGCACGGACTCCCCGCTCTTCGAGTTCGACCAGGTCGTCTGCACGCCGCACCTCGGCGCCTCCACCGACGAGGCGCAGGAGAAGGCGGGCGTCGCGGTCGCCCGTTCCGTACGGCTCGCGCTCGCCGGTGAGCTGGTCCCCGACGCGGTCAACGTCCAGGGCGGGGTCATCGCCGAGGACGTACGCCCGGGCCTGCCGCTCGCCGAGAAGCTGGGCCGGATCTTCACCGCCCTCGCGGGCGAGGTCGCGGCCCGGCTCGATGTCGAGGTGTACGGCGAGATCACCCAGCACGACGTGAAGGTGCTCGAACTCTCCGCGCTCAAGGGCGTGTTCGAGGACGTCGTCGCCGAGACGGTGTCGTACGTGAACGCGCCGCTGTTCGCGCAGGAGCGCGGCGTCGAGGTCCGCCTCACGACCTCCAGCGAGTCCCCGAACCACCGCAACGTGGTGACGGTGCGCGGCACGCTCGCCGGCGGCGAGGAGGTCTCGGTCTCCGGCACCCTGGCCGGGCCGAAGCACCTGCTGAAGATCGTCGCGATCGGCGAGTACGACGTGGATCTGGCGCTGGCCGAGCACATGATCGTGCTGCGGTACGAGGACCGCCCCGGCGTGGTCGGCACGGTCGGCCGGATCCTCGGCGAGGCCGGGCTGAACATCGCGGGCATGCAGGTCTCGCGGCGGGAGGAGGGCGGCGAGGCGCTGGTCGTCCTCACCGTCGACGACACGGTCCCGCCGGCCGTGCTCACGGAGATCGCCGCGGAGATCGGCGCGGTCTCGGCGCGCTCGGTGAACCTGACGGACTGACCTGGACGTTCACGGCCGAAGGGCCCGGTGGGATCGACGGATCCCACCGGGCCCTTCGCCGTTTCCCCCGGGTGCCGCCGCGCGGGGAGATGTGAAAGATTTATTGCGCAACTTCTCTTTCGCATCTACGGTGGGGGCCATGCGACCCCAGCGTGAACACGAACACGAACACGAACACGAGCACGAACACGGGCACGAGCAGACGCACGAGCGGATCACCGACCTGTCCCGGCTCAAGGCGTTCACCAACCCGCTGCGCCTGCAGCTCTACCGGGCGCTGTACGCCGCGGGCACCGCGACCGCCTCCCATCTCGCCGAGCAGCTCGACCAGGCGCCGTCGCTGGTCAGTTACCACCTGCGCAAGCTGGCCGAGCACGGCTTCGTGACCGGGGCGAGCGGCCGGAGCGCCGACGGCCGGGAGCGGTGGTGGCAGGTGGCGTCGGAGGAGGGCTGGGGCTACCGCGACTCGGACTTCGCGGACACGCCCGAAGGAGCCGCCGCCGTCGGCGCGCTGACCCGCGGCATGCACGACATCCGCACCGCCCAGTACCTCGGTTATCTGGACGAGCGGTCGGCCTGGGGCAAGGAGTGGACCGACGCGTCCTTCAGTGCCGAGTGGCTGCTCGACCTGACCCCGGCCGAACTCGCCGAGATGAGCGCGGAACTCCAGGCCCTGTCCCGGCGCTGGCGGGAGCGCGGCCGGGCCGCCGCGGCGGCCGGCGACACCGAGGGCCGCGAGCACGTCTCCGTGCACCTCTACGGTTTTCCGTTCCGGCCCTGACCCGGCCGTTTCCCGACACCCTGGAGCCGGCCATGGCCGCCGCAGAGACCGCCCCGCCCGAACCCGCCACCACGCCGGCCCATCGCGACGGCAATGTGCTGCGCTGGCTCGCCGCGCACACCGTTTCCCTCGTCGGCGACAGCGTGTACTTCGTCGCCCTCGGCTGGTCCGCCCAGCAGGCCGCCGGCCCCGCCGAGGTCGGTCTCGTCATGGCCGCCGGGGCACTGCCGCGGGCGCTGCTCATGCTCGGCGGGGGCGTGCTGGCCGACCGGTTCGACCCCCGCCGGGTCGTTCTCGGCAGCGACGCGCTGCGCTGCCTCCTCATTCTCTCGGTGGCCGCCGGTATCGCGCTGACCGCGCCGGCCCTGTGGATCCTCGTCGCGGTGGCGCTCGTCTTCGGCGCCCTGGACGCGCTCTTCGTACCCGCGATCGGGGCCCTCCCGCCGCGCATCACCGGCCCCGGCCAGCTGGCCCGGGTCACCGGCATGCGCTCCCTGTCGATGCGCCTCAGCCAGATCGCGGGCCCGCCGATCGGCGGCCTGGCCATGGGGTTCGGAGGTACGGCGGCCACCTTCGCCGTCGCCGGACTGCTCTTCGCGCTCTCCCTGCCGCTCCTGCTGACGGTACGGATACGGCCCCTCGCGCGTGGCCACGAACGGCCGGAACCCGGCACGGTGGGGCAGGACCTCCTCGACGGCCTGCGCTACATCGCCCGCCACCGCCTCATCGGCCCGCTCGTCGCCGTCGGCGCCGTCTGCGAGCTGGGCCTCACCGGCACCCTCAACGTCGGCATGGTGCTCCTCAACGCCGAGCGCGGCTGGGGGGCTTCGGGGTACGGCTGGATCGTCGGCAGCTTCGGCGCGGGGGCGGCGGCCGGCGCCACGCTGCTCGCCGTCGCCGGCCGGCTGCCCCGGGCCGGCCTGGTGCTGGCCGGGACGCTCTTCGCGGCGAGTGCGGGCGCGGCCACCCTCGCGCTGGTGCCGGCGCTCTGGACCGCCGCGGCGCTGGCCGTGGTGACCGGACTGAGCGCGGGCGTCTTCGGCGGCCTGAGCAGCACCCTCGTACAGACCGCCGCGGACCCGGCCTTCCTCGGCCGGGTCACCTCCGTCGTCATGCTCACCATGGTCGGGCTCGCGCCGCTCAGCTATCCGCTGGTCGGCGCCGCCATCGGAGCCTGGGGCGCCGCCCCGGTGTTCCTCGGCTGCGGGGCCTTCGGCTGCCTGGGGGTGGTCGTCGTCCTGGCCTGCGAGGCGGTACGGCGCGCCGAACTGCCCCGGCGGGATCCGCAGGTCGGCTTCTGACCTGTCCGGCCGGTCTTCCCGGTCTTCGTGGACCCTTACGGACCAGTTGTCACGGACCAGCCTCCGGCGCGGGCCCTCGGCGGCGCGGCGGCGGTCACAGGCGGGCCGCCTTCAGGGCCATGTGCAGCAGCAGGCGGTCCTCGCCCTCGGCCAGGTCCAGGCCCGTGAGCTGTTCGATCCGGGAGAGCCGGTAGTAGAGCGTCTGCCGGTGGATGCCGAGCGCCGAGGCCGTACGCCCCGCCTGGCCCGCGTGGTCGAGGAAGACCTCGGCGGTGTGCGCCAGTTCGGCGTGGACGGGGTACAGCAGCTCCACCACCGCCGGGTCGGGTGCCGTGGGCAGCGCGGTCAGCAGCCGGTACGCGCCCAGCGCCGTCCACCGCGCCACCGGGCCGAGCCGGGGCTGGGCCACCGAGGCGCGGGCCGCCGCCACCGCCTCGCGCCATGCCGCCGGCAGCTCCGTCAGCCCCCGGCGCGGGGCGCAGATCCCGGCGCCCGCGGCCGGCCCCGCCGTGGCGCGCAGCCGTGCCGCCGCCGTCAGGACGGCCGGCTCCGCGTCCGGCGAGCGCAGCCGTACGAGGAGGGCCAGCGCCCCGTCGCCGTCCCGCCCCGTACGGGGCGCCTCCGCCGCGCGGGCCGGCGGGAGGGGGAGGGTGCAGAGCGCCGCCGTCCCCGGCACCGTCCGTACCGGCGGCTCCTCGGCGCCCCACGGCGCCACGCAGAGCAGGACGTGGGCCCCGTCCGCACTGGGGCCCAGCGCCGTGCGCAGCGCGGCCGACGCCATCTCCCGCTGCCAGCCGGATTCCGCCGTGAGGACGGCCCGCAACTCCCTGGCCAGGTCCGTGCCCGCCTTCGCCTCGTCGGCGAGGAGTTCGCCGATCCGGGACGTCACCTCCATGGCCGCCGCGAGCGTGGCCCCGCTCGGCCCCGGGCCCGCGTCGTCGAGCAGCCATACGTAGCCGAGGACCCGCCCCCGGTGGCGTACCGGCAGACAGATGCGGCCCCGGAACACCCCGGCGTCCGGCGCCGCGGGGATCCGGACGGGGCCGGACGCGTGGGTGATGCCGAAGTTCTCGAACCAGGCGCGGACCGCGGGCGTCGACCGCCGCGTCAGGATCGAACGCGTCCTGACCGGGTCCATCGCCGTGTCGTCCTCGCTGTCGTGCACCCCGAAGGCGATCAGTCCGAAGTCCCGGTTCTCCAGGGTCGCCGGGACGCCGAGCAGGGCCGAGATCTCGTCGACCAGTTCCTGGTAATCGTCCTTCACCCGGACATTCTCCCACCGCTTTCAGACATCTGTCTGAGATCCGGGCCACGGATGCGTGACAGGTGTCGATGGCAGAGGATCGGGTCGATCCCTAGGTTTCACAGTGGTTCCTCCGCCGGTTCCCCCGCCGTACCGGAACTGATCATTTCCGCACCACCGCACCACCGCCCTACCGCCACAGCCCTGCTGCCACGGCCTCACCGGCTCCCGCCGCCCCCGTCGTCGCACCGTGCCGCACCGTTCGATCCACCGTGGAGGTCCCTGTGCTGGGTCCCGTGATCCTTGCCGCGTCCCGCAGCGACGTCCTGCGCCGCACCCTTTCGGCCGCCCCCGTCACCAAGCCCGTGGTGAACCGTTTCATCGCCGGCGAGTCCGTCGAGGAGACCACCCCCGTCGTCCGGTCCCTCGCGGAGCAGGGTCTGGAGATCACGCTCGACGTCCTCGGCGAGGACATCACCGACCCGGCCGCGGCGCTGGCCGCCCGGGACGCGTACCTGCGGCTGATCGAGGCCCTCACCCCGCTGGAGCTCGGCACCCGCGCCGAGATGTCGGTGAAGCTCTCCTCCTTCGGCCAGGCGCTGCCCGGCGGGTACGACCTCGCCCTGAAGAACGTCACCGCCGTCGTCGAGGCCGCCGCCGCCATCGGCACCACGGTCACCCTCGACGCCGAGGACCACACCACCATCGACTCGACGCTCGCCATCCACGCCGAGCTGCGCGCACGCTTCCCGGAGACCGGCGCCGTCGTCCAGTCGTACCTCTTCCGTACGGAGGAGGACTGCCGGGTCCTGTCCGCCGCGGGCTCGCGCGTGCGCCTCGTCAAGGGCGCCTACAAGGAGCCCGCCTCCGTCGCGTACCAGGACAAGGCCGAGGTCGACCGCGCGTACATCCGCTGCCTGCGGATTCTGATGGACGGTTCCGGGTATCCGATGGTCGGCACCCACGACCCGCGCATCGTCACCATCGCGCAGGACCTCGCCCGCCGCGCCGGGCGCAAGCCGGACGAGTACGAGTTCCAGATGCTGTACGGCATCCGGGAGGCCGAGCAGTTCCGGCTGGCCGCGGACGGACACCGGATGCGGGTCTACATCGCGTACGGAACGGACTGGTACGGCTATTTCATGCGCCGCCTCGCCGAGCGCCCCGCCAACCTCGCGTTCTTCCTGCGCTCACTGGTCAGCCGCGGCTGAACCGGCCCACCCCACCGAAGACCGAGTAGATTTGCAGATGAAGGAGATGCGGTCCCCATGGACGCTGTGACCCAGGTTCCCGCGCCGGTCAACGAGCCGGTGCACGGCTACGCCCCCGGCTCGCCCGAGCTGGCCCGGCTGGAGGTCAGGCTCAAGGAGCTGGCCGAGAACCCCGTCGACCTGCCGATGACCATCGGCGGTGAGAAGCGGATGGGTGGCGGCGAGCGCGTCGACGTCGTCCAGCCGCACAACCACGGGGCCGTCCTGGGGACGTTCGCCGGCGCGACCCGGCAGGACGCCCAGGACGCGGTCGACGCCGCCTTGGCCGCCGCCCCGGCCTGGCGCGCGATGGCGTTCGACGACCGCGCCGCGATCATCCTGCGCGCCGCCGAACTGCTCGCGGGACCGTGGCGCGAGAAGCTCGCCGCCGCGACGATGCTCGGCCAGTCCAAGACCGCCCAGCAGGCCGAGATCGACTGCCCCTGCGAGCTGGTCGACTTCTGGCGCTTCAACGTCAAGTACGCCCGTGACCTGCTCGCCGAGCAGCCGCCCGCCAACTCCCCGGGCGTCTGGAACCGGCTCGACCACCGGCCCCTCGAAGGCTTCGTCTACGCGATCACGCCCTTCAACTTCTCGGCGATCGCCGGCAACCTGCCCACCGCACCCGCCCTCATGGGCAACGTGGTCGTCTGGAAGCCGTCCCCGACGCAGACCCTCGCCGCGGTGCTGCTCATGGAGCTGCTGGAGGAGGCGGGGCTGCCCAAGGGCGTCATCAACCTCGTGACGGGCGACGGCATCGCCGTCTCCGACGTGGCGCTGACCCACCCCGAGCTGGCCGGCATCCACTTCACCGGCTCGACCAGGACCTTCCAGCACCTGTGGAAGACCGTCGGCGCCAACATCGAGACGTACCGCTCCTACCCGCGGATCGTCGGCGAGACCGGCGGCAAGGACTTCGTCGTCGCCCACCCGAGCGCCGACCGCGCCGTTCTCAAGACGGCGCTGACCCGCGGTTCCTTCGAGTACCAGGGCCAGAAGTGCTCCGCGTCGTCGCGCGCGTACATCCCCGCGTCGATCTGGCACGACGGCTTCCAGGAGGAGTTCGCGGCCGAGGTCGACGGGATCGCCATGGGCGACGTCACCGACCTGACCAACTTCATCGGCGCCGTCATCGACGAGCGCGCCTTCGCCAAGAACAAGGCCGCCATCGACCGCGCCGCGGCCGACCCGAGCTGCACGATCGTCGCGGGCGGCACGTACGACGACTCCGTCGGCTACTTCGTCCGGCCCACCGTCATCGTCTGCACCGACCCCGAGAACGAGGTCTTCACGACCGAGTACTTCGGCCCGATCCTCGCGGTGCACGTCTACGACGACGCCGACTACGAGGCCGTGCTCGACCAGATGGAGTCCGTCTCGGCGTACGCCCTGACCGGCTCCGTCATCGCGGGTGACCGCGCCGCCGCGGCTCACGCGATGGAGAAGCTGCGCTACGCCGCCGGCAACTTCTACATCAACGACAAGTCGACCGGTGCCGTCGTCGGCCAGCAGCCCTTCGGCGGTGGCCGGGCCTCCGGCACCAACGACAAGGCGGGCGCGCCGCAGAACCTGATGCGCTGGACGCTGACCCGCGCCATCAAGGAGACCCTGGTCCCGCCGACGGACTACCGCTACCCCCACATGGGCTGACGCCCTCGGGGCGCCGCCGCCACGTCGCCCCCCCGGATTCCGCCCTCGTACCGGTTACCACACCCCTCCGGTACGGGGGCGGCTCCGTGACCGCCGGCCCCGAGTGACGAAGGCCACCGTCTCAGATAGTAGGAAGTCCGAGTAATCGTGAAGACAGAGCGGCCTCCCTCGCTTAGCTTGGAATGAGCCGAACGTCTCGCTCCATCGAGCGAATGGCGGCCGTTGGCACGCGCCCCCACGCAGGCAATCCCTGCCGCGTTTGCCCCCGCCCCTTCCGGCACCTCGCAGATGCATCACGCTGCCCCGTCGCGTGGTTCAGCTATCTCAAGGAGTCGATCACCATGGCCGAGACGACCGTCCGGCGTGTCCGCCGCACGCCCCGCACCCCCCTCACCGGAGAGTCCGAGCGCAAGAACGCCGCCGCCGCCCTCCAGCGCGCTCTCGACCGGAGGGACAACGGCGGCGCCACCGGTCACTGACCGGCGCGCCACCGCGAGAGCGCCGCGCCGGCCGGCACGGCCCCGACGGCCGCCGGGACCGCACACCCGTCGGCCGTAGGCGCGGCGGACTCAGCGGGTGATGGCGAAGTGGTCCACCCGGTGGCCCGTCTCCGCGAGCGCGGAGACCGTGAGCGCCGGGCGGGGGCCCGCCGTCACCTCCACGGCCAGGAAAGAGAACCCGGTGTAGCGCACGCGCGACCACTCCACGGTCTCCGGGGCCTTCGCGCCGCCCTTCGCCCAGTGGTACGAGGGAACGGCCTCCACATCGGCCACCTTGCCCTCGTAACTGTCCGGTACGGGGAAGTCGTACAGCGCCTTGCCCGCGCCGCCCGCCGTCACGTACACGATGCCGTCCCGCACCGAACTGACGGACTCGCCGACCGGGACCTTGCGCCGGACGGCGCCGCCGCGCAGCGCGTCCGTCCGCTCGTACACGTGGTTGTGGCCGTTGACGACCAGATCGACCTTGTGCTTGTCGAAGAGCGGCACCCACGCGTCGCGCACCCCGCCGTCCGACGCGTGCGCGTTCGTCGTGGAGAAGGCGCAGTGGTGGAAGAAGACCACGACGAAGTCGATGTCCTCGTCCCCGCGCAGCTCACCGAGGCGCCTGTCCAGCCAGCGCGTCTGGGCGCCGTCCGTGTACCCGGTGTTGGCGCGGATCTCGTTCGACACGTCGTTGGCGTCCAGCGCCACCACACCCACGTTGCCGTACGTGAACGAGTAGACGCCCGGCGCCCCCACCGGGTCGAGGCCGCCGCCCGGCAGCGACCAGCGCGCGTTCTGCCCGCCGTAGCCGTGCGGCGAGTACCAGGCCTCCATGTCGTGGTTGCCGGTGGTCACCATCCACGGCACCCGGGAGGCCACCGACTCCGTCTGCGCGAGGAACTGGTCCCACACCCGCGCGTCGTACGTGTCCGACGCGGACCCCTGCCCGCTGCCGTCCGCGTAGCAGATGTCCCCCGCGTGCAGGTGGAAGACCGGGTTCTGGCCCAGGATCACCTGGTCGTTGGCGAGCGCGTCGTACGAGACGCCCTGGTCGCCGAAGGCCGTGAAGACGAAGGGACCGGGGTGCGACGGGGCCGTACGGAACGTCCCGACCGTCCCGAGGTTGCGCCCGTCCGCCGGGTCGAAGCCGCTGTGGCCGACGCCGTAGTAGTACGTCGTGCCGGGGCGCAGGCGCTCCAGTGAGACATGCAGGTAGTACTGGTCCACGGCGGGCAGCTTCGCCGACAGCGACGGCGTGTGCAGCGGCCGTACCTCGGCCTTGATCTTCCGGCTCAGGTCCCAGGGCTCCGTCCCCACCCGCAGGTACGGGTCCCGCACCGGCAGCGGCACCTGCCAGGACACCGACATCATCGTCCGAGGGTCCGCCCCGAAGGCGAGATGACGGCCGAAGGGCGCGACCAGCGCCCCGTCCACCCGGGCGGCGGCCGACGACGGCAGGAATCCGGGGGCGGTCGCCGTGGCCCCGGCGTTGGCGGCGCTGGCGCCCAGCAGCCCGGCGCCCGCCATGGTGGACGCCACGACGGTCCCGGCGCGCAGCACGCCGCGCCGGGAGATCCGGGACCGCAGGTACTCGTGCTGCTCCGGCATGGTCATACGGGAGGCGAGACGGTCGGGAATCCCGACGCGGGGAGTTTCCATGTGGTGACGGTGACACCGACCGGTGGCGTATGTCTGTATTTGAGGCGTCGAAACGGCAACATCGACGCCGTCAAAGGCGTCCCTCTGACGCCCGGGTCGCGTCCGAGTGACGCCCGATACGCGAGGTGTCCACAGAATGGACGCACCGTGTCAGCGGATGGGACGCGGAGTAGGGTGCGGACATGTCTCGCAGCCTCAATCTCGCAGTGATCCCCGGTGACGGCATCGGCCAGGAGGTCGTGGCTCAGGGCCTCAAGGTCCTGAGTGCGGTTCTCCCGCAGGATGTGAAGCTGGAGACCAAGGAGTACGACCTCGGCGCGCGCCGCTGGCACCGTACCGGGGAGACCCTCCCGGACACGGAGCTGGAGGCCCTGAAGGGGCACGACGCCATCCTGCTCGGCGCGATCGGCGACCCGTCCGTGCCGTCCGGCGTCCTGGAGCGCGGGCTGCTGCTCAAGCTCCGCTTCGCCTTCGACCACTACGTGAACCTGCGTCCGTCGAAGCTCTTCCCCAACACGGAGACCCCGCTGGCCGGCCGCCCGGACATCGACTTCGTCGTCGTCCGCGAGGGCACCGAGGGCCCGTACACCGGCAACGGCGGCTCGCTGCGCACCGGTACGCCCGCCGAGGTGGCCACCGAGGTGAGCCTCAACACGGCGTACGGCGTCGAGCGGGTCGTCCGCGACGCGTACGAGCGGGCCAACTCCCGTCCCCGCAAGAAGCTGACGCTGGTCCACAAGAACAACGTCCTCGTCTACGCGGGCCACATGTGGAAGAACATCTTCGACCGGGTGGGCCAGGAGTACCCCGAGGTCACCACCGACTATCTGCACGTCGACGCCGCGACGATCTTCTTCGTCACCCAGCCGGAGCGCTTCGACGTGATCGTCACCGACAACCTCTTCGGTGACATCCTCACCGACCTCGCCGCTGCCGTGACCGGCGGCATCGGCCTGGCCGCGTCCGCGAACATCAACCCGGACCGTACGTTCCCGTCCATGTTCGAGCCGGTCCACGGATCGGCCCCGGACATCGCGGGCCAGGGCAAGGCCGACCCCACGGCCACCGTGCTCTCCGTCGCCCTGCTGCTGAGGCACCTCGGCTTCGACGCCGAGGCCGTCCGGATCGAGGAGGCCGTCGCGGCCGATCTCGCCGGGCGGGACGGCACGGCGTCGCGCACCACCGACGAGATCGGCGACGCGCTCGCCGTACGCGTAGCGAGCTGACCCGCGACTGACTCTCCACGCAGCCGCCGGGTCCACCGCCCGGCGGCTGCTTCGTGCTGTGCGGCCGCCGGGTACCGACATCAGTTCGCGGATCGCACTCACCCCCATTTCCCGCACCACCCCGCCCGGGCGATAATCGCTGTGGGCCGCGGCATGCGGGAATGCTCGGACGTCCTATCAGCAGTAGCGGCGTGAGCGCGGTCCGTCACACCCACACGTGAAGGACGAGTATTCATGACCACGCCCACGACCGCGCCCGCCATCGAGCTCAAGCCCTCCTCGCACCCGCTGTCCGACGCGGAGCGCGAGGCGCTGCTCGCCGACCCGGGCTTCGGCCGTCACTTCACCGACCACATGGTGACGATCCGCTGGACCGAGGGCAGGGGCTGGCACGACGCGCAGCTCGTCCCGTACGGACCGCTCTCGATCGACCCGGCCAACATGACGCTGCACTACGCGCAGGAGATCTTCGAGGGGCTCAAGGCCTACCGGCTGCCCGACGGTTCGGTCGCCACCTTCCGCCCCGAGGCCAACGCCGCCCGCTTCCAGAGCTCGGCACGCCGCCTCGCCATGCCGGAGCTGCCCGCCGAGACCTTCATCGCGGCGTGTGACGCGCTGGTCCAGCAGGACAAGGCGTGGGTCCCCGCGCACGGCGGCGAGGAGTCGCTGTACCTGCGCCCGTTCATGTTCGCGACCGAGGTCGGCCTCGGCGTGCGCCCGGCCAACGAGTACCTGTTCCTGGTCATCGCCTCGCCCGCCGGCGCGTACTTCCCCGGCGGCGTGCAGCCGGTCTCCGTCTGGCTCTCGGAGAACTACGTCCGCGCCGTCCCCGGCGGCATCGGCGACGCCAAGACGGGCGGCAACTACGCGGCCTCCCTGCTCGCCCAGGCCGAAGCGGCCGAGAAGGGCTGCGCCCAGGTGGCCTACCTCGACGCGGTCGAGCACCGCTGGGTCGAGGAACTGGGCGGGATGAACCTGTACTTCGTGTACGGCGACCGCATCGTCACCCCGGAACTCACCGGCTCCCTGCTGGCGGGGATCACCCGGGACTCGCTCCTCACCCTCGCGAGCGACCTCGGCTACACCTCCGAGGCGGGCCGGATCTCCAAGGAGGACTGGCGCCGCGACACCGAGAACGGCACCCTCACGGAGGTCTTCGCCTGCGGTACGGCCGCGGTGATCACCCCGATCGGCACCGTCAAGTCGGCGGACGGCGAGTGGACGCAGTCGGGCGGTGAACCCGGCGAGGTCACCCTGAAGCTGCGCTCGGCGCTGCTCGACATCCAGCGGGGCATCGCGCCCGACCTCCACGGCTGGATGCACCGGCTCGGCTGACCTGCGAGGCCGACGTGTGAGTCCGGCGTGTGAGGCCGGCGTGCGCGTACGTGGTTGACGTACGAGGGGGCCGTGCCCGCATCCCCGCGGGTGCGGCCCCTCGGGTTTCCGCGCGTTCCGCCCGGTCCCGGGGTTGCTCGTTCGTATCGTGAGACGGGTCTTTCCGGACGCGCGAGACGTGCGAAAATCGGCCCGTGCCCTCGTTCGCCATGATTATCGGCAGCAAGCGCGCCGGTCCGCAGTGACCGCCCCGTACCACCCTGTACGGCGCGGCCATCGTGCCCCAGACCCGCGCGCAGACCTCTCGCACCCGCGAGGGGTTTTTTCGTTTTCCGGCCCCACCCCGGCCGAGAGCGAGCGGCACGCGATGATGGGGGCAAGTGGAGCCAGACCTTCCACTCGACAGGAGCAGGACACCATGACCACAGAGTCCACGGCGGCCGACGACGGTTTCCATGTCTTCGACACGACCCTGCGCGACGGGGCGCAGCGCGAGGGCATCAACCTGACCGTCGCCGACAAGCTGGCCATCGCCCGGTATCTGGACGACTTCGGCGTGGGCTTCATCGAGGGCGGCTGGCCCGGGGCCAACCCGCGCGACACCGAGTTCTTCGCCCGCGCCCAGCAGGAGATCGACTTCCGGCACGCGCAGCTCGTCGCCTTCGGCTCCACCCGCCGCCCCGGAGCGAAAGCCTCGGAGGACCCCCAGGTCAGAGCCCTGGTCGAGTCCGGCGCCCCGGTGGTGACGCTCGTCGCCAAGTCGCACGACCGCCATGTCGAGCTGGCCCTGCGCACCACGCTGGACGAGAACGTCGCGATGGTCCGCGACACCGTCTCCTACCTGCGTGAGCAGGGCCGCCGCGTCTTCGTCGACTGCGAGCACTTCTTCGACGGCTACCGCGCCAACCCCGAGTACGCCAAGTCCGTCGTACGCGCCGCCACCGAGGCCGGCGCCGACGTGGTCGTCCTCTGCGACACCAACGGCGGCATGCTGCCCGCGCAGATCCAGGCCGTCGTCCACACCGTCCTCGCCGACACCGGCGCCCGCCTCGGCATCCACGCCCAGGACGACACCGGCTGCGCCGTCGCCAACACCCTCGCCGCCGTCGACGCGGGCGCCACCCACGTCCAGTGCACGGCCAACGGCTACGGCGAGCGCGTCGGCAACGCCAATCTCTTCCCGGTCGTCGCCGCGCTGGAGCTGAAGTACGACAAGCGGGTCCTGCCCGCGGGCTCGCTCGCCGAGATGACGCGGATCTCGCACGCCATCGCCGAGATCGTCAACCTCGCGCCCTCCACCCACCAGCCGTACGTCGGTGTGTCGGCCTTCGCGCACAAGGGCGGGCTCCACGCCTCCGCGATCAAGGTCGACCCCGACCTCTACCAGCACATCGCCCCCGAGCGGGTCGGCAACACCATGCGGATGCTCGTCTCCGACATGGCCGGCCGCGCCTCCGTCGAGCTGAAGGGCAAGGAGCTCGGCATCGACCTCGGCGGCGACCGCGATCTGGTCGGCCGGGTCGTCGGCCGGGTCAAGGAGCAGGAGCTGAAGGGGTACACGTACGAGGCCGCCGACGCCTCCTTCGAACTGATGCTCCGCGAGGAGGTCGAGGGCCGGCCGCGCCAGTACTTCCGCACGGAGTCCTGGCGCGCGATCGTCGAGGACCGCCCCGACGGCACGCACGCCAACGAGGCGACGGTGAAGCTGTGGGCCAAGGGTGAGCGCATCGTCGCCACCGCCGAGGGCAACGGCCCCGTCAACGCGCTCGACCTGGCCATGCGGGCCGGGCTGGAGCGGATCTACCCGCAGCTCGCCAAGTTGGAGCTGGTGGACTACAAGGTCCGCATCCTGGAGGGCCGGCACGGCACGGAGTCCACCACCCGGGTGCTGATCACCACGAGCGACGGCGCGGGCGAGTGGTCGACGGTGGGCGTCGGCGAGAACGTGATCGCCGCGTCCTGGCAGGCGCTGGAGGACGCGTACACGTACGGGCTGCTGCGCGCCGGGATCGAGCCGGCGGAGTAACGGACGGAGCGGCGGGCGCGGCGCGCGGGCGCCGGTTCTCGGGGCCGTCCGCGCCCCGCCCGGCCGTCCGCGCGGCGTGCTTCTTCTTTTGCTCCGTCTTTGCCCGTCCGGTATTGCCCCGCTTCGGGTAGCGTCGACGTATGAGGTCGAGGCTGATTTCCATACTGTTCGGGCTGGTTCTCGCTCTGTCGGCCACCGCCTTCGTGGCGGCGCCCGGCGCGTCGGCCGCCACCACGGGCCCCGAGACCGTGGCCGAGGCGCTGAAGAAGGGCCCGGTCTATGTGGATCCGGGGGCCAGGGACCAGCTTTCGGCGGCCCAGGCCGATGCCCTGGCGAAGAAGATCAAGGACGCCGACAAACCGCTGTTCGTGGCGGTCCTCCCGGACACCGCGCGGTTCCCGGCGGCGAGCGTGCTCCGTACCGTACGGACCGACACGGGAGTGACCGGGCTGTACGCCATCCGGCTCGGCGACCGGTTCAACGCCGGCGCCGACCCGTCCGTCCTCTCCCGTCAGGCCGTCTCGAACCTGGTCGCCGGGGTCAAGGCGGGCGGCGCTCCCGTCGACGCCGCGACCCAGCTCTCCGACTTCGTCGACCAGGCGCTCCCACAGACCCGCGGCCAGGCCCCGGCCTCCTGGGACGGCGGATCGGGCTCGGGCGACGGCGGGGGCAGTTCGTCCGCCGGGCTGATCGTGCTCGGCTCGGTCGTCGTCGTGGGCGGCGCGGGCGCCTACGCCGTGGCGCGCAGGAACCGCCGGAAGCAGCTGGAGCGCGAGCAGGCGGCCCTGGACAAGCTGCGGGTCGTCGTGGACGAGGACATCACCGCGTTCGGCGAGGAGCTGGACCGGCTCGACTTCCACCCCGCGGAGGCGGGCGCGGACGACGCGATGCGCGGCGACTACGAGCACTCCCTGGACGCGTACGAACGGGCGAAGTCGCTGATGGGTTCGGCCCGGCGGCCCGACGACGTGCGCGGGGTGACCCGGGCGCTGGAGGACGGCCGCTTCTCGCTGGCCACCCTGGCCGCGCGCCGGACGGGCGCCCCGCTGCCGGAGCGCCGGCTGCCGTGCTTCTTCGACCCGCGCCACGGCCCGTCGACCACGGACGCCGAGTGGTCCCCGCCCGCGGGGGTCCGGCGTACGGTCCCGGTCTGCGCGGCCGACGCGGCGCGGCTGGCCGACGGCGAGGACCCGATGACCCGTACGGTCCAGACCGACCAGGGGCCGCGCCCGTACTGGGACGCGGGACCGGCGTACGGCCCGTGGGCCGGCGGCTACTTCGGCGGCGGGCTGCTGCCGGGGCTGCTGGTGGGCACGATGCTCGGTTCGATGATGGCGAGCCCCGCGTACGCCGCGGACTTCGGCGGCGGTGACGGCTCCGGCTTCGCCGGCGGCGACTACTCGGGCGCGGACTTCAACCCGGACGACTTCGGGGGCGGCGGTTTCGGCGGGGGAGGGGACTTCGGGGGCGGCGGCGACTTCGGCGGGGGCGGCGGGTTCGACGGCGGCTTCTGACGAGGGCCGCCGGACCCGCCCCACCTCACACGCCGCACCGCACCCCGCCCTGCGCGGCACTCCACCCGGTCGCGTACCCGCCCCGTACACACGCGGCCTCAGGCGGCCTCGGGGCCCTGCTTGATCGCGGAGATGTCGAAGTTCAGCTTCACCTTGTCGCTGACCAGGACGCCGCCGGTCTCCAGCGCCGCGTTCCAGGACAGGCCCCAGTCGGAGCGCAGGATCGTCGCACTGCCCTCGAAGCCGACGCGCTCGTTGCCGTACACGTCGGTGGCCGAGCCGTGGAACTCCAGGTCGATGGAGAGCGGCCGGGTGACGTCCTTGATCGTCAGGTCGCCGGTGACGCGGTACGTCTCGGCGTCGATCTGCTCGGCGGCGGTGGAGCGGAAGGCCATCGTCGGGAACGTCTCGGCGTCGAAGAAGTCCGCGCCGCGCAGGTGGCCGTCACGGTCCGGCACGCCCGTGTCGATGCTGGCGATCGAGACGTCGAGCGTCGCCGTGGAGTTCGCCGGGGCCGAGCCGTCCAGGTGGAGCGTGCCCTCGTGCTCCGTGAAGGTGCCCCGCACATTGGTGACCATGGCGTGGCGCACGGTGAAGCTGATGGTGCTGTGCGCGGGGTCGATGGTGTACGCGCCGGTCAGCGCGGCCAGGGCGGGATCCGCCTCGACGGTGGCGACCGGGGCCTCGCTGTCGTTCTTGCGGCCGAAGAGAGCCATGATTCCTCCAGGTGCGGTGGCGTGTGCCTGTGTTCGTTGTTTAACCTTCAACGAGTTTCACCTTAGACCTGTCTCGTTCGAAGTTCAACAACATCGCGAGATTCACACGAACGGGTGAGGAGAATCCTCTGGCGGACGCGCGTAGACATCGGGCAGGATCAGCCCCGCACCGCCGGTACCGCCCGCACCACCTGCTCCACCGCACCGCCTACGCCACGACGTCACGGTTCTCAGCAGGAGGCCATCCCCCCATGAAAATCCGCTCCGTCCTCAGTGCCCTCGCCCTGGTCCTGGGCGCGCTCTTCGCCCCCGGTTTCGGTGTGTTCAGCTCCGCCACCGACGCCCAGGCGGCCACGAAGATCACGCACGCCACGGCGACCTCGATGTTCAACTCGTCCGGCATCGGCTGGGTCTCCAGCGGTGGCTGCTCCGACCGGAACAACGCGAGCTGTACCTCGTTCGACCAGCTCAACCTGGACACGGCCAAGGGAGCGCAGACGCTGAAGAGCGCCACCGGCTGCGCCCTCACCATCACCGGAGGTACGGAGACCGGCCACGCCAGTGGCACGTACTCGCACTGGAACGGCTACAAGCTCGACTACAGCAAGACCACGTGTGTCACCAACTACGTCAAGAACACCTTCGCGTACATCGGGGTGCGCGGTGACGGCGCCCCGCAGTGGAAGTCCGGCTCCGGCAACGTCTACGCGGACGAGGGCAACCACTGGGACGTCACGTACTACAACTGCGGCGGCTGCTGAGGCTCCGCAGGCTTCCGCTCACGGCGGTGCCCCGCTCCCTCCGCCCGTCACCGGGGGAGAGACGGGGCACCGCCGCGCCGGGGGAACGGCCGTGGTCAGGAGCCGACCGAGACCGTCCAGCGGCGCGGGTTGCCGTCGTGCGCCGCGCCCGAGACGTCCGGCTGGCCGTCGGCCTGGACATCGTCGTACGGGAACGCGTACCCGACCGGGTTGTTGTCGTGCACGATCCGGGCGAAGTGATTGGTCACCGGGTCCCGGTAGTAGTCCGCCGCCGTGAGGCCGTTCGGCGTCTGCGTGTGCGTGAGCAGGGTCGAGCGGTTGAAGGCGGCCGCGAGCCGGGCGAGCAGGCCCTTCTTGTCGTCCGAGTCCGCGGGGTTGTTCGCGAACGGGCCGCTGTTGCAGGTGAAGATGTCCATCGAGGTCGGCTTGGCGAAGGTGTGGCCGCCGTTGAAGGTGAGCGTCTCGCCGCTGACCCGGCCGGTGAAGACGCCCCGGCCGCCCTGGAGGTCGATCGTCAGGTCCGTGGAGCGGTACTTCTCCCAGACCTGGTCGGCGTAGCTCTCGAAGACACCGCCGAACCCCGCCTGGCCGGGCAGGTTCTGCGGCGAGATGACCCGCAGCACCTTCCCGTCGGGGTTGCGCAGGACCAGCTTGTCCCACGGATGCCCGTCCTTCGCCGCCTGCGCGGTGAGCCCGTCGGCGATCCGCTCCAGCGCGCCTTCGGGCAGCGGGGCGACCGTGTGGGTGGCGTCGCCCTCCAGGGAGATGCCGATGGGCAGTGCGGTCACCAGGTCGACATAGCTGATGTTGGAGAAGAGCTGGTCCTGGTTGAAGGTGAACTCGCAGAACGACCAGGTGCGGCCGTAGTTGGGGTCCGCCTCGGTCGCGAACGCCGGCTCCACCAGGGCGGGACCCGGGTTGAGGAAGAAGTCCAGCTTGTCGTCGCGGACGAAGTAGACGCGGGCGCCGAACATCTGGGGCAGCCGCAGCACGACGGGGGCGCCGCCCGCCGGGTTCAACGGGATCGCGCAGTCGACCGGGAGCGGGGTCCCCGGGGCGCCGGGCGACTCGGGACGGTAGACGCCGCCGTCGGCGCGCAGCAGCACCCAGCCGCCCGTGGCCTGGTCATGGCCGGTCACATAGGCGTTGACCGTGCCGGGCAGCGACTTGTTCTGGAGTGCGAGTTCGCAGGTCTCCGGGGCTGCCGAGGCCTGCGGGCTGAGAGCGCTTCCCCAGACGGGGTAGGTGAGCGCCGTCGCCGCGGCGGCCGTGCCGGTCAGGAACAGTCGGCGGGATATCACGGAAGTACTCCTGATACATGGGGGTGCACGAGGGCGCGGCGGGTGGGAGGAGGCGCCCAGCGTGGCCCCCCAGCCTCGCCGTGGGTGGGGAACGAGTCAAGAGCTGGGGCTGAGAGCGCTCTCACACGGCCGCGCCGAGCCGACCGTGTGTCACACGCGGTCACCCTGAAGGGAGTTGCCGCCCCCTTCGCGCCTTCGCTTCCGCCCCGCGGCCCCCGCTTCCGCCCCGCGGCCCCCGCTTCCGGCCCGCGCCGTCGCACCGTACGGCGCCCTCGCTCCCACTCCGCGGCCCCCGCTTCCGGCCCCGCGCCCTCGACCGTACGGCGCCACTCGCTCCCGCTTCCGGCCGCGTTCCCCGTTGAAAGCCCCCGCCGGCGGTGCTACACCAACGGGCAGCCGGTCCATACCACTTCCGCTCCGGAGGTCCCCCGTGCCGCAGCCGCCCGCCTGGACGCGCCGTACCGTGCTCACCGCCCTGGCCGCCACCGGCGCGGGCTCCCTCCCGCACGCCGCGGCCCACGCGGCCGGGCCCCCCGCCCCCGGCGCCGGTGCGTCCGCCGACCCGTTCGAGGAGCTGCGGCTGCGCTGGGTGGAGCTCTCCCTCGGCGCCGGCTACGACCCCGCCGCCGAACCGTATGCCTCCCGCCTCGCCGAGACCGGCGAGCTGGCCGCCGGGTTCCGGCGGACGATGGCCCCGGCCGCCGCCTCCCTCTGGCCCGACCGGCCGTACGACCCGCCCGCCGGCATCACCCAGAGCTACAGCAGGCTCTGGACCATGACCCGCGCGTACGCCCAGCCGGGCACCGGGCTCACCGGGGACCCCGGGCTCCTCGACGCCGTACGCCGGGGGCTCGACCACCTCGCCGCGACCGTGTACCACCCCGCGACCGACCCCTACGGCAACTGGTGGGAGTGGCGGATCGGCAGTCCCCGGCTGCTCATGGACATCACCGCCGTCCTGTACGACCGGCTCACCGACGCGCAGCGCGCCGTCGGCGCCGCCGCCGTCGACCACTTCATCCCCGACGCCCTGCTCGCCGACTACTCGGGTACCAGCACCGGCGCCAACCGCGTCGACCTCTGCCGCTCCGTCGCCCTGCGCGGCGTCCTCGGCCGGGCGCCCGACCGGATCGCGCTCGCCCGCGACGCGCTCTCGCCCGTCTTCCCGTACGTCACGGAGGGCGACGGGCTCTACGCCGACGGATCGTTCGTGCAGCACACCTGGGTCGCCTACTCCGGGACGTACGGCCAGGTCATGCTGGACGGTCTCGGCCGGCTCCTCACCCTCCTCGCCGGATCGCCCTGGGCCGTCACCGACCCGGCCCGGCAGATCGTCCTCGACAGCGTGGAGCGCGCGTACGCCCCGCTCATCTACGACGGGCTGATGATGGACAGCGTCAACGGGCGTGCCGTCAGCCGCGGTTACCTCAAGAGCGACGAGCGGCAGGTGATGCGGAGCGACCACTTCCATGGCCAGGGGGTGATCGCCGCGATCGCGCTCCTCGCGGGCGCGGCGGGCGCAGCCGAGCGCGAGCGCTGGACCGCGCTGCTCAAGGGGTGGATCGAACGGGACACCGTGTCGCCCGTCCTCACCGCCCGCCAGTTCGACGTGGCCGATCTCGCCCGGCTGCGCGCCGTCGCCGCGTCGGGCGTGCCCGCCGCTCCCGAACCGACCGGCCACACCCTCTTCGCCGCGATGGACCGGGCCGTGCACCGGCGCCCCGGGTGGGCCGCCAACATCGCCATGGCCTCCGACCGGATCGCCCATTACGAGTGCGGCAACGGCGAGAACCCGCGCGGCTGGCACACCGGCGCCGGGATGCTCCTGTGGTGGTGCGGGGACCAGGGCGACAACCGGTCCAGCGACGGGTCCAGCGACCGGTCCACCGACCAATACACAGACTGGTTCTGGCCCACGGCCGACCCGTACCGGCTGCCCGGTACGACCGTCTCCACCCGGCGGCTCCCGGACCGGGCGGGCGGCGAGTGGGGCGAGCCGAAACCCGCCGTACGGTGGGTCGGCGGCACGACCGACGGGACGTACGCCGCCGTCGGGCAGCACCTCAAGGGGCTCGGCTCCACGCTCGAAGCCCGCAAGTCCTGGTTCTGTCTCGCGGACACCGTGGTCTGCCTCGGCGCCGGTATCCGCGCCACGGACGGGGTGCCCGTCGAGACGATCGTGGACAACCGCAATCTGGGGGAGCGGGCCGGCGCCGCCTTCACGCTCGACCCCGGCGGGCCCCGGCCTCGTTGGGCCCATCTCGCCGGCCACGGCGGATGGGTCTTCCCCGGGGGCGCGCGGGTACGGACCCTCGCCGAGGCGCGCACCGGCGCGTGGAGCGACATCAACACCACCAGTTCACCTGAACGCCGTACCCGGCACTACCGGAGTCTCTGGCTCGACCACGGCACCGACCCGGTGGCCGCCTCGTACGCCTATCTGCTGCTGCCCGGCGCCTCCCGGCGCGCCGTCACCGCCCGCGCCGCCGACCGGCACTGGCTGGAGATCCTGGCCAACACCGACGCCGCCCAGGCCGTGGCGGTCCGCTCCCTGGGCTGCGTCGCCGCGAACTTCTGGCGTCCGGGAACGGCGGGACCGCTCACCGCGAGCGCCCCCGCGAGCGTCCTCGCCGTGGAGCGGGGCCGTACCGCCACCCTGCACATCGCCGAGCCGCCCCGTACGGGGGAACCGCTGGAGATCGTCTGGGACCGGTCGCACCGCCCCGTACGACGCGTCACGAGCCACGACCCGGCCGTCGAGGTCCTCGCCACGGGCCGTACGGTACGGCTGAGGGTCACCCCGGGAACGGCCTGCGCCACCCACGCCTGCACCATGGAGACGCACTGACCGGCGCACCGTCCGGGCGATCTCCGCCCAGAGGTTCTGTCTGGTGGATCCCTACAACCGGCGGGGGTGGCGCGCTGTCCGATGCCCCCGCAACGGGCCCGGTTTCTGTCCATGCCCACCAGGAATACCGCCGGGAGACTGTGTGGAGTCGACGGCGCGCATTCCTCGGAGGTGTTCGTAGGGTTGGGACATGACCGTAGTGGACGAGACGCCGAGCGAGCCCATCGACGCCCGGGGCCGTGTGGCGGAACTGCACGCGCTGCGCGAGGCGGCCCGCCGAGGCCCCAGCGACCGCGCGACCGAGGCCCAGCGCGCCAAGGGCAAGCTCACCGCCCGCGAGCGCATCGAGCTGCTGCTCGACGAGGGATCGTTCAAGGAGGTCGAGCAGCTCCGCAGGCACCGGGCGACCGGCTTCGGCCTGGAGGCGAAGAAGCCGTACACCGACGGTGTGATCACCGGCTGGGGCACGGTGGAGGGCCGTACGGTCTTCGTCTACGCCCACGACTTCCGGATCTTCGGCGGCGCCCTCGGTGAGGCCCACGCCACCAAGATCCACAAGATCATGGACATGGCCATCTCGGCCGGTGCCCCCCTGGTCTCGCTCAACGACGGCGCGGGCGCACGCATCCAGGAGGGCGTCTCCGCGCTCGCCGGGTACGGCGGCATCTTCCAGCGCAACACCCGCGCCTCCGGTGTCATCCCGCAGATCAGCGTGATGCTCGGCCCGTGCGCGGGCGGCGCGGCCTACAGCCCCGCGCTCACCGACTTCGTCTTCATGGTCCGCGAGACCTCGCAGATGTTCATCACGGGCCCCGACGTGGTCAAGGCCGTGACCGGCGAGGAGATCACCCAGAACGGCCTGGGCGGCGCGGACGTCCACGCCGAGACCTCGGGCGTCGCGCACTTCGCGTACGACGACGAGGAGACCTGCATCGCCGAGGTGCGCTACCTCCTGTCGATGCTCCCGCAGAACAACCGCGAGAACCCGCCCACGGTCGTCTCCGAGGACCCGGCGGACCGCCGCTCCGACATCCTGCTCGACCTCGTGCCCGCCGACGGCAACCGCCCGTACGACATGCACAAGGTCATCGAGGAACTCGTCGACGACGGCGACTACCTGGAGATCCACGAGCGGTGGGCCCGCAACATCGTCTGCGCGCTGGCCCGGCTCGACGGCCAGGTCATCGGCATCGTCGCCAACCAGCCGCAGTCCCTGGCCGGGGTCCTGGACATCGAGGCATCGGAGAAAGCTGCGCGCTTTGTCCAGATGTGCGATGCTTTTAACATCCCGATCGTTACGTTGCTGGACGTGCCCGGGTTCCTCCCGGGGGTCGACCAGGAACACGGCGGAATCATCCGGCACGGCGCCAAACTGCTCTACGCATACTGCAACGCGACCGTGCCGAGGATCTCCCTGATCCTGCGCAAGGCGTACGGAGGCGCGTACATCGTCATGGACTCCCAGTCCATCGGGGCGGACCTCACCTATGCCTGGCCCACCAACGAGATCGCGGTGATGGGCGCCGAAGGTGCCGCCAACGTCATCTTCCGCAGGCAGATCGCCGAGGCCGAGGACTCCGAGGCCATGCGCGCGCGCATGGTCAAGGAGTACAAGGCCGAGCTGATGCACCCCTACTACGCCGCGGAGCGCGGCCTCGTCGACGACGTCATCGACCCCGCGGAGACCCGTGAGGTCCTCGCGGGCGCGCTCGCGATGCTCCGTACCAAGCACGCGGACCTGCCGTCCCGCAAGCACGGCAACCCCCCGCAGTGACGCGGCGCCCCGCGCGCCCCGCCGTCCCTGCCGAGACCAACGGAGACACGACTCCATGAGCGATGCCACGAACGAGTCCCTGCTGCGCGTAGAGAAGGGCCACGCCGACCCCGAGGAGCTGGCCGCGATCACCGCGATCCTGCTGGCCCGCGCCGCCGCCACGCCCGAGACCCCGGTGCACCGCGGCCGTTCCACCGCCGGCTGGCGCCGTCTGGAGCGCACCCCCGGCTTCCGTGCCCCGCACAGCTGGCAGGGCTGACCCGCCCGCCGCTCGTGAGCGGACACGACGGAGCCCCCGCACTCGATATGAGAGTGCGGGGGCTCCGTCATGCGCCTCCACAGCGTCCGCAGGGGCACAGCGTCCGCAGCCGTCCGTACGGTCCACGGAAACGGCGGTGCCCGGCGCCGTGAGGGCGCCGGGCGTCCGTGGGTCCGTGCGTCCGTGACTAACGGAGTCGTGCCATGAGGGCGTGTTCGACGAGGGTGATGAGTCCGCTTTTGGCGTCGGCGCGGTGGCGGGCGTCGGTGGTGATGATGGGGGTGTCGGGGCCGATCTGGAGTGCTTCGCGTACTTCGTCGGGGGTGTAGGGCTGGTGTCCGTCGAAGCCGTTGAGGGCGATGACGAAGGGGAGTCCTGAGTTTTCGAAGTAGTCGACGGCGGGGAAGCAGTCGGCGAGGCGGCGGGTGTCGACGAGGACGACGGCGCCGATGGCGCCGCGGACGAGGTCGTCCCACATGAACCAGAAGCGGTCCTGTCCGGGGGTGCCGAAGAGGTAGAGGATGAGGTCTTGGTCGAGGGTGATGCGTCCGAAGTCCATGGCCACGGTGGTGGTGGTCTTGTCTCCGGTGTGGGTGAGGTCGTCGATGCCGGCGGAGGCGCTGGTCATGACGGCTTCGGTACGCAGCGGGTTGATCTCCGAGACGGCGCCCACGAACGTGGTCTTGCCCACGCCGAAGCCGCCCGCCACCACGATCTTCGCGCTGGTGGTCGATCGGGCCGCACCGCCGCTAGAGCTTGCGAAGTCCACTGAGCACCCTTTCGAGCAGTGTCACGTCTGGCTGGCCACCGGTGGCCTCGTCGCCACCGGGCTGATGGATGGCGACAAGGCCCGCCTCCGCCAGGTCGGCAACGAGGATCCGGGCCACGCCGAGGGGGATGGAGAGGAGCGCCGAGACTTCGGCGACCGATTTGATCTCGAAACACAGCTGGCAGATCCGCTGATGCTCGGGCAACTGCCCCTGCAACTGGGACGGATCAGCCGTCGTACTGACCAGCGCCTCGATGGCGAGCTGGTAACGCGGCCGGGTCCGGCCGCCGGTCATGGCGTACGGGCGCACCAACGGGTTGTGCGCGCCCATGGAAGGCTCGGCTTCCGGTGAACGCCTCGGCTGCACCGGCTGGATGCGCGGCTGCCGGGGCTCGTCGTACTCGTACGACTGCGGCGGGGGCGGGGGTTGGTACGACTGCCGCTGAGGTGCGCCGCGGCCGCCACCCTGCCCGCCGTGGCCCTGCCCGCCCTGGTCATGGCTCGGCTCGCCCTGACCGCCGCCCTGTCCGCTGGGCGTGGAGGGAAAGTTGAACCGGTTCTGGGCATGCTCACCCGGAGACCGGGGGCCACCGTCGTAGTGATGCCCACCTGGGGGTGTAGCCACGTTTCCTCCTCCGAGTGCCGGGGCGCCGGGCCCGATCCTGGCGGACCTGTGAGATCCGCGCCACCGCACCCTAATGGTGCGGCGGCGAACAGCGCACTGTCTGTCAGTTCAGCAGACTTCCCTGGAGCTCCGCACGCAGGTCCGGGGTCAGGACCGTACCCGCACGGTCGACCAGGAGGGCCATCTCGTACCCGACCAGGCCGATGTCGGCCTCGGGGTGGGCGAGTACGGCCAGCGAGGAGCCGTCGGAGATGGACATGAGGAAGAGGAAACCGCGCTCCATCTCGACGACGGTCTGGTTCACGGCCCCGCCCTCGAAGATCCGGGACGCCCCCGCGGTCAGCGAGGTCAGCCCGGAGGCCACGGCCGCGAGCTGATCGGCGCGGTCGCGCGGGAATCCTTCGGACATGGCGAGCAGGAGTCCGTCGGCGGAGACCACCACCGTGTGGGACACCCCGGGGGTGTTGTCCACAAAGTTGGTGATCAACCAGTTCAGATTCTGCGCCGCCTGGCTCATCGGGCTCACACTAACGCTCCTGGTTGTAGGTACTGCCCGGGCCACGGCCCGGTCCGTTCTTGTCCGCTCCGGCGTTGCGGCCCCGCTCGACGCCGCGTCGCAGGTTGCTCAGCCTGCCCCGGATGTCCTCCGGGGCGCGGGAGACCTGGGGGCCGTTGTGCGTGGTCTGCTCCGCCGCGCCCTCGACCAGGTTGGCCTTGGGCACGCGGCGCGGCAGACCGGACGAGGTGACACCGCCGGCCTTGGGCTCACGGAGCTTCTCCGCGCGCTGGAACCGCTCGTCGTTCCGCACGCGCCAGTCGTCGGAACCGGTCGGCCCCACCTGCCCGTTGGTCCGGTTGTCGCCAAGGCCGCTGCTCGGGGTGATCCCCTCGCCGCCTCCCTTGTCCTGCTCAAGGCTCTGCTGGCTCTGCTCGTCCTGGAAGTTGCCCGAGGTGGTGCTCCGGCCGTTCAGCGCCGTCGACGAGGTCTGTCCGGCCGGCTGTCCTTCGCCCTCACCGGCGGGCTGCCACGACGCCGACGGCTGCGGCTGCTGGGGCTGGCCGCTGCCACGGCGCGGCAGACCCGCGTCCGTCAGTGTGTGACTGGTGCTCGGGGAGGGACCCGGACGGTTCAAGCCTACGTTGTCCCGGGGGTTCTCGGGAGCGCCGAGGCCCGATTCCGGTTCGGCCGGCCGTTCGGCGTCGTACGTACCCGGATAGGCACTCTGATCGGCCCACTCGCCCTGGTGGGGCTGGGGGTTGAACAGATTCTCGTACGTGCCCTCGGCGCCCTGCGCGGCGGGGTACGGGGACTCCGTATACCCCTGCTGCCCCGGGGTCCCCTGCTGCGGGAGAAACGCGTCGGACTGCTGGTACGTGTCGGGCTGCTGGTACCCGTCGGACGGCTGGTACGTACCGGTCTGCTGGTACGTGTCGGACGCGCGGTACTCCTCGAACCCGCCCGTGGTGAACTCGGCCGTGGGGGCGGAGAAGTCCGCCCCGGGCGCGGGCTGCTGGGGCGCGTATCCCTGCTCGCGCCCCGGCTCGTACGGCGGATTCCCCTGCTCGTACCCGCCGGTGGACTCCTCGCGGAACTGACCGTCCACCTGGTCCTGGAAGAGCGGCTGGTCGCCCGCGGCGTTCTGCGGAGGCGCCCCGAGGGCCGCGCGCCGCTCGTCGCGCTTGAGCGAGCGGTTGACCGGGTCGAGCCGCGCCGACTGCTCCGCCGCCGCGGGCTGCTGCTCGTACCGCGAGTCGTCGAAGCCCAGCTCCGCCGCGGTCAGCATCGGAGCGGTCGGGAAGGCCTGCTCCTCCTCCTCGAGGTTCGGCTGGTCCGGCATGATCTGCGAGACGGTGAAGTCCTCGCCCTGGCCGGGGGCGCCGCCCCCGCCGCCGTGCGTGATCGCGTCCGGCAGCATGACCAGGGACGTCGTGCCCGCCTGCTCGCCCGAGGGGCGGAGCTGGACCCGTACGCCGTGCCGCTCGGCGAGCCGGCCGACCACGAACAGCCCCATGCGCTGGGAGACCGTGGCGTCCACCGTCGGCGGGTTGGCCAGCTTGTGGTTGATGTCGGCGAAGTCCTCGGCGGTGAGACCGATCCCCTTGTCGTGGATCTCGATCATCACCCGGCCGTCGGGCAGCCGGGTCGCCGTGACCCGGACCTTCGTCTGCGGCGAGGAGAACGTGGTGGCGTTCTCCAGCAGCTCGGCGAGCAGGTGCACGAGGTCGGTGACGGCCTGGCCGTGGATCTCCGTCTCGGGGACCCCGGTCAGCTCGATGCGCTCGTACGACTCCACCTCGGAGGAGGCGGCGCGCAGGACGTCCACCAGCGGCACCGGCTGGTTCCAGCGGCGGCCGGGCTCCTCGCCCGCGAGGACGAGCAGGTTCTCGCCGTTGCGGCGCATCCGCGTCGCCAGGTGGTCCAGCTTGAAGAGGTTCTCCAGCTGGTCCGGGTCCCCCTCGTTGTTCTCCAGGTCGGAGATGAGGGTCAACTGGCCCTCGATCAGCGACTGGTTACGGCGTGAGAGATTGGTGAAGATCGCGTTGACGTTGCCGCGGAGCATCGCCTGCTCGGCCGCGAGCCGCACCGCCTCGCGGTGGACCTGGTCGAAGGCGCGGGCGACCTCGCCTATCTCGTCGCGCGAGTCGATCGGGATGGGCTGCACCCGGGTGTCGACCCGGCCGGGCTCGGCCCGCGAGAGCTGGTCGACCAGCATCGGCAGCCGCTGCTCGGCGATCCCGAAGGCGGCCGTACGCAGCGACAGCATCGACCGGCTCATCTGCCGCGCCATCATCCCGGCCAGGATGAAGGCGGCCAGCAGGGCGATCAGCACGATCGCGCCGTTGATGATCGCGTTGTTCCTGGCGTTGTCGGCGATCGAGGACGCCTCCGCGACGGCCTTGTCGACCAGCTCCGTCTCGATCGTGTTGTACCCCTCGAACTTGGCGGTGGAGGCCGCCATCCAGGTCTCCGGGGTGACCCCGCGCTGGGCGAGCTGCTCGGGGGAGTCGCCGCTGGCGATCGCCGCCACCATGCCGTCGTAGACGGAGCCGTCCTTGGCGGGCGGCGCCGTGAACTCCTTGCCCGCGGCGGCGGCCTGCTGCTGTGCCGAGGCGATCTCCTTGGCCCCGGCGGCCGCCTGCGCGGTCATGACCTCCTGGAGCCTGACGGCGTCCGACTGCGTGCCGCCGGAGACGTACTCGCCGACGGCGACGTCCTCCAGATAGGCGTACGAGGAGAACGCGATCGTCTGGCCGGTCTTGACGTCGGCCTTCTGGCTCGGCCTGACCAGCAGGTGCGTCCCGATGGAGCGCTGGAGCGACTCGGCGCCCTTGGCCAGCCCGATGGCGTAGACGGTGCGGCCGTAACTGGTGATGTTCCCGGTGCCCAGGCCCAGTTCGTTGGAGAGCTGCATGAGCGTGTGCTCCAGCGGCACGTACGCCTCTTCGGTGGCCACGGGACCGCCGTTGCCGCCACTCTTGTCCGGGGTCTCCACCCCGGCGGTGTACGCGGTCTTCCGGATGTTCTCCAGCGTCGGCTCCGAGCTGCGGAAGAGGCCGATCCGGCGTTCGAGGCCCTCGTCCGCGGGCAGCTCCTGCACCGCGAGGTCGAACTTCTTCTTCGCCGCGTCCGTGGCCGCGTAGCTCTCGGTGACGACCTCGGCGTCCCGTTTGTTGGTGAGCAGGGACTGCGCGGTGAGATCGCGCTCGTTGAGCAGCGCGTGTCCGTACTCGGATGCGGCCCGCACGACAAGGGCCGTCTTCTGCGCGTCCTGCGCCTCCTGCCACGTGTCGATCGAGCCCTTGACCTGGAATCCCCCCATGACCAGGCCGACCATGACGGGGACCAGGAGGATCGCGTACAGCCGGGTGGTCACCCGCCAGTTGCGCGGGGAGAACGGGCTGGGGCTGCCGGCCGCGGCGGGCGGGCCGGTCGTGACGGCAGGCGCCGCTGCGCGCGGCGGCGGCGGGGTGAAGTTGCCCCGCGCCTTCTGCTCCGCGGAGCTCGTCGTGCTTCGCCTCACTCGACCAACAACCTCTCGGCGTCGGCACCTACGCTGTGCCGTGTTTCGTTCAGGGCCGTACTACTCGGGAGTTCTCGAATTCCAGCACGGGGGGCGCCCCCTTTCCAAACAGCGGGAATCAGCCATTCCTTGTGGTACATGCCTCACGTAAAACGGGCATAAAGAGCGAGCCCCGCCAAAAAGCGGGGCTGCCATGTGCGCAGGGGCACCGGGCGAGTGCGCCGGGTGGCCGGAGAGCGTGAAACCTCTGTCGAAATGTTATGAACACAGAGGCGGGCCGTGTCAAAGGACATGGCCCACCTCCGGGTATGTCTACGGCAAGTGCCGTAGCGCACCGTCTACTTCAGTCGTGCCATGAGGGCGTGTTCGACGAGGGTGATGAGTCCGCTTTTGGCGTCGGCGCGGTGGCGGGCGTCGGTGGTGATGATGGGGGTGTCGGGGCCGATCTGGAGTGCTTCGCGTACTTCGTCGGGGGTGTAGGGCTGGTGTCCGTCGAAGCCGTTGAGGGCGATGACGAAGGGGAGTCCTGAGTTTTCGAAGTAGTCGACGGCGGGGAAGCAGTCGGCGAGGCGGCGGGTGTCGACGAGGTCGACGGCGCCGATGGCGCCGCGGACGAGGTCGTCCCACATGAACCAGAAGCGGTCCTGTCCGGGGGTGCCGAAGAGGTAGAGGATGAGGTCTTGGTCGAGGGTGATGCGTCCGAAGTCCATGGCCACGGTGGTGGTGGTCTTGTCTCCGGTGTGGGTGAGGTCGTCGATGCCGGCGGAGGCGCTGGTCATGACGGCTTCGGTACGCAGCGGGTTGATCTCCGAGACGGCGCCCACGAACGTGGTCTTGCCCACGCCGAAGCCGCCCGCCACCACGATCTTCGCGCTGGTGGTCGATCGGGCCGCACCGCCGCTAGAGCTTGCGAAGTCCACTGAGCACCCTTTCGAGCAGTGTCACATCCGGCGTGCCGCCGGCCTCTCCGTTGCCCGGCTGGTGGATGGCCACCATGCCGGCCTCCGCCAGGTCGGCCACCAGGATGCGGGCGACACCGAGCGGCATCGTCAGCAGCGCCGACACCTCGGCCACCGACTTGACCTCGCGGCACAGGTGGCAGATCCGCTGGTGCTCGGGGAGCAGGGTGGCGAGATGCGCGGGGTCCGCGGTCGTACTGACCAGCGCCTCGATGGCGAGCTGGTACCGCGGCCGGGTCCGGCCGCCGGTCATGGCGTACGGACGTACCAGCGGCTGATCGCCCTCAGGACCGTACGAGGCGTCGACAGAGACGCCGTACGGATCGTGAGAGGCGGGTGGCGGGGTCATGAATCCTCCGGGCGTGACAGCAAGATGTCTACGTGCCGTCTGACTTGGCCGGTGGGGGGCCGGTTGGGCGGCCTGACGGTAAGTGGCTGGGGAGTTCCTGGAAAGGTCAGTGCAGCAGACTTCCCTGGAGCTCGGCGCGCAGGTCCGGTGTGAGGACCGTACCGGCGCGGTCGACCAGGAGGGCCATTTCATAACCCACCAGACCGATGTCGCACTCGGGGTGGGCGAGGACCGCCAGGGAGGAACCGTCGGAGACGGACATCAGGAAGAGGAAGCCGCGCTCCATCTCCACCACGGTCTGGTTGACCGGGCCGCCTTCGAAGATCCGGGACGCCCCCGCGGTGAGCGAGGTCAGCCCGGATGCCACGGCCGCGAGCTGATCGGCGCGGTCGCGGGGGAAGCCCTCGGACATGGCCAGCAGAAGTCCGTCTGCGGAGACCACCACGGTGTGGGACACCCCAGGGGTGTTGTCCACGAAATTGGTGATCAACCAGTTCAGATTCTGCGCAGCCTGACTCATCGGACTCAACTAACGCTCCTGCTGGTGAGAGGTGCCGAGGTTGAATCCGTTGCTCGCCGGGCCGGTGTTGCCCGCCTGACGACCTTGCTGGATGCCCCGACGGAGATTGGTCAGCCGGCCGCGCACGTCAGCGGGCGCACGGGAGACCTGCGGACCGGCCTGGGTGTTCTGTTCCTGCGCGGTACCGGGCACCAGGTTGGCACGCGGCACCCTGCGGGGCAGACCGGAGGTGGTGATGCCGCCGGACTGGGGCTTTTTGGCCCGCTCTGCCTGGCGTACCAGCTCGTCGTTGGGAGAGGTGCGCCAGGAGGAGGTGGCGCCCACGCCGCCCGCGGCTGAACCCCGCGAGTCCGAACTGCCGCTGGAGAAGTTGAAGCCGGCGCCGTTCGTCCCGGAGCCGTGTCCCGCTCCCAGTCCGCCGAGCCCGGGCCGCTGGTTCAGGCCCTGGCCCTGGCCCTGGTTCCGGGAGTCGGAGCCGCCGGTGCCCGGCCGGCCGGCGCCGAAGGCGTCGCTGCCGGACCCGCCGACGTCGTAACCGTTGGTGGTGTAGCCGCCGGTGCCGGTGGTGTACCCGCCGGAGCCGGAGCCGTTGGTGCCGTTCGTGCCCGCGCCGCCGGTGTCCGTCGTGCCGTTCAGGCCCGAGCCGCCCGCGGACTCGCGCCGCGGTACCGGCGGGGTCGGTGACTGCTGGGACGGCCCGCTCTCCTGGCGCTCCGGGTCCGTGGTGCGGGGCGACCTGCCGTCGTCCGCTCCGCCGCCCTGCTGTCCGCCGCCCTGGGTGGCGTGGAACCAGTTGGTCTCCAGGGTGTCGTACAGCGGCGTACGGCCGTCACCGGGGCCGGAGGCCGGGGGCAGCGCCTCCGGCTGCGGCTGCGGCGGAAGACTCGGCTGGCGGTAGCCGCCCTCGGAGCCGGGCGCCGGGGCCGGCGCGGGCGGACGCGGCGCGTTGAAGTCCTGCCGCTCGGAGCCGAAGTCCGACGACGGGCGGAAGCCGGAGCCGTCGGTCTGGCCGCCACGCTGCCCGCCGTACTCCGGGGAGTAGCCGGCCGGGGCGTTGAAGTCGGGACGGGGGAACTGGGTTGTGGACGCGGGGTCCTGGCCGGCGCCGAGCGGGCCGTTCTGGTCGGGCCGGGGCCCGTCGAAGTCCGGGCGCGGGAACTCGGAGGTGGCGCCGGGGTTCTGCCGCTCACCCGTCGGACGGGCGAACTGGCCGGTGGACTCGTGCTCCTCGTGGCCGCGCGGCGCGTCCAGCGGGGCACGCCCCGACTGCTGGTCGCTGCCCCAGCTGGTGACCGGAGGGCGCTGCGGGCGCTGCGGCTGCGGGTTGCCGCCGGGCAGCTCGGCGCGCGGTCCGCCGGGGGGCGGGAGCTGCCTGCTGCGGTCGGGTGCCCCGCCCTGCTGGAAGGCGTTCTGGGCACGCCCGCTGAAGCCGTTCTGGCCCTGGTTGCCCTGGTTGCCCTGGTTGCCGGGACCGCTCTGGCCGGCCTGGTTGCCCTGACCGCCCGGTCCGCTCTGGCCGAAGGCGCTGTGCGGACCGTCCTGGCGCTGCTGGCCCTGGCCGGGGCCGCCCTGCCCGCCGCCCTGCGAGGGACCCTGCGACGAGGGGCCGAAGGCGTTCTGCGCGAAGATGTTCGGCTGGCCCGAGCCCTGCCGCTGCGGATCCTGCGAGCCGCCCTGCGATCCGGCACCCGACCCGTCGCGGGAGGGCAGCGCGGCACGGGGCCCCGCACCGGAGCCGACCTGGCCGCGCGGTGCGCCCGAGCCGGGCAGACCACCGGGCGCGGGCGCGCCGCCGGGGCCCGAACCGAGCCCGGGACGGCCGCCGCCGGGAGCGCCGGGGAGCTGGCCGCCGCCCGCGGGCGCCTGGCCGAGCGGACCGCCCTGGCCGGGGGCACCGGGCCGGCCGGCCGGGTTCTTCTTGCCGCCGTGGGCGACATCGACGGGCAGCATGACCAGCGCGGTCGTACCGCCGGAGTCGGAGGGGCGGAGCTGGATCCTGATGCCGTGGCGCAGCGACAGCCGGCCGACCACGAACAGACCCATGCGGCGCGAGACCGAGACGTCCACGGTGGGCGGCGAGGCCAGCCGCTCGTTGATCGCCGCGAGATCCTCGGGGGAGAGGCCGATGCCGGTGTCGTGGATCTCCACCAGCACCCGGCCGTCGGGCAGCGCGTGACCCGTGACGCGGACCTTCGTCTGCGGCGAGGAGAACGACGTCGCGTTCTCCAGCAGCTCGGCGAGCAGGTGCACGAGGTCGTTGACGACGCGCCCGGCGACCTCGGTCGTCGGTACGGAGGCCAGCTCGATGCGCTCGTACTGCTCCACCTCGGAGGCGGCGGCACGGAGCACGTCGACCAGCGGTACGGGGCGGGTCCAGCGGCGGCCCGGCTCCTCGCCCGCGAGGACGAGGAGGTTCTCGCCGTTACGGCGCATACGGGTCGCGAGGTGGTCCAGCTTGAACAGCGAGGAGAGCTGGTCCGGGTCGGCCTCGCGGGACTCCAGTTCGGAGATGAGCGAGAGCTGACGCTGGATGAGGCCCTGGCTGCGGCGCGAGAGGTTGGTGAACATCGCGTTGACGTTGCCCCGGAGCAGGGCCTGCTCGGCGGCGAGCCGGACCGCCTCGCGGTGCACGTCGTCGAAGGCCGCGGCGACCTTTCCGATCTCGTCCCTGGAGTGCACACCCACCGACTCGACGGAGGTGTCGACGTCCTGCGGGTCGGAGTCGGAGAGCTGCTTGACCAGCTCGGGCAGCCGGTCCTGGGCGACCCGGGTGGCCGTGTCCTGGAGGCGGCGCAGCGAGCGGATCATGGACCGGGCGACCACGAAGGCGCCGACGAGCGAGACACCGAGGACGACGAGGATCAGCGCGGCGTTGAGGATCGCGTCACGCTGCGACGAGTCGCGCAGCTCGCGGGCCTTGCTCTCCATCTCACCGAGCAGCGTCGCCTCGATGGTCTTCATCGCGTTGATCCGGGTGGACGCCTGGTCGGTCCAGTCCAGGTACGAGCGGTTGGGCTGGCTCCCGAGGCCGTCGGTCGAGCCGAGCACGCGGTCCGCGTACTTCTCGGACGACTGGATCTCGGGGTTGCCCTGCCCGTTGAGCGGGGCCATCAGCTCTTCGGCGTCGCCGCCCATCGACTCGTACAGGAAGCTGAAGGAGGTGAGGGCGTTCTTCTCCTTCGTCGCCGCGGCCAGACCGTACAGCCGGTCGTTCTCGCCCAGCTTGCCCTTGGTCGACGGGTCGGCGGGCAGCGCGGCGGCGATGATCGCCCGCTGGATCGACGCGTACTCCTTGGCGGACGAGAACGCGGCGAGCGCGCGGGTCCGCTTGATCATTTCCGGGTTGTTGGTCGCCTGCGCCATGTCCTGCGAGAGGCTCAGCAGCGAGGTGATCAGTCCGTCGTACGCGTCGACGGTCAGGGAGTCCGAACCCGAGCCGACGTAGGCGTCCTTGCGGATGGTGTTGATCCGGTTGACCTGGGTGGCGATCTGGTTGACGTTCGAGCGGATGCTCTCCAGCGCCTGGTCGCCGTCGGTGTTGCCGATGTCGACCGTGGCGTCGAGGAACGCCTTCTTGGCCCGGTCGGTCTTGGCCCGGCGGTCCTGGACCTTGAAGTCCTTGGGGTTCGCGCCGTTGGTCAGCGGGCCGGCCGACTCGTCACGCTCCGCCTGGAGCGCCTGCGAGAGCGCGGTCGCCTCTTTGGTCATCTTGGTGAGCAGCTGCATGTGTTCGAGCTGCTGCATGTCGTTCAGCGACTCGTTGATACGCAGCCCGCCCAGCGTGGTGGCCGCGACCACCGGCAGGGTCAGCAGCGCCACGAGGCGGGTGCTGATGCGCCAGTTGCGCAGGGCTATTCGGTTCCCCGGGTCGTTCGGTGACTTGGCGTTCGGCACCGTCTGCGGAGGCGGCGGCGTAGGAGGCGCGCCGAGGCCGCTCTGTCCCGGACCGGGGCGACCGCCCCGGCCGCCGCTGTGGTCGCCCGACGGAGCCGGGCCCGGGTTCTGGGTGTGCTGGGGCGAGGAGCCGCGGTCGGAACCGCCGCGGTGCTCCTGCTCCGCCGCAGCGCTGCCATCCCTCTTGTAACGTCCCTGCACTAGCGTCGCAACCTCTGGACCAGGCGTTCCCCCGCTGAACGGCGGAACGGTGTCGGCGTCGTGGGGCGCGGAAACGCACCCCGATGATGGTCGTGAGTGACCGGCGCTGCTCCCCTTCCCCACCGCCACTCGGCGCTGCGTTGCGCCCCTGCGCGCCGGCACATCCAAACCCGCGGCGGTGGGGGGAATTCCAGCACAGAGCGGGATCTCCAACAAGGGCGGAGGGCAGGGCTGTGACGTGAATGACAGGGCGTGAGCACCGGGTCACCAGCCGTAGAAAGTGTTCACGGAGGAATCGGACTTTCACCCACGAGGCGCCTACGGGTGGGGGGTGTCCCAGTACGGATGATCAGCAGCGGAATGCAACGTTCAGTAGCGCAATGTCCGTTTCCTTGGTCGCCAACTGCCGCCCGGAATGGGGGAAATGCCTGGCAGGTCGTGAGCAAACTCACACCGTGATCGACGATCGATCGCCGCTTCCGTGGGGAATTGGATGTTTAGCCTGACGCTTTACAGGGATGGCACATCCGACAACCCGGCGCCCCCGGCGCCCGTAGCCCGACAAGGTCTGACGCCACATATGAATCCGCAGAAGACAACGCTGATGTTCCGCAACACCGCCAACCCCCGGCGTACCACGCTGGCGCATCTCAAGGATGCGGAGGAGCTGGCCCCCGCCGCGCAGCCGGAGCACCCCGTCGCCCTGCCGAACCGTACGGCCAACCCGCGGCGCACGATCCTGATGACCGCTCCGGCCGTCCCGGCCGACGGCGCCGTCGCCGCGGCGCCCGCCGTCCCGTAGCCCCTGCCGGCCCGTTCCGCCCCGCACGATCAGCCCCCTCGCCCGCCCGTGTGCCACGCCGCGCTCCGTCGGTTGCTCCGCCTCGCGCACGGTAATACGTGGCGCGGACGCCCGGCGTTCACGCGCGGTACCGCACGCGCCGTGCGCACGCCCGGTCACGGGAAACAGGGGGCTCCCCTCCTCTCGCGTTAGCCTGGGGCGTCAGTCTCCAGACCAGCCAGCAAGTGAAGGGCGACAGCTTCCGTGCGCATCGCCAGATTCTCCATCGACGGCAATGTCGCCTTCGGCGCGGTCGAGGGCGACGGCAGCGGCGACGCCGCCGGCCTCGTCCTCGACATCATCAAGGGCATTCCGTACACCGACTTCGAGCTCTCCGGCACCAAGGTCCCGCTGAGCAAGGTCCGGCTGCTCCCGCCCGTCCTGCCCAACAAGGTCGTGGCCTTCGGCCGCAACTACGCGGAGCACGCGGCGGAGCTCGGCAACGCCGTCCCCGACGTGCCGTTCGCCTTCTTCAAGCCCACCACCTCCGTGATCGGCTCGGGCGACGCCATCGAGTACCCGTCCTTCTCGAACGAGGTGCACCACGAGGCCGAACTGGCCGTCGTCATCGGGCGGATGTGCCGCGAGGTGCCGCGCGAACGCGTCAAGGACGTCATCTTCGGCTACACCTGCGCCAACGACGTCAGCGCGCGCGACACCCAGAAGAGCGAGAAGCAGTGGGCGCGCGCGAAGGGCTTCGACACCTCGTGCCCGCTCGGCCCCTGGGTGGAGACCGAGCTGGACCCCTCCGACCTCACGATCCAGTGCACCGTCAACGGGGAACAGCGCCAGCTCGGCCGTACGAGCGACATGATCAACTCCGTCGAGGACCTGATCGTCAACATCACCGAGGCCATGACGCTCCTCCCCGGTGACGTCGTCCTCACGGGCACCCCCGCGGGGGTCGGCCCCCTCAGCGTCGGCGACGAGGTCGCCGTCACCATCGAAGGCATCGGCACTCTCACCAACAAGGTGATCAAGCGTGGCTAGCGCACCCGTCCGTGTACGTTTCTGTCCCTCCCCGACCGGCAACCCCCACGTGGGCCTGGTCCGTACCGCCCTCTTCAACTGGGCGTTCGCCCGCCACACCGGCGGCACCCTGGTCCTGCGCATAGAGGACACCGACGCGGCGCGCGACTCCGAGGAGTCGTACGTCCAGCTCCTCGACTCGCTGCGCTGGCTCGGGCTCGACTGGGACGAGGGCCCCGAGAAGGGCGGCCCGCACGCCCCCTACCGCCAGTCGCAGCGGATGGACATCTACCGCGACACGGCGGCCAGGCTGCTGGAGGCGGGCCACGCCTACCACTGCTACTGCACCACGGAGGAGCTGGACGCCCGCCGGGAGGCGGCGCGTGCGGCGGGCCGGCCGTCGGGGTACGACGGCCACTGCCGCGACCTGACCGCCGAGCAGAAGGCGGCGTACGAGGCGGAGGGCCGCACCGCCATCGTCCGCTTCCGGATGCCCGACGGGCCGATCACCTTCACGGACCTGGTCCGCGGCGAGCTGACCTTCACCCCGGAGAACGTCCCGGACTACGGCATCGTCCGCGCCAACGGCGCGCCGCTCTACACGCTCGTCAACCCGGTCGACGACGCGCTGATGGAGATCACCCACGTCCTGCGCGGCGAGGACCTGCTCTCCTCCACGCCGCGCCAGATCGCGCTCTACAAGGCGCTGATGGAGCTGGGCATCGCCCAGGGGATCCCCAGCTTCGGCCACCTTCCGTACGTCATGGGGGAGGGCAACAAGAAGCTCTCCAAGCGCGACCCCCAGGCGTCCCTCAACCTGTACCGCGAGCGTGGCTTCCTCCCGGAGGGGCTGCTCAACTACCTCTCGCTGCTCGGCTGGTCGCTCTCGGCGGACCGCGACCTCTTCTCCATGGACGAGATGGTCGCCGCCTTCGACATCGCGGACGTCAACGCCAACCCGGCCCGCTTCGACCTGAAGAAGGCCGAGGCGATCAACGCGGACCACATCCGGCAGCTCGACGTGAAGGCGTTCGCGGACGCCTGCGCCCCGTGGCTGAAGGCCCCGTACGCCCCGTGGGCACCGGAGTCCTTCGACGCGTCGGCCTTCGCGGCGCTGGCCCCGCTGGCCCAGACCCGGGTCACGGTCCTCTCGGACATCACCGCCAACGTCGACTTCCTCTTCCTGGACGAGCCGGTCGAGGACGAGGCGTCGTGGGCGAAGGCCATGAAGCCGGGCGCGGACGCCCTGCTGACCACGGCCCGTGCGAAGCTCGCCGAGGCGGAGTGGGACGCGGAGTCCCTGAAGAACGCGGTCCTCGCCGCCGGCGAGGAGCACGGCCTGAAGCTCGGCAAGGCCCAGGCCCCGGTCCGCGTGGCGACCACGGGCCGCACGGTCGGCCTCCCGCTCTTCGAGTCCCTGGAACTCCTGGGCCGGGAGCGCACGCTGTCCCGGATCGACGCGGCGCTGGCGAAGCTGGCGGCGTAGCGGTTACGTGCACGAGGGCCCGGCGGCCCGCCCCTCGGAATCCGGGGCGGCGCGCGCCGGGCCCTTTGCGTGGCTGACCGGTGAACCGGCTCAGGCGTCGCTGTCGTCGATGAGGTAGTGGTTCTCGTCGAAGATCTCCAGGACGACGATGACCATGATGGCCCCGGCCACCATGTACTCCAGCACGACGCCAGGAGCGACGTATGCCTTGCGCAGGTGTTCATCCGGGCCGAGCTGCGCGGTCGCGGTCTTGTGGAACGGGTCGCGAGACAGCACGCGCAGTGCCTTGTCGAGCTGGGACCGGCGCTCGCCGGGAAGCGCGTCGTACGTCGTGCGAGCCTCGACGGTGAACTGGACTCGGTAATCGGTCATTGCGGCAACCAGATCTTTCGCTCGTCGGTCCTGGCTACGCTACGCCACGCGCCCTCAGCAGACCGCCTCGCCGCCAGTTGCCATTCCCGGCCAGACGAGACTCCCGAAGCTCCCCGGACGGCGCGAGATCCATGCGGCGGCACGCTCGGGCGAGGTCAGGGTCAGCCAGGCCCCACCGTCAACGCTGGTGACGTGCGTACCCCCGCCGTCCGCGTAGGCGAGCCCCCACGCGGCGACCCGGGCGTCCAGCTCCCCGTTCTCGCAGGCGAACTCCTCGACGACGGCGAAGAGGCGGGGAGCGGTGGCGTTGACGAGCGCGCGGATCTCCTGGTCGAACCCTGCTGGGCGATCGGGGTGGGGGAGGGGCGGGGATACGGTGTTCACGGGCAAATCTCCTGTCCGCTGAGGGAGTTGCTTGTGCTAGAACGATAGGTCAAAGGGTGTAGTTCTATACCTGAGGATGGTGGAGTTCTTCGGATTTCACCTGTGTGGGTGATGAAGGAAAGGTGTACTCATGCCGGTGACAGGGGCGCCTACGCTGCGCCAGCGACGCCTCGGCGCCGAGTTGCGCAAGCTGCGCGAACGCGCCGGTCTCAGTTCGACGGCGGGTGCCGCGATCATCGGCATCCAGCAGGCGCGGATGAGCATGATCGAGGCTGGCCGCCATGGCGTCAGCGTCGATCGTGTGCACGCGATGGCGCGCGGCTACTCCTGTGATGACGCGGACTTCATCGACGCGCTGGCGGCCATGACAGGGCGGCGGGAACGGAACTGGTGGGACGAGTACCGGGAGTTGCTTTCAGCGGCAGCCGTCGAGTTCGCGGAGTTCGAGCACGCTGCCGTTTCGATGCGTGTCGCGGTGGTGACGAGCATGCCCGGCCTGCTCCAGACCCCGGACTATGCCCGATCCACCTTCAAGAAGAGTTCTCCAACACTGCGTGCTCACGAGGTGGAGCACCGGGTGTCCTTCCGGATGAAGCGCCAGGCGGTTCTGTTCCGGGATCCACCGATGCCGTACACGGCGATCGTCCACGAGGCGGCGCTGAGGATGGGGTACGCGGGCCCCGAAGCCTCGCGCGAGCAACTGCACCAGTTGATCGAGATGAGCGAACTCGACAACGTGACGGTGCTCGCCATCCCCTTTGGCCAGGATGACTTCCCGAGAGCCGGGCAGCCCATCACCTATGCGGTAGGCCCGGTACCGCAACTGGATACGGTCGCACTGGACACCGACCACGGCAGCGAATACCTCTTCGCGGAGGCGCAACTCGCCCGGTACAGGGCTGTCCTGGACCGACTGGAAGACTGTGCGCTCCCATCCGGAAAGTCCCGAGACTTCATCCGCCGTATCGCGAAGAACATCTAGGTGAGGCCAGCCATGCCAACGTATCTGTGGCAGAAGTCGTCCTACAGCCCGGAAGGCGGCAACTGCGTCAACGTCGCCACCGCCCCCGACGGCACCCTCCGCATCCGCGAGAGCGATGACCCCGAGGTACTCCTGTCCCTCAGGCCAGGCCAACTGAGCGCGCTCCTGATAGCCGTCAAGAGTGGTCGTCTGCGGGTTCGGCCCGAGGGGTAACGGGGGTTGCCCGGTGGTGTATTGGGCCCCGTCCCCCTCCGCCCGGGCTTCGGGTCATGGAAGACTCCCCGGGTGCCTACCTGGATAACGCCGCGCCGCCTGGGCGCCACCGCCGCGCTGTACGCCGTGTTCGTCGGTGGCTGGTACTTCGGCCAGCCTCTGCCCAACGTCGGGTGCCGTGAGACGGCGGTGTTCTCGGGGGAGCCGGTGACGATCAGTGAGCCCGGTGACATCGCCGGCGCTCTTTCCCGGACGGCCAGGACCGTGGGGCAGGTGGCCACCGTCGAGGTCATCGACACCGCCGCGGTCGTGCCGTGCGACGGGACGCCCCGCCCCCGCCTGGTGGCCTGGGCGACCGGCGACTGGCGCTGAGGATCGTCGAGGAGGAGCGGCGGTTCAGCCGGTGAGGCGGCCCGGGACCACCAGGCCGGTCTCGTACGCGGCGATCACGGCCTGGACGCGGTCGCGGAGTCCGAGCTTGGTGAGGACGTTGCTGACATGCGTCTTCACGGTGTGCTCGCTCACCACCAGCGCCGCGGCGATCTCCGCGTTGGAGAGGCCGCCGCCGAGCAGCCGCATCGTCTCGCGCTCGCGGGCGGTAAGGACGTCCAGGCGTTCGGTCCGTGGCGGCGGTACGGCCGCGCCCGAGGTGAACGCGGCGATGAGGGTGCGGGTGACGGACGGGGCGAGCAGCGAGTCGCCCGCCGCGACCACGCGGACCGCGTGGACGAGGTCGTCCCTCCGTACGTCCTTGAGCAGGAAGCCGCTCGCGCCGGCGCACAGCGCGTCGAACAGATAGTCGTCCTGCCCCCAGGTGGTCAGCATGATCACCCGGCAATCCGTTTCGGCGCAGACGATCCGCGCCGCCTCGATGCCGTCCATCCCCGGCATCCGGATGTCGAGCAGGACCACATCGGGGCGGTGGGCGCGGGCGGCGCCGACGGCCTCGAAGCCGTCCCCGCTCTCCGCGACGACCTCGATGCCGGGCTGTGCCGCCAGGATCATGGCGAATCCGGCGCGTACCAGCTCCTGGTCGTCGGCCACCACCACGCGGATCGTCATGCCCGCACCCCCACTTCCGGCGCGGCCAGAGGCAGCCGCGCCCGCACTTCGAATCCCGGGAGGCGGTCCTCCCGGGGCCCGGCCGTCGCGGTTCCGCCGCAGGCGGCGGCCCGCTCGCGGAGGCCGGCCAGGCCGTTCCCGCCCGACGGAAGGTTCTTTCCCGCGCCGCGGCCGTCATCGACGACGCGTATCTCCAGCACGTCGTCACACCAGCGCAGCCGTACCTCGGCGCGGTCGGCGCCGGCGTGCTTGACGACGTTGGTCAGCGCCTCCTGCACGATGCGGTACGCCGCCGCGCCGCAGTCGGCGGGCACCGGACGCGGTTCGCCCTTGTCGGTGCGGGTCACCGTCAGGCCGGCGCCCGCGACCTGGCGGGTGAGCGCGGGCAGATCGTGGATCGTCGGCTGCGGGGCGCGGGGCTCGTCCTCGTCCTTGAGAACGGCCAGCATCCGGCGCAACTGGTCCAGCGCGTCACGGCCGGTGCCGGCGATCGCGCCGAACGCGGCCGAGGCGCGCGCGGGGTCCGTGTCCAGCGCGACCGGCCCGGCCTCGGCCTGGACGACCATCAGACTGATCGAATGGGCCAGCACATCGTGCATGTCCCTTGCTATCCGGGCGCGTTCGCGTTCGGCGGCGCGCTCCTCGTCCATCCGGCGTTCGCGTTCGAGACGGGCGGCACGTTCGGCCAGGGCGGCCGCCTCGGCACGGGCGCCGGCGGATGCCCGGCCCAGCGCGTACGCGGCGATGTACAGGACGATGCCGCGCGTCGCGGTGTTGGGCGAGCCGACCGTGGCGAGGCCGACCGCGCAGATCGCCAGGACCACCGGCATCCGCACCCGGAGCGGGGAGACGGACGCCACCCCGTACAGCGCGATGAGGGTTCCGTACCAGAGTGGCTGCGGGGCGAGCGGGGCGGCGAGATCGTAGAGGCCGGAGAAGGTGGCGCAGACCAACAGGACCGCCACGGGCGCGCGTCGCCGCAGCGCCAGGGGCAGCGATGCCCCGACTGTCACCGCGTATCCCCACCAGTGCCAGGGGCGTCCGCTGCCGCTCTGCAGGAACAGCAGGGGAGCCATCTGGGCCACCGTGGTGACGACGGCGAGCGTGACCTCCGACCACCGTGAACCCGCCAGGAGGTGGAGCGCGGAGGGTATGGGCAGCGCGCTCATGGGCTGGATTCTCGCACGGGGATGTCCGGGGTCCCTCAACTGTGCGCGACGGCGGGCGAGATGCCGCGGCGCGGGTGCGCGAGTCCGGCGTACAGCAACAAGCCCACGGCCGGCAGCGCGTCCAGCCCCAGGAGAGAGACCAGCACGGCGAGCACCACCGCGACCGCCCGCCACACGGGAACGGCCCGGAGCACCGCCAAGTGGCAGTGCAGGACGAGCAGGCCGAGGTAGAGCAGCACGGGTCCCGCGATGTAGACGATGACGTTCACCCCGGGGACGCTCTGGACATCGGCGAACATGCCCCGCATCGCCTCGTGGTCCGCGGCGAGCGCACCGACGACGAGGTCGACGGAGATCTGGGCCATGGAGCAGACGGCGCCGACGACGCCGGCGACGGCCGTGACCGTGGCGAACGGCCCGCGGCCCGCCAGGCGGCGCAGTTCCAGGAGTACCGGTACGAAGAGGATCAGCGCGGCGAGGAACGCGAGATGACCCGTGGTCCAGGCCGGACCGGGACCGCGCTCGCCGTCCAGACCGTCCAGGACGCGGGCGCCCGCGTAGACGATGACGAGGAGAGGGGCGGCCGTGAAGGCGACGGATTTGTCCATGCCGTGGATCCTCGCCGCGGCGGCGCCCCCGGACATCGCCGACGCGACCCATCTCCGCCCTCCCTCGGAGGAGGGAGAAGGCGGGCGTTCTCGTCGGCCGCTCCCCTTGACCACGCGGCCGGGGCTGTCCTGACCGTCGCCCCGTGCCCGCGCGCGGTACCGTCGCCGTATGCCGATCCGTGCCGTCCTCTGGGACATCGACGACACCCTCTTCGACCATGCCGGCGCCGACGGCGCCGGCATGCTGCGGCATCTCGCCGCCGAGGGGATGACCGACCCCGCTGAGACCGTCGACCAGGCTCTCGGGAGGTGGCGGGAGATCACCGACGCCCACTGGCTGCGGTTCGCCGCCGGGGAGACGGATTTCCCGGGGCAGCGGCGCGACCGGGTGCGCGCCTTCGTCGGTGCCGCGCTGGGTGATGCCGAGGCCGACGCGTGGTTCGACCGGTACATCACGCACTACGAGGCCGCCTGGAGCCTGTTCCCCGACAGTCTCGCCGTCCTCGACCTGCTCGCCGCCGACTACCGGCAGGCCGTGCTCTCGAACTCGTCGATCATCATTCAGGACCGGAAGCTTCGCGTCCTCGGCGTACGCGATCACTTCGAGGCCGTACTCTGCGCCGCCGAGCTGGGGGTCTCCAAGCCCGACGCCACCGCCTTCCACGCCGCCTGCGACGCCCTCGCGCTGGAGCCCGGCGAGGTGGCGTACGTCGGGAACGAGCCGGACATCGACGCCGGCGGGGCGACCGCCGCCGGGCTCGCCGGGGTCTGGCTGGACCGGGGCGGGATCGGCGGGCGTCCCGAGCTCGTACGGATCACCGATCTCGGCCAGCTACCCGCCGTACTGCGCGGGGATACTCGTTTTGGAGCGGTGTCCGCGATCGGGTAATGTTCTTCCTGCGCCGCCCGGGAAACCACAAGGTCCGACCGGGAAGCGCACGCCAGACAAGATCCCCCGCACGGGGGTTCAGCTTTGGTGGGCTATGGTGTAATTGGCAGCACGACGGTTTCTGGTTCCGTTAGTCTAGGTTCGAGTCCTGGTAGCCCAGCGCAGACTGTATCTGCAACGCCCCCGTTGTGTAGCGGCCTAGCACGCTGCCCTCTCACGGCAGTAGCGCCGGTTCGAATCCGGTCGGGGGTACTGATCCTTCTCGCCGACGTCTTCGGGTCGCACCCGGATGCGTTGATGCAGGATCGCTAGGGCCCCCGTTGTGTAGCGGCCTAGCACGCTGCCCTCTCACGGCAGTAGCGCCGGTTCGAATCCGGTCGGGGGTACTGATTCTCAAGAATCACCATGGGCTATGGTGTAATTGGCAACACGACGGTTTCTGGTTCCGTTGTTCTAGGTTCGAGTCCTGGTAGCCCAGCTTGGCTCAGGGCCATGCCCCCGTTGTGTAGCGGCCTAGCACGCTGCCCTCTCACGGCAGTAGCGCCGGTTCGAATCCGGTCGGGGGTACCAAAGCAGGACTGAGCCCGATGAAGACCCTCCCCTCGGGGAGGGTCTTTTCGTTATCCCCGGCCGTCAACCGCCGTCCCCGAAGCGCCGGTTGGACTCCTCCGCCTGCGCGAGCCGCCGCAGACTCAGCAACACCGGTTCGTACAGCACCGTCCCGGCCACCGCCGCCTCGACCTGCCGGGTCCCCGGCTCGTAGCGCTCGATCATGTCGAGGTCCACGGCGCCGAGTTGGCCGGCGGAACGCCCGTACGTGAGCAGGTCCTCCATGACGCACGGATACCCGCTCCGCTCCAGGGCCGCGAGGGCGCCGACCAGCATCCGGTACGCGGGGGAGTCGTCCCGCGCCGCGCAGCCGAAGGCCCAGCCGAGCCGCTCCAGCAGTTCGAGCGCCTGTCGTTCGGCCGCCTCGTCCGCCGCGTCCCGGGGTGCCTCCGCCGCGTCGCCGGAGGGCCCGGCGGGCGAGCCGTCCGGGAGGGACCAGACCGCGGCGCCGATCCGGCTGTGCCGGTCGCGCGACTCGTCCTCCACCGCCACCAGGACCTCCCGCGCCGTCGCCACCGGCATCCGGCCCACCTGGATCAACGCCCTGACCAGCCGCAGCCTGCGCAGGTGCTCCTCGTCGTAGGCGGCCTGCGTGGCGTTGATCCGGCGGCCGGGCCGGAGCAGCCCCTCGCGCAAGTAGTACTTGATCGTGGCGGTGGGGACCCCGCTCCGCTCGCTCAGCTCCGCCATGCGCATCCCGGTTGCACCTTCCATTGGACAGTGACACTATCCAATCATGGATAGTGCAGCTATCCAATCCGGCGGGAAGTCATTCAGCGGCGAGCGAGGAGATCGGCATGGGTGCGAAAGTGATCGAGGGACGGATGACCGCCGACGCGGGACAGGGGATGGTCGTGTTCCTGATCGGGATGCGGGTCAACAACTTCCGCTCGCCGCGCGACTGGTGGCCGGTGGCCCGGGCCATGCCGAGGATGCGGAAAGAGCTGCTGCGGGACCCCTCCAGCGGGCTCATCGCCTCCCGGTTCCTGGTGGGCGGCCCGCGTCTCGTGTACGCCGTCCAGTACTGGGAGTCCAAGGAGAAGCTGCTGGCGTACGCGGCGGCGCCGGACAAGGAGCACCGTCCGGCCTGGGCGGAGTTCAACCGCCGGGTGCGCGAGGGGCGGGGCGGTGTGGGGTTCTGGCACGAGACCTATGTGGTCCCCGCCGGCTCGTACGAGAGCATCTACGTCAACATGCCGGCGTTCGGCCTGGGCGTGGTGGCCGGGGTGGTCCCGGTGGGCAGACGCGGTGACCGCGCGGCCGACCGGCTCGCCTCGTAGCCCTGCGCCTCGTGGCCCTGCGATCCGTCCCTCGCCGGGACCGGATCGGGTCCTGGTCGGAAGTGTGGACCGGGCCGGAAAGGTGCTCGGACGGGCCGCTGCGGCGCTGGAGCGGCCCTGGGGAGTGGAGTGGCGAACGGGACGGTCGCCGTCCCGGTGGTGGGGGTGTCAGCTCGCGCGGCGCAGGGCCTCGCTCAGCCGCCCCGCCGCGTCTATCACGGCCTGGGCGTGCATCCGGCCCGGGTGACGCGTCAGGCGCTCGATCGGTCCGGATACCGAGACGGCCGCGACCACCCGGTTCGACGGGCCCCGTACCGGCGCCGAGACCGAGGCCACGCCCGGCTCCCGCTCGCCGATCGACTGGGCCCAGCCCCTGCGCCGTACGCCCGAGAGCGCCGTCGCCGTGAAGCGCGCCCCCTGGAGACCGCGGTGCAGCCGCTCCGGTTCCTCCCAGGCCATCAGGATCTGGGCCGACGAGCCCGCCTTCATGGTCAGGGTGGAGCCGACCGGGACGGTGTCCCGCAGCCCCGAGAGCCGCTCCGCCGCCGCCACACATATCCGCATGTCGCCCTGGCGGCGGTAGAGCTGCGCGCTCTCCCCGGTCAGGTCCCGCAGATGCGTGAGGACCGGTCCCGCCGTCGCCAGCAGGCGGTCCTCACCGGCCGCCGCGGCCAGCTCGGCCAGCCGGGGGCCGAGGATGAACCGGCCCTGCATGTCCCTCGCCACCAGCCGGTGGTGTTCCAGAGCCACGGCCAGCCGGTGTGCCGTGGGTCGTGCGAGCCCGGTCGCCGCGACCAGCCCGGCGAGGGTGGCCGGACCGGACTCCAGGGCGCTCAATACCAGAGCCGCCTTGTCGAGTACGCCGACGCCGCTAGAGTTGTCCATGAAACGATACTCGCGTCTCACTCTGTGAAACGCAAGTTCAATTTTCCGGGGAAGTTGCCAACCTGTACGTACGGGCCCGCGGAACCGGGCCCGCGGGGTACGGACCCGGACCAAGGGTTCCCCGCCGACGTCCGGTGCGTGGGGTACGGACGTGGGCCCACATATCTCTAGGAGTGCCGGCCACACGACGCCGGCCGGAGGGAAAGCGATGGGTAGGACACTCGCGGAGAAGGTCTGGGACGATCATGTCGTCCGGCGCGCGGAGGGCGAGCCCGACCTTCTCTTCATCGATCTGCACCTGCTGCACGAGGTGACCAGCCCCCAGGCGTTCGACGGCCTCCGCCAGAACGGCCGGCGGGTCCGGCGGCTCGACCTCACCATCGCGACCGAGGACCACAACACCCCGACCCTCGACATCGACAAGCCCATCGCGGACCCCGTCTCCCGCGTCCAGTTGGAGACCCTGCGCAAGAACTGCGCCGAGTTCGGCGTACGGCTGCACCCGCTGGGCGACGTCGAGCAGGGTGTCGTCCACGTCGTGGGCCCGCAGCTCGGCCTGACCCAGCCCGGCACCACCGTGGTCTGCGGCGACAGCCACACCTCCACCCACGGCGCCTTCGGCGCGCTCGCGTTCGGCATCGGCACCAGCCAGGTCGAGCACGTCCTCGCGACCCAGACGCTGCCGCTGGCCCGCCCCAAGACCATGGCCATCACGGTCGAGGGCGAACTGCCCGCCGACGTCACCGCCAAGGACCTGATCCTCGCGATCATCGCGAAGATCGGCACCGGCGGCGGCCAGGGCTACATCCTCGAATACCGCGGCTCCGCCATCGAGAAACTCTCGATGGAGTCCCGGATGACCATCTGCAACATGTCCATCGAGGCCGGCGCCAGGGCGGGCATGATCGCCCCGGACGCGACCACCTTCGACTACCTCAAGGGCCGTGACCACGCCCCCCAGGGCGCCGACTGGGACGCGGCCGTCGCGTACTGGGAGACGCTGCGCACCGACGACGACGCGGTCTTCGACGCCGAGGTCTTCATCAAGGCCGAGGAGCTGGCCCCGTTCGTCACCTGGGGCACCAACCCGGGCCAGGGCCTGCCGCTCTCCGCGCACGTCCCCGACCCGGCTTCGTACGAGGACGCCTCGGAGCGCCTCGCCGCCGAAAAGGCCCTGGAGTACATGGGGTTGACCGCCGGGCAGGCGCTGCGCGACATCAAGGTCGACACCGTCTTCGTAGGCTCCTGCACCAACGGTCGTATCGAGGACCTGCGCTCGGCCGCCACCCTCCTGGAGGGCCGCAAAGTCGCCGACGGCGTACGGATGCTGGTCGTCCCCGGCTCCGTACGGGTCGCCCTCCAGGCCGTCGCGGAGGGCCTGGACAAGGTGTTCACCGCCGCGGGTGCCGAATGGCGGCACGCGGGCTGCTCGATGTGTCTGGGCATGAACCCCGACCAACTCGCGCCCGGCGAGCGCTCCGCGTCCACGTCCAACCGTAACTTCGAGGGCAGGCAGGGCAAGGGCGGCCGTACGCATCTCGTCTCCCCCCAGGTCGCCGCCGCCACCGCCGTGCTGGGCCACCTGGCCTCGCCCGCCGATCTGTCCGACGCCGGTGCCGGCGACCGTACGCCCGCTGGAGCGCGATAACCATGGAAGCCTTCACCACCCACACCGGTCCCGCCGTCCCGCTGCGCCGCAGCAACGTCGACACCGACCAGATCATCCCCGCCCACTGGCTCAAGAAGGTCACCAGGGACGGGTTCGAGGACGGGCTGTTCGAGGCGTGGCGCAAGGACCCGTCCTTCGTCCTCAACCGCCCCGAGTACGCCGGGGCCTCGGTCCTGGTCGCCGGACCCGACTTCGGTACGGGGTCGTCACGGGAGCACGCCGTCTGGGCCCTGCAGAACTACGGCTTCAAAGCCGTCGTCTCCTCGCGGTTCGCGGACATCTTCCGGGGTAACTCGCTCAAGAACGGCCTGCTGACCGTCGTACTGGAGCAGTCCGTCGTGGACGCTCTCTGGGAGATCACCGAGAGCGACCCCACGGCGGAGGTCACGGTCGACCTGGAGCAGCGCCAGGTCCGCGCGACCGCCTCCGACGGGGCAGAGCTTGTGGCCGATTTCGAGCTTGACGAGAACGCCCGCTGGCGGTTGCTGAACGGGCTCGACGACATCAGCCTCACCCTTCAGAACGAGTCCGACATCGCCGCGTACGAGGCCGCCAGGCCGTCCTTCAAACCCCGCACAATCGCCGCCTGATCAGCGCGTTTCCCCTACTGCACCCCCTGCCTCCAGGTAGGGGGTGCAGTTGCTTGTTGAGCCCCTGTCGGGCGACAACTCGCCCTAGATGGCACAATCGGCGCATGGAACGCGACAACCAACTCAAGCTCTACGGGTTAGTCGCCGAACAACTCAAAGATGCGCACGCGAAGGTGCGTGCACTGCAGGTCCCGGAGGGTGTGCGGCTTGCTCTCTCCCGGAAGCTGCTGGTCATCACGGCCGCGGCGAAACACGATCTCCCGGACGCGGCACGGCGTCTGGACCGCTTGATGAAGGACCTGGACGAGGGTCGTTTTCCGGAAGGTCCCTGACCCTCCGCGGATCTCCGCCGGGCCGACTTCGTTGCGGCACTAGGGTGATTAGCCCGTTTCGTGTTTGATTTGCGGTATATATCTGCCTAACGTGCGAAAAAGCTTGAACACATTCGTTCTGGCAATGTCTCCGAAGGGGAAGACGTGAACAAGGCGCAGCTCGTAGAAGCGATTGCGGACAAGGTCGGCGGCCGTCAGCAGGCCGCGGACGCGGTCGACGCGGTACTCGACGCGATCGTCCGCGCGGTGGTCGCCGGTGACCGGGTCTCGGTCACCGGCTTCGGTTCGTTCGAGAAGGTCGACCGCCCGGCGCGTTACGCCCGTAACCCGCAGACGGGCGAGCGCGTACGGGTCAAGAAGACCTCGGTGCCGCGGTTCCGCGCGGGCCAGGGATTCAAGGACCTCGTCAGCGGCTCGAAGAAGCTCCCGAAGAACGACGTGGCCGTCAAGAAGGCCCCCAAGGGCAGCCTCTCGGGCGGGGTTTCCGCTCGTACGACGGTCAAGGCCGCGGCCAAGAAGGCCACCGCCAAGAAGGCGGTCACGGCGGCGAAGAAGACCGCGGTCAAGAGGGCCACGGCCGCCAAGACCACGGCGAAGAAGACCACCGCCGCGGCGAAGAAGACCACGGCGAAGAAGACCACCGCCACGGCGAAGAAGACCGCCAAGAAGGCCACTGGCACCGCCAAGAAGGCCACCGCGAAGAAGACCGCGCCGGCCAAGAAGGCGACCGCCAAGAAGGCCCCGGCGCGCAAGGCCACCGCGCGCACCACCACGGCGAAGAAGGCCGTCGCCAGGAAGAAGTAGGCAGGAAGCGGTTCAGGGCCGTACGCGCCGGGCCGGGCTCCCCTCGGGGAGCCCGGCCCGCGGCGTTTGCGCGGCGTACGGGGCGCTATGGAGCGTGAGGTGGTGCCAAGAGGCGCTACGGGGCGGGATTCCGCGCGACGCCTCCGTGTGACACCGCGGACGCGGGCGGCGCCGTGTGACGTGAGTGACGGGGCGACGCGGCCGGCGCGGAGGCTCAGAGCGTCTGGAGCGTCACCAGTGTGATGCGGAACGGCGCGCCCCCGGCCTCGCCCGTGCTCTCGGTCTCGATCCGTACGCGCTGTCCCACCCGGAGCAGCCGCAGCCCGCCCGCGTCGAAGGCCGCCGCGTCGAACTCCACCGGGGTGCCGTCGTCCAGCAGCACACTCCCGCAACGGGTCTCGGAATCGTATGTGTACGAGGTCGCCTGCATCACCGCAGCGTATCGCCAGGGCCGCCGGTCCTCAGCAGCCAGGACCGGGCGCCGGGATCGGCCCGGGCGCCTCGTGCCCCCGGTTCTGCGCGTACGTCCGGCGCTCTCCGTCTCCGTACTCCGGGTTCGCCCCGTACGCCGCGTCCCTCCCGCGCCGCTCGTACCGCAGGGCCGTGCGCGGGCCGAGGCCCAGCTCCGCCGCCCGCAGCAGATCCTCGCCGGTATCGACATCCCGCCGTACGGAATCCACCCCGGTCAGAAGTATTTCCACGGCCCCCGTCGACATGTGTTCCATTCGGGAGGGGCCGCCGAAAGCCGGATTCAATTCCACGCCGGGTCCCGCCGTCAGCAAAGTCGTACCGATTCCCGCGGCGTCCGTGAGAAAAGCGCGCGGAAAATCCTCCGCCGCGGCGAGGACGCGAGCCAGTTCCGCCGGGCGGAGCGCCGGCAGATCCGCGTTGAGCGCGGCCAGCGCCGCCCGTGGCCGTACCGCCCTGACCGCCCGCGCCCCGTGCGCGAGCGCCGCGTTGAGGCCGTCGGCCGGGGTGTCCGGGACGATGCGCGCGCCCAGCGCGGAGAGCTCCGCCGCCGCGGTGGGGTCGTCGGTGACCACCGCGACCTCACGGACGGCGGGGCAGGCCAGCGCCGCGGCCACGGTGTCCAGCGCGAACGCGAGGGCGAGACGCGGGCGCAGCGCGTCGCCCGTCGCCGCGGCGAGCCTGCTCTTCGCGATCCGGAGCGGCTTGAGCGGGACCACCAGGGACCACGCGGTCGCCGGGCCGGTGCGCGTGGCGAACTCTTCGTCCATCTCCGCCTCTCCGTCCATCTCCGCGTCCGTCCCCGGGGCGGTCCCCGCGCCCGGTTCCGGGTCCGTTCCCGAGAGGGCTCTCCCGCCCCGCACGGTGGCCCGCGTACAGCCCATGTGTACCCGCCCTCTATTGTGGCCCGGCACCGCGCGAGGCCACAGGCCCGGTCCCCCGACCGGGGCGTACGGTGTTCTCGACAGACCGGAGGAGCGGGGCCACACTTGACCCCCGGCAGCCGGGCAGGGGGCCCGGCGAGAAGAGGAAGGTGTTCGAGTGTCCCGCCGTAGAATCGGCTTCTGGTACCGCCTGGCGGCGGCCATCGCAAAACCGCCGCTGATCCTTCTTCTGAAGCGGGACTGGCGGGGTGCGGAGCACATTCCGGCCGACGGCGGATTCATCACCGCGGTGAACCACAATTCGCATATCGACCCGTTCGCCTACGCCCACTTCCAGTACAACACCGGCCGTCTTCCGCGCTTCCTCGCCAAGGACGGCCTTTTCACCAAGGGATTCATCGGCGCCGTCATGCGCGGCACGGGGCAGATCCCCGTCTACCGCGAGACCAGCGACGCGCTGAGCGCCTTTCGCGCCGCCATCGACGCCGTCGAGCGGGGCGAGTGCGTGGCGTTCTACCCCGAGGGCACCCTGACCCGCGACCCGGACATGTGGCCCATGACCGCCAAGACCGGGGTCGCCCGGGTCGCCCTCCAGACCAAGTGCCCGGTCATCCCCGTCGCGCAGTGGGGCGCCAATCTCCTCCTCCCGCCGTATTCCACGAAACCCGACCTGTTCCCGCGCAAGACCCACCGGATCCTCGTCGGCCCGCCCGTCGACCTGTCGCGCTTCTACGACCGGGAGATCGACCCCGAATTGCTGCGCGAGGCCACCGAGGTCATCATGGCGGCGATCACGGAACTGCTGGCCGAGGTACGTGGCGAGCCGGTACCCGCCGTCTCGTACGACTACCGCAAGGTCAGGGAAGAACAGCGGCGCAAAGCCGCGGAAGAGGGGTCGAAGTGACGCGGGTCGCCGTCTTCGGAGCTGGTTCTTGGGGTACGGCGTTCGCCATGGTCCTCGCCGACGCGGGATGCGAGGTGACGATCTGGGGCCGCCGGCCCGAGATCGCCGACACCATCAACACCACCCGCGCCAACCCCGCCTATCTGCCGGGTTTCGAACTCCCCGAGGGGGTACGGGCCACCACCGACCCGGCCGAGGCCGCGCGCGGCGCCGAGTTCACGGTGCTCACGGTGCCCTCGCAGACCCTGCGCGGCAACCTCGCGCGGTGGGCCCCCGTACTGCCCTCCGACACCGTCCTCGTCTCCCTGATGAAGGGCGTCGAACTCGGCACGGCCAAGCGGATGAGCGAGGTGATCGAGGAGGTCGCCAAGGCGCCGGCCGAGCGCGTCGCCGTCATCACCGGCCCCAACCTGGCCAAGGAGATCGCGGGCCGGATGCCCGCCGCGGCCGTCGTGGCCTGTGTGGACGAGACGGTCGCCCGGCGGCTCCAGGCCGCTTGCCACACCCCCTACTTCCGCCCGTACACCAACACCGACGTCGTCGGCTGTGAACTCGGCGGGGCCGTCAAGAACGTGATCGGTCTCGCCGTCGGCATCGCCGACGGGATGGGCCTCGGCGACAACTCCAAGGCCACCCTGATGACCCGGGGACTCGCCGAGACCACCCGGCTCGGCCTCGCCATGGGCGCCGACCCGCACACCTTCTCCGGACTCGCCGGAATGGGCGATCTCATCGCCACCTGTTCCTCGCCGCTCTCCCGCAACCACACCTTCGGCACCAACCTGGGCCGCGGCATGACCCTCCAGGAGACGATCGCGGTCACCGAACAGACCGCCGAAGGCGTCAAGTCCTGTGAGTCCGTGCTGGATCTGGCGCGGCGCCACGACGTCGACATGCCGCTCACCGAAACAGTCGTGGACATCGTGCACAACGGGAAGCCGCCGCTCGTCGCGCTCAAAGAGCTGATGGCGCGCAGCGCCAAGCCCGAGCGACGCTGACTCGGGCGGTACCAGCAGGTACGCTCATCGCGATATGAGCAGCGAGAACTCCTCCCACAGCCCCGAGCGCAGCCTTGGGCACAGCCCGGAGCCCCGCCCAGAGCAGCCGCTCCGCAAGCCTCGCGTGGCCGTCGTCTTCGGCGGCCGCAGTTCCGAGCACGCCATCTCGGTGGTCACGGCCGGCGCCGTACTGCGGTCCATCGACCGTACGAAGTACGACGTCCTCCCGATCGGGATCACCACCGACGGCCGCTGGGCGCTCACCGCCGACGACCCGGAGCGGATGGGCATCGCCGACCGCGCCCTGCCGAGCGTCGAGCAGATCGCCGAGTCCGCGGACGGCTCCGTCGTCCTCTCCGTCGACCCGGGCAGCCGCGAGGTCGTCTACACCGAACCGGGCTCCGTGCCCAAGGTGCTGGGCGACGTCGACGTGGTCTTCCCGGTGCTGCACGGCCCGTACGGGGAGGACGGCACCCTCCAGGGTCTGCTGGAGCTCTCCGGGATCCCGTACGTCGGCGCGGGTGTCCTCGCCTCGGCCGTCGGCCAGGACAAGGAGTACATGAAGCGGGTGTTCACCTCCTTCGGGCTGCCCGTCGGCCCGTACGTGGTGATCCGGCCCCGCGAGTGGGAACCGGTCCCCGACGTCGACGGAGAGGGCGCCGGCGACCAGGGCCGGGTGCCGGGCGCCGCCGCCCGGAAGAAGATCGTGGACTTCGCCGCCGAGCACGGCTGGCCGCTCTTCGTGAAGCCCGCACGGGGCGGCTCCTCCATGGGCATCACCAAGGTCGACGACCTCTCGGGGCTCGACGAGGCGATCGCCGAGGCCCGCCGCCACGACCCCAAGATCCTCGTGGAATCGCTGCTGCGCGGGCGCGAGATCGAGTGCGGCGTGCTGGAGTTCGAGGACGGTCCGCGCGCCAGCGTGCCGGCCGAGATCCCGCCGGTCACGGAGCACGACTTCTACGACTTCGAGGCCAAGTACATCGACTCGGCCGCAGGTCTGGTGCCCGCCCCCCTCACCCCGGAGGAGACCGCGGAGGTGCGGCGGCTCGCGGTGGCGGCGTTCGAGGCCACGTCCTGCGAGGGGCTGGTCCGCGCGGACTTCTTCCTCACCGAGGACGGCGAGTTCGTCATCAACGAGATCAACACGATGCCGGGCTTCACCCCCATCTCCATGTACCCGCGTATGTGGCAGGAGAGCGGCGTCGGTTACGCGGAGCTGGTGGACCGGCTCATCCAGGCGGCGCTGCGCCGCCCGACCGGCCTGCGCTGAGCGCGTCCGGCCCGGTGCCACACGGCACCGGGCCCGCACCGGAGCCCGCGCCGGACGCTCCTGGACCGGACGCTCCTAGAGGCTGGACGGGACCGTCTTCTCGACGGCGTCGGCCAGCCCCGCGAGCGGGGTGGAGTCATGGGAGAACCGCGAGTCCATCGTGACCTCCACATAGGTCTGGCGGTACGTCGTGGTGAACCGCGGCCCCGAGTCCCGCTCCTCCAGCATCCAGTTGACGCCGTCCGCGTCGATGCCCTGCGCCTGCGGATCGTTCATCTCCGCGGGCCGGGGCACTCCGCAGCGCAGTACGATCGCGCCGTCCCCCCACCCGGCGGTCAGTTCGGAGCCCGGCTCGGGATCACCGCGGCCGAGGTCCGCGAGCGTGTCGGGCAGCTCCTTGTGCAGGGCGCGGCAGAGGGTCGCCTCCTGCCGGGAGGGAGTGGGAACCGTGACCGACACCGCCGCGTCCGTGGAGGAACAGCCCGCCGCCGCCGACAGAAGAACGGCGACGGCGGGAAGGCGGGCGAACGCACGGCCGGATAGCCTGCGGCTGGGAAGCGGGCGACGGGAACGTATCACCGGCCAAGCGTAGACGGGGGCGGTCTAGAGATGTACGACCGGGCAGGTCAGGGTGCGGGTGATGCCTTCTACTTGCTGGACCTTGGCGACGACCATGCGGCCGAGCTCATCGACGGTGTCCGCCTGAGCCCGCACGATCACGTCGTAAGGACCGGTGACGTCCTCGGCCTGGATCACTCCCGGAATCTTTGCGATGGTCTCGGCGACGGTCGTCGCCTTGCCCACCTCGGTCTGAATAAGGATGTACGCCTGTACCACGGAACCTCCAGGGCGGCCACGAGGATCATGTGGGGGAAAGAGACGCCACGGTATCGCGTCGCCGCGGGCCGCGGGGAGACCTGGGGGCCCGGTGGCGCCCGCGGGGTGGCGCACGGAAATCCATGTTGACGTGTGCGGGTGCCATGCGCGCGCGACGTACGGGGCGGGGCGCGGCCCACGCGCCGTGCCCCGTGGGCGTGGTCCGGCGCACGGCCTTGTTGACGTGCCCGATGACGGGTGTGGACAGCAGTAGGGGACCGCGACCGCAGACGCGGCCCGGCGAAGAGTGAAGAGAAGCGAAGAGAAGGGGAGACTCGGTGAAGGGAACCGTGGGCGAGTTGGGGGAGTTCGGGCTCATCAGAGAGCTGACGTCCCGGCTCACCACCACCCCGGCGGTGCGGCTCGGGCCGGGCGACGACGCCGCGGTCGTGGCGGCCCCCGACCGCAGGGTCGTGGCGAGTACGGATCTGCTCCTCGAAGGGCGGCACTTCCGCCGCGACTGGTCGACGGCGTACGACGTGGGCCGCAAGGCCGCCGCGCAGAACCTCGCCGACATCGCGGCGATGGGCGCGGTGCCGACCGCGCTGCTGCTCGGTCTCGTGGTGCCGGCCGAACTGCCGGTCACCTGGCCCACCGAGCTGATGGACGGCATCCGGGACGAGTGCCAGGTCGCGGGGGCGGCCGTGGTCGGCGGCGACGTGGTGCGCGGCGACTCGATCACCATCGCGATCACCGCGCTGGGCGATCTGCGCAACCACGAGCCGGTGACCCGCTCCGGCGCCCGGCCCGGCGATGTCGTCGCCTACACCGGGTGGTTGGGCTGGTCGGCCGCGGGGCACGCGGTGCTCTCGCGCGGCTTCCGCTCGCCCCGCGCCTTCGTGGAGGCGCACCGCAGGCCGGAGCCGCCGTACCACGCGGGCCCGGCGGCGGCCGGACTCGGCGCCACCGCGATGACCGATGTCAGCGACGGGCTGGTCGCGGACCTCGGGCACATCGCGGAGGCGAGCCAGGTCCGTATCGACCTGCGCTCCGGTCTGATCGACATCCCCTCGCAGATGAACGACATCGGCCAGGCGGTCGGCGTCGATCCGCTCCAGTGGGTGCTGACCGGGGGAGAGGATCACGCGATCGTCGCGACGTTCCCCGCGGACGCGAAGCTTCCGGCGCGCTGGAAGGTGATCGGGGAGGTGCTCAATCCCTCCGCGCTGCCCCAGGTGACGGTCGACGGCGCCCCGTGGACCAGCAAGGGCGGCTGGGACCACTTCGGCGACATCGAGGACACGTAGATTCGTGGGCATGTCGAAAACCGTGTCCGCGCCGCCCCGTGTGCTCACCGTCGCCGGATCCGACTCCGGCGGCGGTGCGGGCGTCCAGGCGGATCTCAAGACGATGCTGGCCCTCGGCGCGCACGGCATGAGCGTGCTCACCGCCGTCACGGCGCAGAATTCCCGGGGCGTCCAGGGCGCCTGGGAACTGCCGGTGGAGGCGGTGCGGGCGCAGTACCGCAGCGTCGTCGACGACATCGGGGTGCAGGCCGTGAAGACCGGCATGCTCTCCTCCGCCGTCCTCGTCGACGCCGTGGCGGAACTGCTCGCGGAGACCGGTGTCCCCGTGGTCGTCGACCCGGTCGGGGTCTCCAAGCACGGTGATCCGCTGCTGGCCGCCTCGGCGCTGGACGGCGTACGGAAGCGGCTGCTGCCGACCGCGACGGTCGCCACCCCGAACCTGGACGAGGTGGCGCAGCTCACCGGCGTACGGGTGGCGGACGAGGCGGATCTGCGGCGCGCGGCCCACGCCGTCCTGGAGTTCGGGCCCCGCTGGGCCCTGATCAAGGGCGGGCATCTGCCGGGCGACGCGGTGGACCTGCTGACCGACGGTACCGAGGAGCACTGGCTGCGGGCGCCGCGCCACGACAACCGGCACACGCACGGCACCGGGTGCACCTACGCGTCGGCGATCGCCGCCGGCCTGGCCGGCGGGCAGGACGTGGTGGCGGCCGTCGGGGCGGCCAAGGAGTACGTGACGGGCGCGATCGCGCACGGCTTCGCGCTGGGCGCGGGGATCGGGCCGGTGGACCACGCCTGGCGGTTCCGGGCCTGAGGCGGCGTACCGACCTGGAGCGGCGGCGCCCCGCCCGGACATGGCAAAGAGCCGGTCCACCGAGGTGGACCGGCTCTTCAAGGCAACCGCAGGGGCTGCGCTACGACGCAGGCGTCAGCGCGAGACCTTGCCGGCCTTGATGCACGATGTGCAGACATTGAGGCGCTTCGGCGTCCGACCGACCACGGCACGCACGCGCTGGATGTTCGGGTTCCAGCGACGGGGCGTACGGCGGTGCGAGTGGGAAATGCTGTTGCCGAAGCCCGGCCCCTTGCCACAGACGTCGCAGTTGGCAGCCACGGGTCACTCCAAAGACTTCAGATGCTCGTACAGAGAAATCCGGCGTGGCTGGATCAACGAAACGAATCAGAACGAATCGATGGCGTCGACGTCGCTTTACCGGGGGATTGGCCCGACTCTCACCGGGCAACCGCAGCAGCATACAACGACTGCCTCGGTAGCCGGAAACTATACCCTTCTCGCAACACCCCAGCCGACGGAGGAGGACCCCGCAGGTGCCGCAGACCCTCGACGCCGCAGCGGTGCGGAGCTGGTGCGCGCTGGCGCTGGAGGCCCTCGGCCGGGAGCGCGAGGAGATCGACGCGATCAATGTCTTTCCGGTCGCGGACGGTGACACCGGCACCAACCTCTATCTGACCGTGGAGTCCGCCGCGCAGGCGGTCGAGGCGGTGTTCGCCGCGCACGAGACGAGCGCCTCGGTGCCCGCTCCGGCCGACGCCGTACGAGCCATGGCGCACGGCGCGCTGATCGGCGCCCGGGGTAATTCCGGGACGATCCTGGCGCAGCTGCTGCGCGGGATGGCCGAGGTGCTGGCGGACGGGGAGCCGCGCGGAGCGGCGCCCGGCGAGGCACGGGGCGAGGGGAAGGGCGCGGGGGACCCGGGGGACGGCGGACGCCGGCTGGTCCTGGCGCTGCGCCGCGCCGACGAGCTGGCGCGCGAGGCCGTCGCGCACCCCGTGGAGGGCACGATCCTGAGCGTGGCGAGCGCCGCCGCGGACGCGGCGGGGACGGCGGCGCGCGCGGACGGTGCGCACGGCGCGGGGACGGCCGAGGCCGTACGGGCCGCGTACGCGGGCGCTCGCACCGCGCTCGACGCCACCACGGGCCAGCTCGACGTGCTCGGCCGCGCGGGCGTCGTCGACGCGGGCGGCCGGGGGCTCCTCACGGTGCTGGGCGCCCTGGTGCGCTGCCTCACGGGCGACGCGCCCGCGCCCTTCCCGGCGGGGCACCGCCGCCGGGAGAACCCCGCCGGGGCGGACTCCGCCGCCGAGGCGTGCGACGCGGAAGGCGGGCCCGCCTTCGAGGTGATCTATCTGCTGGAGGCGGACGACGCCGCCGTGGCCCGGCTGCGGGCCCGGCTCGACGGGCTCGGGAACTCCCTGGTGATCGTCGGCGGCGACGGGCTGTGGAACGTGCACGTCCATGTCGACGACGCCGGCGCCGCCGTGGAGGCGGGCGTCGAGGCGGGCCGTCCGTACCGCATCCGCATCACCCACTTCGTCGCCGCCGCGGAGGAGTCGCGCGTCCAGCGCGCCGTCGTCGCGGTCGTCCCCGGCGAGGGCCTCGCCGGGCTCTGCGCCGAGGCCGGCGCGACGACCGTCCTCGCGCGCCCCGGGGAGCCGCCCGCCAGCGGAGAACTCGTCGAGGCGATCCGGCGCGCGCACGCCCGCGAGGTGGTCCTCATGCCGAACGACGAGGCGCTGCGGCACACCGCGGCCGCCGCCGCGGAGCAGGCCCGTACCGAAGGCGTACGCGTGGCCCTCATCCCGACCAGGGCCGCCGTCCAGGGCATCGCCGCGCTCGCCGTGCACCAGCCCGACCGCCGCTTCGACGAGGACGTCGTCGCGATGACCAGCGCCGCCGGCGCCACCCGCTACGCCGAACTGGCCGTCGCGGAGCGCCAGTCCTGGACCATGGCGGGCATCTGCCAGGCCGGGGACGTCCTCGGCCTGATCGACGGGGACGTCGCGGTCATCGGCTCCGATCTCGCCGCCACGGCCGAGACGGTGCTCTCCCGGATGCTCTCGGCGGGCGGTGAACTCGTGACCCTCGTCCTCGGGGAGGACGTACCCGAGACGCTCGCCGCCCGTCTGGAGAGCTACGTACGCGAGGGGCACCTCGCCGTCGACACGGTGGTCTACCGGGGCGGCCGGCAGTCCGCGCCGCTCCTCGTCGGCGTGGAGTGACCCGTCATGGAGTGACCCGGCGGGGAGTGACCCGGCGGGCAGCGGCTCGGCGCGGAGCGCCGCCGGGGCCGGTCCCGGCGGCACGGCCGCGACCTGCGGAAACCCGGGGGTGCGCGACGGTTGTCAGTGATGTGGTGTGCAATGGATCGCGTGTCCGCGCTGGATGAACCACTCAAGAAGTCGCTCGGCCCCGCCACCGCGAAGGTGATGGCCGAACACCTCGGCCTGCACACGGTCGGTGACCTGCTCCACCACTACCCACGGCGGTACGAGGAGCGCGGCCAGCTCACCACGCTCGCCGAACTCCCGCTGGACGAGGACGTGACGGTGGTCGCCCAGGTCGCGGACTCCCGGATCCTCACGTTCAACCACGGCCGCGGTCAGCGCCTGGAGATCACCCTCACCGACGGCAGCGGCCGGCTCCAGCTCGTCTTCTTCGGCCGCGGACTCCACAAGCCGCACAAGGAACTCCCGCCCGGCAGCCGCGGCATGTTCGCCGGCAAGGTCTCCGTCTTCAACCGCAAGCTCCAGCTCGCGCACCCGACGTACGTCCCGCTCGGGCCGACGGCGGACTCCGGCGCCGTGGACGAGGACGACGCCGCGAGCGCCGTGAACGCCTTCGCGGGCAAGCTGATCCCGATCTACCCGGCCTGCAAGGGGCTGGAGTCCTGGAAGATCACCAAAGCGGTGGACGCCGTCCTGCCGCGCGCCGTGGAGGCCGCCGACCCGCTGCCGCCCGCGCTGCGCGAGGGACGCGGCTTCGTCCCGCTGCCGGAGGCGCTGCTCAAGGTCCACCGGCCCGAGACGAAGGCGGACATCGAGGACGCCCGGGCCCGGCTGAAGTGGGACGAGGCGTTCGTCCTCCAGGTCGCGCTGGCCCGGCGGCGGTACGCGGACACCCAGCTCCCCGCCGTGGCCCGCGAGCCGGTGGCGGGCGGACTGCTCGACACCTTCGACGCCGGACTGCCGTTCACGCTCACGGAGGGCCAGCGGAAGGTCACCGCCGAGATCTTCGCCGATCTCGCCACCGAACACCCCATGCACCGGCTGCTCCAGGGCGAGGTCGGCTCCGGCAAGACGCTCGTCGCGCTGCGCGCGATGCTCACGGTCGTGGACGCGGGCGGCCAGGCCGCGCTGCTGGCGCCCACCGAGGTCCTCGCGCAGCAGCACCACCGGTCCATCACGGAGATGATGGGCGAGCTGGCCCAGGGCGGGATGCTGGGCGGCGCGGAGAACGCCACGAAGGTGGTGCTGCTCACCGGCTCCATGGGCACCGCCGGGCGCCGTCAGGCACTGCTCGACCTGGTCACGGGCGAGGCCGGGATGGTGATCGGCACGCACGCGCTGATCGAGGACAAGGTGCGCTTCCACGACCTGGGGCTGGTCGTCGTGGACGAGCAGCACCGCTTCGGCGTGGAGCAGCGCGACGCGCTGCGCTCCAAGGGCAAGCAGCCGCCGCATCTGCTGGTCATGACGGCCACCCCCATTCCCCGGACGGTCGCCATGACCGTCTTCGGTGACCTGGAGACCTCCGTTCTGGACCAGCTCCCGGCGGGGCGCTCGCCGATCGCCAGCCATGTCGTCCCCGCGCAGGACAAGCCGCACTTCCTCGCCCGTGCCTGGGAGCGGGTGCGCGAGGAGGTCGGCAAGGGGCACCAGGCGTACGTGGTCTGCCCCCGCATCGGCGACGACGAGGACGAGAAGAACGGGAAGGGCGGCAAGAACGGCAAGGGCGGCAAGAAGGCGTCCGCGGCCAAGGGGAAGGCCGCGGAGGACGCCGAGAAGCGACCCCCGCTCGCGGTCCTGGAGGTCGCGGAGCAGCTGGTGGCGGGGGTGCTGGCCGGGCTCCGCGTCGAGGTCCTGCACGGCCGTATGCAGCCGGACGACAAGGACGCCGTGATGCGCCGCTTCGCCGCGGGCGAGGTGGACGTCCTCGTCGCGACGACGGTCATCGAGGTCGGGGTGAACGTCCCCAACGCCACGGCGATGGTGATCATGGACGCCGACCGGTTCGGCGTCTCCCAGCTCCACCAGTTGCGCGGCCGGGTCGGCCGCGGCGCGGCCCCCGGTCTCTGCCTCCTGGTCACCGACATGCCGGAGGCGAGCCCCGCCAGGGCCCGGCTCGGCGCGGTCGCCGCCACGCTCGACGGCTTCGAACTGTCCCGGATCGACCTCGAACAGCGGCGTGAGGGCGATGTGCTGGGCCAGGCCCAGTCCGGTGTGCGGTCCTCGCTGCGGATGCTCGCCGTCATCGAGGACGAGGAGATCATCGCCGCCGCCCGCGAGGAGGCCGTGGCGGTGGTCGCCGCCGACCCGGAGCTGGCGTCCAGCCCCGAGCTGCGGACGGCGCTGGACGCGCTGCTGGACACGGAGCGCGAGCAGTTCCTCGACAAGGGCTGACCGACGCCGGCCGACCGGTCCGCGGGCACCGGCCGGACCCGGCCGGTGCGTACGCGATCGCGTACGCAATATCGTGGAGTCCGAGCGTCCGCCGCCGACAGCTCCGTCCACCCCAGCCCTCCCACGAACCGAGGACCCGACACCCATGACCCGCGTGATCGCCGGTGCCGCCGGCGGACGCCGGCTCGCCGTCCCGCCCGGCACCGGCACCCGCCCCACCTCCGACCGGGCGCGTGAGGGCCTCTTCTCCACCTGGCAGTCGCTCCTCGGCACCCTGGAGGGTGTCCGGATCGCCGATCTGTACGCCGGGTCCGGCGCCGTCGGCCTCGAAGCGCTCTCGCGCGGCGCCGCGCACGCCCTGCTCGTCGAGGCCGACGGCCGCGCCGCCCGCACCGTCCGCGAGAACGTCGCGGCGCTCGGACTGCCCGGGGCCGAGGTCCGTACCGGCAAGGCGGAGCAGATCGTCACGGGACCGGCCCCGGGGGACCCGTACGACCTGGTGTTCCTCGACCCGCCGTACGCCGTCACCGACGACGATCTTCGGGAGATCCTGCTCACACTGCGGACCGGGGGCTGGCTCCGCGACGACGCGGTCGCCACCGTGGAACGCAGCACCAGAGGCGGGGAATTCGGCTGGCCGGCAGGTTTCGTACCGCTGCGGTCCCGTCGTTACGGCGAGGGAACGCTTTGGTACGGTCGCGCCGCTTCTCGTTACGAAGACGCACCATGACCGGACCGGAGAGCGAGGGAGTTCAGTTGCGCCGCGCCGTCTGTCCGGGGTCCTTCGACCCCATCACCAATGGACATCTCGACATCATCGCCCGCGCCTCCAAGCTGTACGACGTCGTACACGTCGCGGTGATGATCAACCAGTCCAAGAAAGGGCTGTTCACGATCGAGGAACGGATCGAACTGATCCGGGAGGTCACCGCCGAGTTCGGCAATGTCGAGGTGGAGTCCTTCCACGGCCTTCTCGTGGACTTCTGCAAAGAGCGCGACATCCCGGCCATCGTCAAGGGACTGCGGGCCGTCAGCGACTTCGACTACGAGTTGCAGATGGCCCAGATGAACAACGGGCTCTCGGGCGTCGAGACCCTGTTCGTCCCCACCAACCCCACCTACAGCTTCCTCTCCTCCTCCCTGGTGAAGGAGGTGGCCACCTGGGGCGGCGACGTCTCCCACCTGCTGCCTCCCGCCGTCCACACCGCGATCATGGAGCGCCTCGGCAGGAAGTGACGGACCTGACCGCCCGTCACCCGGTGTCGGACGGACGCGGACTGGCCGTACAGTCGTTGCGTCCGTCTCCAAACCGGCCGAAAGAGTGGCGAGCACACGGTGGACGTGCAGAAGAAGCTCGACGAGATCGTCGACACGGTGGGCAACGCCCGCTCGATGCCCATGTCGGCGTCGTGCGTGGTCAACCGGGCGGAGCTGCTCGCGCTGCTCGAAGAGGTGCGGGACGCGCTGCCCGACTCGCTGGCCCAGGCGCAGGAGCTGATCGGCGGGCAGGAACAGCTCGCCGAACAGGCCCGCCAGGAGGCGGAGCGCATCATCGAGGGCGCACACGCCCAGCGCTCCACCCTGATCTCGGACACCGCGGTCGCCCGCCGCTCCCAGGAGGAGGCCGACCGTATCCTCGCCGAGGCCCGCAGGGAGGCCGAGGAGATCCGCGCCGAGGCGGACGACTACGTCGACTCCAAGCTCGCCAACTTCGAGGTCGTCCTCACCAAGACCATCGGCTCCGTCGACCGGGGCAGGGAGAAGCTCCTCGGCCGCTCCCCGGGCTCCGGCGAGGCGGGGTACGCGGGGGGCGATGACGACGACGCCCCGGAGTACAGCGCCGACCCCAGCACCCTGATCCGCCGGGCCGACGAGTACGTCGACGCCAAGATCGGCGCCTTCGAGGCCGTACTGACCAAGACCCTCGAAGCCGTCGGCCGGGGCCGGCAGAAGCTGCACGGCCGTACGGAGTCCGACGAGCTGGGCGCGCACATGGCCGCCCAGGACGCGGCGGGCCCCCAGGCGCACCTCAGCGATGCCGACTACCTGGCCGATCTCGCCGGCACCCCGAGGGAGGCACGCCAGGCGCCCGTGACGGCCCCGCAGCAGCCCACGGGTCCCACAGAGCCCGCTATGCCCGCCATGCCCCCTGTGCCCACGCAGCAGCCCTTCACGGACCCCGCCTACGCGCGGCAGCCCGCCGCCGCGGGCTACCAGGACGGCGGCAGCGGCTACGGCACGTCCGGCGGCTACCAGGACCCCGCGTACCCGGCGGCGGAGCCCGGCTACGGGGCGGGCTACCAGCAGGACACGTACGGCTACCAGCAGGACCCGTACCCGTACCAGCAGCAGGGGTACGGCCAGGACCAGGGCCAGGGGCAGCTCCAGGGCGCGCAGCAGGCCCAGGGATACGACCCGAACTACGGCTGGCAGCAACAGCAACAGACGGACGCGCGCCCCGCGCTCCCGGCCCTGCCCGCCGCCCCCGCCGACCAGCAGGGCTCCCTCGACGAGACCAGCTTCTTCGACACGAGCATGATCGACATCGAGCAGCTCCGCCGTTACGAACAGGGCCGCTGACCCGGCCGGCCCTCCGGGACCGGCGGCAGCCCGATTGGGTCTAGGGCGGCCGGTCCAGTACCCTGGTTCTTCGGCCGTGTGCATGTCCGCGGCTCAGGCTGCGCGCTTCGCTTCCGCGACGGTGGCGGCCCTCTCTTCACGATCCGAAAGCGGGAACGGCCCTGAACGCGCGCCTCGACCACCACAACCCCCTCGTGTTCGACACACACGAGCTGGGGCGGCGTCCTGGTGCGCTTCGGAAGCTGACCCGCTCGGTGCCCGCCCCGAAGGACTTCGGTATCGACGGGGTCATCGGAGCGCCCGAGGGCGCCCCGGTGGAGCTGGACCTCCGCATGGAGTCGGTCATGGAAGGGGTGCTCGTCACGGGCACCGCCCGTGTCACGGCCGAAGGGGAGTGCGTAAGGTGTCTGGAGCCGCTCGGCCAGGAAGTGGCGGCGGATTTCCAGGAGCTGTTCTCGTACCACGACACCGACGACCGGGGCCGCGTCCGCGCGGAGCCGGCCGACGATGCCGAGGACGACGAGGACACGCTCTTCATCGAGGACGGCCTGTTCGACCTCGAACCCGTGCTGCGTGATGCGGTGGTGCTCGCACTGCCGATGCAGCCGGTGTGCCGGGAGACCTGTGCCGGTCTGTGTTCCACATGTGGGATCAGGCTGGACGACAACCCGGACCACCACCACGACGCCGTCGACATCCGTTGGGCGGCATTGCAGGGACTCGCCGAGACCGTCAAGGACGGCGAGAAGGACAACATGGGCGGCGCCGAAGCGGGCGTCGACGAGAAGCAGGAGAAGTAGCCGTGGCTGTTCCGAAGCGGAAGATGTCGCGCAGCAACACGCGCCACCGCCGGTCGCAGTGGAAGGCTGCGGTCCCCAACCTGGTTTCGTGCGAGCGTTGCCAGGAGCCGAAGCTCCAGCACATCGCGTGCCCGAGCTGCGGCACCTACAACAAGCGCCAGGTCCTCGAGGTCTGAGCGGCTGGTGAGAGGCTCGATGTCTGAACTGTCCCCTGCCAAGAAGCAGACAGACACTGTCAGTACGGCCTCGTCCCACACGCTTCTGGAAGGGCGGCTCGGGTATCAGCTCGAGACCGCCCTTCTGGTGCGTGCGCTGACCCACCGCTCGTTCGCGTACGAGAACGGCGGTCTGCCCACCAACGAGCGGCTCGAATTCCTCGGGGACTCGGTGCTCGGTCTGGTGGTCACGGACACGCTGTACCGCATCCACCCCGACCTGCCCGAAGGCCAGCTGGCCAAGTTGCGGGCCGCGGTGGTCAACTCGCGTGCGCTGGCGGAAGTGGGCCGCGGCCTCCAACTCGGCTCCTTCATCCGGCTCGGCCGGGGCGAAGAGGGCACGGGCGGCCGGGACAAGGCGTCCATTCTCGCCGACACCCTTGAAGCGGTGATCGGCGCCGTCTATCTCGACCAGGGCCTCGACGCGGCGTCCGAGCTGGTGCACCGGCTCTTCGACCCGCTGATCGAGAAGTCCTCGAATCTCGGGGCGGGCCTGGACTGGAAGACCAGTCTCCAGGAGCTGACCGCGGCGGAGGCCCTCGGCGTGCCCGAGTACCTCGTCACGGAGTCGGGACCCGACCACGAGAAGACCTTCACTGCTGCCGCCCGCGTCGGTGGTGTCTCGTACGGCACCGGCACCGGCCGCAGCAAGAAGGAAGCGGAGCAGCAGGCGGCGGAGTCCGCCTGGCGCTCGATCCGGGCCTCGGCCGACGCACGGGAAGCGGCGGCGAAGTCCGGCGCGGGCGAACCGGCTGCCGGGGGCGCGCCCCTCGGTGACGGTGACGGCGCGAAGGCCGTCGATGCCGCCCCGGCGGCGGACGCGGCTCAGGCGGCGGACGTGGCCCCGGCCTCGGACGCGGCCCCGGCGGATCCGGTTTCGGATCCCGTATCGGCCGATCCCGTATCGGCGGATGCGGCCGCGGACCCGGCTTCGGCGGAGGCGCCGACCTCCTGACCGTACGCCTGTCCGTACGTACGCTCCTTCATGGTGCGCCCCTCGCGTCGTCCGCGACCCGAGGGGCGTCTCCCGTTCACCGCCCCGTCCCCCTTCGTCGCCTTCGCGTTCCGTCGTTCCGAGGAGTCCCCGTGCCCGAGCTGCCCGAGGTCGAAGTCGTCCGGCGCGGACTCGAACGCTGGATCAGCGGCCGCACCGTCGCCGAGACCGAGGTGCTCCATCCGCGCGCGGTACGGCGCCACCTCGCGGGCGGTACGGACTTCGCGGGGCGCCTCAAGGGGCACACCATCGGTGTCGCGCGGCGCCGCGGCAAGTACCTGTGGCTGCCGCTCGCCGACAGCGACGCCTCGATCCTCGGCCATCTCGGGATGAGCGGTCAGCTCCTCGTCCAGCCCGAGACCGCGCCCGACGAGAAGCACCTGCGGATCCGCGTCCGCTTCGCCGACGAACTCGGCACCGAGCTGCGCTTCGTCGACCAGCGCACCTTCGGCGGCCTCTCGCTCCACGACAACACCCCCGAGGGTCTCCCGGACGCCATCGCGCACATCGCCCGCGACCCCCTGGACCCCGCCTTCGACGAGGACGCCTTCCTCGCCGCGCTCAAGCTGCGCCGTACGACCGTCAAGCGCGCCCTGCTCGACCAGTCACTCATCAGCGGCGTCGGCAACATCTACGCGGACGAGGCGCTCTGGCGCGCCCGGCTCCACTACGAACGCCCCACCGCGACGCTGCCCCGGCCGCGCGCCGCCGAACTGCTCGGCCACGCGCGCGACGTGATGAACGCGGCGCTGTCCGTCGGCGGAACGAGCTTCGACAGCCTGTACGTCAATGTGAACGGCGAGTCCGGCTACTTCGACCGGTCGCTCGACGCGTACGGACGCGAGGGCGAGCCGTGCGGCCGCTGCGGGACCCCGATCCGCCGGCGCCCCTGGATGAACCGGTCCAGCTACTTCTGCCCGCGCTGTCAGCGACCGCCGCGCGCCGTGTCGTAACGCTCCCGCGCCGCGAGCACCTCGGGCATCCGCCCCTCCACCAGGTGGATGAGGTCGAACAGCCGCTCGGCGACGTCCCGTCCCAGCGGTGTCAGTTCGTAGTCCACTCGCGGCGGATTGACCGGCTGCGCGTCGCGGCGTACGAGGCCGTCCCGCTCCAGGGCGTGCAGGGTCTGGGAGAGCATTTTCTCGCTCACTCCGTCGACGCGCCGCCGCAGTTCGTTGAAGCGGCAGCCACTTCGGTGGAGCGCGCCGAGGACGAGACCGCCCCAGCGGCCCGTCACATGCTCCAGCGCCCCGCGCGAGGGGCACTGCCGGGCGAACACGTCGAAGACATGCCCGCCGAGCGCGGCGTCAGCGGAGAAAGTGTCCATAACCGCACCCTACTACCGGTAAGCGCCACCCAGTGGGCGGCGCTTACTCCTGGTGCGTGTCTGCTGCTGTGTGTCTCCTGCTGTTGTGTACGCATCCCTGAAGTTGCCGCAGGAGCGGGACCGACGGGTCAGGGCGTCAGGAAGGTCTCAGAAGCCGAAGTTCTGCGTCCACCACGGGCCGCCGGAGCCGGTGTGCACCCCGACGCCGAGCCGGGTGTAGTCGCAGTTCAGTATGTTGGCGCGGTGGCCCTCGCTGTTCATCCAGGAGTCCATCACCGCCTGGGCCGTGGCCTGCCCCCGGGCTATGTTCTCGCCTCCGAGGCTCTTCACACCCGCCTGTTCCGCGCGGTCCCAGGGGGAGTCGCCGTCGGGGTCCGTGTGGTCGAAGAAGCCGCGCGCCGCCATGTCCTCGCTGAACGTCTGGGCCAGCGCGTTCAGGCTCGTGTCGGACTTCAGGGCGGCGCAGCCGGCCTTGGCCCGCTCCTGGTTGACCAGTGAGAGCACGGCCGACGCGGCGGACGAGGGCGCCGCCTGGGGCTGCTCGGCCGCGCGGTCCGTGGTCTGCGTCGGCGCCGGGGCCGGAGCCTCGTCCTCCTTGGCGGGTGAACCGGCGGAGCCCGCCGACCCGCCGGACTCCGTCTCCTTCGACGGGGCCTCGGTCTTCGGCTTCGGCGGCGCCGGGGCGGTCGTCGCCTTGGTCGGGGAGGAGGGGGCCGCGGGGGAGGGCGAGGCCGACTTCTTCTCCGGTCCCGTCGTCCGCTCCGCGCTGCGGCTGGGCTCCGCGGTCGTGTCACGCGTCGGATCCGCGGACGTGCCGCCCTGCTGCTGGAGCTCGGGCGCGCCCTCGCTGCGGATCTGCTCACCGGTGGTGCCGCCGCCGCTCACCGAGAACTGCCCGCCGCCGGGCAGCAGTCCGGAGGCGACCGCGACGGCGCCGACCGCCATCGCCGCGGAGGCGCCGAGCAGTCCCGTACGGACGGGCTTGGTGACCCGGCCCTTGCGGCGTGGCGTGGCGCCGGGGTCGGCCGCGGGGCCCTCAGGGGATTCGACAGGTGCGCCGGGGGCGGCGGAGCGTCGGTGGCGTCCCATCTGTGGTGCCTTCCTCAGTTTCGACGGCAACGTTACTCACTCGTATGAGTGAGGCTCATTGCGACCGGACTGTACGGCATGGCCCGTGGGGGCGCCGGGCCCGCGGACCAATTGGCCGATTACTTTTGCGCGTATGAAAGAAGATGTACGACTCACGGCTTGGGTACGCGGCCGAGTACAAGGAGTTGGCTTCCGCTGGTTCACCAGGGCGAACGCACTGGAGATCGGCGGCCTCACCGGATTCGCCCTCAATCTGGACGACGGCAGGGTGCAGATCGTCGCGGAGGGGCCGCGTGACAATTGCCACCGCCTGCTGGAGTGGCTGCGCTCCGCCGACACACCCGGGAGAGTGGACGGAGTCACTGAGATCTGGGACACCCCGCGGGGTGGTTACGAGGGTTTCGCGATCCGGTGACGCGATGGCCCCGCCGGGCGGTCCACATGGCCGGGACATGCCACCGGCATGTGTGACTCTCCGCGATGACCAGCGATGACCTGGCGGTTGCCAGGAACGGCCGGCTGTGCGAGGCTGCCCGGTCAGTGACGATCCGGGCGCGCCCCGGGCTCCGGAGAGAGCGCCCGCCGCGCAGGCCACGGGCCCGCGCCGCCGGGCCGCCCGTCGGTACGGGCTGTGATCGTGTTGACCGTCAAACTTTTTGGTGAGACTCTGGAATCCCCGCGCACCTTAGCTGTTTGGCAGTAAGAACCGCAGTGACGAACAAGCACTGCCAGGCACCGCGGGTGCGATTTCCCTCACGACCCACACCGCATTCGGTCGGTCACTCAGTGTGGAGGACCATTCATCATGGCAAAGGCGCTTCTCGGTTATGTCGGCGGTTCCGACCCGCGACTCCTCGCCGAGATGCGACGGCTTCAGCAGCGCGTCCAGGACCTCGAATCCGAGCTCGTACGGATCCAGTCCGAGAACGACGTGCTGAATGCGGCTGTCGCACAGCACCCCGGAGAGTCGCTGCTCAACGGCATGGACATTGACGTACCCCAGGCGGAGCCGGCGCTCACCTGACGGCAGCCCCCGTCGGGGCCGGGTGAGAAAGACTCTCGCAAGATATGCAAGGGACGCTTCGGCGTCCCTTCTTTCTTTCCATCTTCCCCTGTACGAAGCTTTGTTGGCGTTGCCACGCCTTTCTTAACGTCTGATGTGCCCTGCGCGTTCCACGGTGAAACCGCCGACGGACGATCCGGGGCGGGTAGAGTCCGGCGGCGTGCACCTCAAGGCCATGACCCTGCGCGGGTTCAAATCCTTCGCCTCCGCCACGACGCTGCGCTTCGAGCCCGGGATCACCTGCGTCGTGGGCCCGAACGGCTCCGGGAAATCCAATGTGGTGGACGCGCTCTCCTGGGTCATGGGGGAGCAGGGGGCGAAGTCGCTGCGCGGCGGGAAAATGGAGGACGTGATCTTCGCCGGCACGACCGGGCGCCCCGCGCTCGGCCGCGCGGAGGTCTCTCTCACGATCGACAACTCCGACGGCGCGCTCCCGATCGAGTACGCCGAGGTCACCGTTACGCGGATCATGTTCCGCAACGGCGGCAGCGAATACCAGCTCAATGGCGACACCTGCCGGTTGCTCGATATTCAGGAACTGCTCTCCGACTCCGGTATCGGCCGCGAGATGCACGTGATCGTCGGACAGGGGCAGCTCGACTCCGTGCTCCACGCCGATCCGATGGGCCGCCGCGCATTCATCGAAGAAGCCGCCGGAGTGCTCAAGCACCGCAAGCGGAAAGAGAAGGCGCTGCGGAAGCTGGAGGCGATGAAGGCGAATCTCGCCCGCGTCCAGGACCTGACGGACGAGCTGCGCCGTCAGCTCAAGCCGCTCGGCCGGCAGGCCGCGGTCGCCCGGCGCGCCGCCGTCATCCAGGCCGACCTGCGCGACGCCCGGCTGCGGCTGCTCGCGGACGATCTGGTGCGGCTGCGCGAGGCACTGCGCGCGGAGATCGCCGACGAGGCCGAGCTGAAGAGCCGCAAGGAGGACGCGGAGCGCAGACTGAAGGCCGCGCTGAGCCGTGAGGCGGAGCTGGAGGAGGAGGTACGGCGGCTCGCGCCGCGCCTGCGGAAAGCCCAGCAGACGTGGTACGAGCTGTCGCAGCTCGCCGAGCGGGTGCGCGGCACCGTCTCGCTGGCCGAGGCGCGGGTCACCAGCGCCACCAGCGCCCCCGAGGAGGAGCGGCGCGGACGTGACCCCGAGGACATGGAGCGTGAGGCCGCCCGGATCCGCGAGCAGGAGGCCGAGCTGACCGCCGCGCTGGAGGCGGCCGAGCACGCGCGCGAGGACACCGTCGCCCACCGCGCCGAACTGGAACGGGAACTCGCCGCGGAGGAACGCCGCCTGCGGGACGCCGCCCGCGCCCTCGCGGACCGCCGCGAGGGCCTGGCCCGGCTGCACGGCCAGGTCACCGCGGCGCGCGGCCGGGCCGCCTCGGCCCAGGCGGAGATCGGCCGCCTCGCCGCGGCCCGGGACGAGGCACGGGAGCGCGCCGCCCTGGCACAGGAGGAGTACGAGCAGCTCAAGGCCGAGGTCGACGGCCTCGACGCGGAGGACGACGCGCTCGCGGAGCGGTACGAGGACGCCCGGCGCGCGCTCTTTGACGCGGAGACGGAGCAGAGCGCGGCCCGCGACGCCGCGACCACGGCGGAGCGTGAGCGCGCGGCTCTGAGCGCCCGCCATGACGCCCTCGCCCTGGGACTGCGCCGCAAGGACGGCACCGGGGCGCTGCTGGGTGCCCGCGACCGGGTGACCGGCCTGCTGGGGCCCGCCGCGGAGCTGCTCACCGTCGCACCGGGGCAGGAGATCCCGGTCGCCGCGGCGCTGGGCGCGGCGGCCGACGCGATCGCGGTCAGCGGCCCCGCCGCGGCGGCGGATGCCCTGCGGCTGCTGCCCACGCACAGGAGCACGAGCCGGCCGCTGAAGTTCGTACGCCCGTTCCGGCCGGCGTCAACGGGGCGACCGCCATCGGCGCTCGTTCGCGTC